>JAYVNE010000100.1:0-15735 GCA_043758615.1 Akkermansiaceae bacterium
TGGTGCGAGGTCATTGGGGAGGTTGCGAAATCCGTAACCACTGGGTTCGCGATGCGCTCTTCGAAGAAGACGCCACCCGCTCCAAAAACCTCAATCTCAACGGTAATCTGGCCGTATTGCGTTGCGCCCTCATCGCCCTCAAGACGCGCCACGCCGCCCAACTCTCATGGCCTGCGATCTTCGAACTCTCCTCCATGAAAATCACCATCCCCTACAACATGGTCTGCAACAATGCCTTCAAATGAAAAAGCCGTGGCACAGCATGGGTTCTCCAGAAGGATCTGCGCTTTCTTTATGACGGCTGGAATCTCGTGGCCGAACTGGATGCTACTAACACGATGCAGCGTAATTTCGTCTGGGGCCTCGACTTTAGCCGCACTCCACAGGGAGCGGGAGGAGTCGGCGGCCTGCTCGCCATTCGTGAAGGGACGGAAAGCCATCTACCTGCTTTTGATGGCAACGGCAACGTCATGACTCTCGTCAAGGCGAGCGACCAAAGTATCTCCGCCCGCTACGAATACGGCCCCTTCGGAGAAACGCTGGTGGTTGAGGAAAACGGAGTTTCAAGCCCATTCCGTTTCTCCACGAAGTATTTGGATAACGAAACGGGTTTATATTACTACATCGTAAGCGTAGTCCCAAGCGCCTTGCATAGGGTTTTGCTACAGCGGGTTCATAGATGTCATAGTTCCCGCATCTATGACACTTATGAAGTCAGGCTGCCATGCGCTCCGGCCTGCCACTGCGGGCTTTGAGCCAGTTGGCCGGGGTGAGGATGATGGCTTCTTTGGCCAGCATGCCGGGCAGGCGGGTGAGAACGTCGGTGAGGTATTCCTTGGGATTGATGCCGAGGCGGCGGCAGTTTTCTACGATGGTGTAAAGAATGGCGCACTTTTGCCCGGACATTTCATTTCCAACGAACAACCAGTTTTTGGCGCCGAGTTTGGTCGGGCAAACAATGAGTTGATACTAAAGTGAGCCCGTCGTGCGGTGATTTCCTTTTCACAGAGCGCGGACATTCATTCCGCACGGGAAGTTGAAGTGCGACGGTCATAGACGCACGGCTATAGAAGTTCACTCTTCCCTGCGAGGGTGCGAGGAGGCAGAGTTTGCAGGATGAAGTTGTGCGGGAGTTCTGACCAGATGAGCCGGTGAAAGATTTGGGAATTAAGTGGACCATCGTCGGGCAAGGCCTCGCCGGGACTTGTCTCGCATGGGAGTTTTGGAAACGCGATGTGCCATTTTTGTTAGTGGATCGTGGTAACGGGGGAAGCTCGCGGGTCGCTGCCGGCATGGTGAATCCCATCACCGGGAAAAATTTTGAACCTAGCTGGCGCATTGCGGATTTTTTGTCGGACGCGCTGGCATTTTACGCCGAAATCGAGCTCCTGATAGATCGTAAGGTCTGGCATGCGTTTCCGGTGCTGCGGCTTGCGGAATCGGAAAAGGAGTGGGGGAAAATTCTATCAAAAATCACCGATCCCATGGTTGCGCCTTGGGTGGCAGGGGAAGTAAGCGCTCCGGCGGGCTGGGCGGGTGCCGTGGAAGTGCGCGGTGGCGGACGGCTGGACACACGCGCATTCATGGATGGCTCGCGGGAATTTTTTCAAAGACTGGGTTGTTATGAAATAGGCGATGTTTCTACTGGCACGTCTAACACGATCTGGTGCGATGGTGCGGCTGGGCTTATGACTCACAAGTTCGGCCCGCATCGGTGTGCGAAAGGCGAGATTCTCACGCTGCACGCCAGCCACTGGGATGAAACGCGAATCCGCATCGGGGCGGGGGGCTGGCTGGTTCCGATCGGCGACGGGAATTTCAAAGTGGGCTCAACTTATGAATGGAACGAGCTGGATGAAATTCCGACGCAAAAAGGCCGCGAGCGGGTAGAAGAGATCGCACGTAAACTCGGCGGCAATGATTTTCAAATCATCGCTCACGACGCTGGCGTCCGGCCGATTCTGCGCCGCAGTCAGCCCTTGATTGGTCCACTGGAGCAGGGTGGCTGGATGTGTAATGCGCTAGGATCGAAAGGCTCGCTCTACGCCCCGGGCATGGCAGCGCGCCTCGTTAGATGGTTAATAGATGGCACAGTGCCTGAGCCAGAAGTGGACTTGCGCGTCTTCCTAAACCACGATTGAGGTTTATGAAATCCACTGACCTCGATCCCATGTTTCCACCACGCCCTACCGCTCTGGCGCAGCAAATTCTGCGAGAGATTCTCCGCGATGGTGATTTGGTGATCGATGCCACGGCGGGGAATGGCCATGACACGCTTTTTCTAGCAGACTGCGTGGGACCTAGCGGACGCGTGCTGGCATTCGACGTGCAAGCCGCTGCCATCGCCTCCGCACGGGCGAAAGTGGAACAAGCCGGATTTGCTGGGCGCGTTGAGTTTTTTCAAGATTCCCACGAATCCATGGAATCGCAGGCGGCGCAGAATTCCGTCGCCGCCGTCATGTTCAATTTGGGTTACTTGCCGGGAGACGATCATGCGTTGACGACCGAATCCGCCACCACGCTCGCTGCACTGGAAGCCGCGGCCCGGCTCTTGAAGCAGGGCGGTGCTCTATCAGCCGTTTGTTATCCGGGCCATCCATCTGGCGCGCTTGAAGCCGGTGCGGTGGAAAACTGGATGGCGATACAAGCCGCCAAGGGCTGGCGCGTTGCCAAATACGCTGCGATCGCCACCCGCCGCCCCGCGCCGTTTTTGTTGTTGGCGTGCTCTTTGTAAATGATTTGCCTCATGAAGCGAGCGAGCGCGACGAGAAATTTTAACGGAGTGCAGAAGCTGAAATAAAGTCGTGAAAAAAAGATGATCCAATTTCAATGCGCCAGCGGATTATGATTGTCACTCGCTGCAAATCAAAACCAAACTCCCCAAACAAATATCATGAAAATTCAATCGAAATTATCCGCTCTCGTTGCTGTTACCGCTTTAGTGGCGGGTCCGCTTGTTCTCGCTGAAGATGCTGCACTGATTACTCCTGACGTGGTGATTAGTCCAGTGATTGTTGATGTGCCATTGGTGGTTGAGACACCTACGGATTCAAATGCAGACAAGGGTGACAAAGACACCACGGTCGAAGATAATAGTTCCAGTGAGGGAAAGCCGGAAGATGTCGTCACGGTTGAAGATGGCCCAGTCAAGGACGGTGGGGAAGTGCCGCTCGATTGGATTAAGCGCGGCGGCGGTGACAATCCTGATGTGATTTTTTACAACATGGCCGGTGGTCCTGCCCCAGAGGTCGTCAATAAGGGAGAGACTCCGAGCGCTCTCTCCCGCGAACTCGGTCAAGATGACAAAGGCGCTGTCATCGAGGCTAAGGGCAACGCGGTGGTTCCTCAAGTCAAAGGCGAGAAGAAGGATCCGGTTGCAGTGATCAAAAAAGGTCACGTTTTCCTTCGCTGATTGTCGTAGATGAGTTCATTCACAAGGGCCGCCGGATGATTCTGGCGGCCTTTATTTTTGCCGTTTCCTCATGAAATCACTGACCGTTTTCGCATCCTTGTGTGGGCTATTTCCTGTATCGGTTTTCGGCTTTGGAGCCGAAGATGCAACTCGCCCGATTGCCCCCACCGAACATCGCGCTCCTGATCGCCCCACCCGTGATGACTCGGGGGGCGTGAAAGCCGGAAAGGACCAGATCCTCGTTCCATCGCTGATTGGTCTGGCCATCGGGACGACGGCAAAATCTTCGTTAGATATCCAAAAACAAAACAAGCCGGGTGTTCTGTTGGAAGGATTTTCGGATGAGGATGCGTTGGCGTTGCGAAAAATTGCCGAGAGGAGCATCGGCCAGCCGGTTTCTTTACGTTCGTTAGACAAGCTCAATTCGGAGCTGGAAACCGCGTTTCGTTTGGCGGGACGGTCGTTTGTCAAAGTCTCGTTTCCCCCTCAGGAAATCACCTCGGGTGTCATTGCGGTGATGGTGTGCCCTGCTCGCGCGGGCGCAATTCTGATGGCGGGAAAGCCCTCGTTCGGAATGAAGTTTTCCGCAGATGCCTTTCGCACGCTGCCGGGAAAAGAAATTTCTGGGGACGTGGTGATGGAGGACCTGGAATGGATCAATCAAAACCCATTGCGGCGCGCCTCAATTTCGTATGCGGATGGGGCGGCACCCGACGCTCTCGATCTAACGATGCGGATGCGTGCCGACAAACCCTGGCGCGCTTACGCCGGAATTGACAACCAACTTAGCAGAGATCTCGGCGATGAGCGCGTATTTCTTGGCTTTCAGTATGGCGATGTCTTCTCGCTCGATCACCGTGTCACCGCGCAATACACCTCATCGCTGGACTCAAAGAGCCTTCGCGGCATTAGCGGAATTTATGAGATCCCATTGCCGATCCGTCATCTGCTCGATATTTCGTTAGGCTACACGGAATCGGATTCGGCGAGCGGTGGACCCATCGATCAAAGCGGGAAATTTTCGCGTGTGGCGCTAGGCTACCGGGTGCCGCTTCCGCGTTGGAAGTCGATCACTCAGGAATGGCGCATGGGGGCGGAATTCCGTGACAACGATTACCTCTTTTCGGATGGCTCCCGTGACACGGTACGCTTTTTCCAGATAGGAACGGGCTGGAAGGGACGCCGCTTAGATCGTCTGGGATCGACGAAGTTAGATGCCTCGCTGATCTACAGTCCGGGGCAGGGAATTCTCGGCTCGAATGACAGTGATTTTATCGCCTTGGGCGCGGATGGTGCCGAGTCATGGATTGCTAGAATCGAGCTGGAGCGCACCATGAAACTCGGCGATGCGGCTACCTTGCTTGGACGTTGCCAAGCCCAATGGGCGGATTCCACCTTGCTCTCATCCGATCAAATTTCAGCCGGTGGTTTCTACCGCGTGCGTGGATTCGATGAAACCGTCGGCTACGCATCGAAAGGAATTGTCGGCACGATTGAACTTCAGTCACAGAGTTTTCACACGCGGAAAGCAGGGGATTTTCAGGCAATTACCTCTGTGGATGGCGCGTTGCTTCAGCGGGATAAGGATGGGAACGTTGGCCAGCTTGCGTCAACGGGTGTCGGCATCCGCTGGCACTACGAAGATCATTTCGCGGCGAGAGTGGATTTCGCGATTCCTCTCGATGTTCCAAGTGACGAGACCGGAGACCCCATGCTCCATTTCTCTGTCAGCACCACTTGGTGAGGCGGCTCAATGCGGGCCTGACAAAATGGTATTCGCTGATGTGGGATTGATCGGTTTATCAATCGGATCCTTTGTTAGTATAAAGCCAGTAGGGATAATGGCCGATGTTCCAAGGCTGAAATCATACGGCTCGGAACCTACGGTGTTACTTGTGGGAAGTTGTCCCACCAATGTGGGATTTTCCCCATTTTTCGTCTTCACCCATAGATTGTAGCGTTCATCGGGATTCGTCGGAGGGAGATTCAAGACGACTAAAGTTCCTGCGCGTCGTGCGGCATCGTAAATTGGAATGGCGGAAGGGACGCCTTGCGCTGCGGTGCTATCACCGACACGGCTCACCGGATCGGCGGCGGGGGTGGCTGCCGCTCCCGCGAGGGCATCGCCAATGATACTGGTGAGAGGAGGGGAGTTTTCAGCTAACGTATTCAGAGATGTGGTCGCCCTTGCGTTGCCCGGCGGGCTCATGGTCATGATGATAGGCCAAGCCATGCCAGAGACCGTTTCAAAACGTTTTTGATTGAGTTTTTGCGCCTCATCTAACATTCCGTGCAGGGTTTCGATTTCCTCGTTCAAGCGTTGGGTTTCTGCCTTGGCGATTGTCGTAATCTGGCTTTGCTGGGTGGTAATCAATCCGGCATTTGGCTCTGATTCACTTACATCAGGCTCTTTGATAGAGTCATTTCTTTTATCGTTAGAGATACGCGTTGTTGAATCATTCCCTCTCGTTTGGAATGGTGATTTACCGATTGGAGCGGAGGGTGTGAATGCGGCGCTTTCCGTGCGGTGAGTCTGTCTGTGGTCTAACACTAGAATGACGGTGAGTGCGGCAGCAGCGGCCCATCCGGTGATGCCAAGCCAGTTAGGATGCCTCCAAACATGAAGTCCCAAGCGAAATTGCAAGCGTTCGAGTTGACCGGCCCGGGGAGTGATAGGAGTGACGGTGGCTGCGGCGATGGCGGCGCCCAGGCCATTCATATCGCGGTAGGCGATGCGCAGTTCCGGGTCGTCGCGCATTGCCTCGTCGAAGCCGGCGGCTTCGTCGGCATCGAGCATTCCAAATGTCCGCCAGGCGGCGTTTTCGTGAGGGTCAGAGTTCATGACGTGATAGGTGGTTGCGCACCTTTTCCAAGGCGCGACGTAAGCGGTTTTTCACCGTGCCGAGAGGCGTTGCGAGATGATCGGAAATTTCCGAATGCGTGTATTCTAGGAAAACTGCGAGTTCGAGGCATTTGCGCTCGTCTGTGCCGAGGGTATCTAACGCAGCGCGCACCCGCCGCCAATCGTCCAAGGCCATCACCCGTGGGTCCTCGCTTTTTTCGGTGGGCGCATGCAGATGGATCGGGACGACCCGCGAGGAATCTCGCTTGGCTCGGTGGCGGTAACGCAGCCGGTCGATGCAATAGCCGCGCATCACTGCGAAGGCCCAAGCGAAAGGAGCGGATTGCAGTGGATCGTAATCCACCGCCCGATGCCAAATCCGGACGAAGGAATCTTGCACGGCTTCCTCTGCCTCGTGCCGATCCCCAAGCATTCGGAACGAAGCGCCTAACAGCACAGGGCTCCACATTTCATAAAGTTCCGTGAGTGCGTCGCCTTCACCTTTTGCCATGCGCTCGATCAAAGCCACCGCATCGCCCGTCCGGTCCTCTCCTACTCCAGCGGGGAAATTGCGGTTGAGCGAGAACTCGGGTTCGATCATGGGCTGGTGAATGGACATGAAAATCCTAGGGTGTTGCAAAAACCATACGACGAATGATCCGTCATTTGTCGGGATTTGGCCCACACATTTTCATTTTGCCCAAAAAAAACTCACCCCTTGCCGTGAGCAGGGAGCTAGTTTTAACTCCGCGCATGCACGAAGAAATCAAGCTCACCCGCGAAGTATCAGCCATCCAGATTCCCAGCGGAGACACGCTCTTGCTCCCCACCGGCACCGCTGTTTTCATCACCCAACGCTTGGGCGGAACTTACACCGTGGCCACCTCGCAAGGCCTCGCTCGGATTTCTTCTCAAGATGCTGATGCGCTTGGCGTGAATCCCGAGGAGGAGCAAAAGAAACAAGCTGAAGTCGTGCGCCTCAAGGATGCCCCCCTCGAAGAGCAGGTCTGGAGTCAGCTCAAAGGCGTTTATGACCCGGAAATTCCCGTGGATATCGTGAATCTGGGGCTCGTTTACGACTGCATCATCGAAGAATCCGAAGGGAAAAAAATCGTTGCGGTGAAAATGACACTGACCGCCCCCGGCTGTGGCATGGGCCCTGTCATCGCCGCCGATGCGCAAGCCAAGATTATGATGATCGATGGCATCGACGATGCTCGGGTCGAGCTCGTCTGGGATCCTGCTTGGAATCAGGAAATGATCTCTGAGGAAGGAAAAATGAAGCTGGGGATGATCTGATACCTGTTAGTTGAATTTTAAACCGGGTGATTTCCCGAAGTCTGATCGATGTAGGCGATGATCGTGGGAATGGCGTTTTCAAGCACCGCCGCCACTTCCTCGTAGGCCGCGCGGCCCATGCCTATCGGATCGGGCACATCCAGCCCGGTGCCTTTTCTGGGAACATCTGCGAATTCACAGGTAAGGTAAAATTTATCTGCGTGCTGGGGAAAACGCGATTCCAGCGCTTGGAGGTGCCCCTGCGTCATTGTAAAAACATGCGTCGCCTCTGATAGAATCGCGTCTGATATTGGCCTGCTGTGGAAATCCTCCAGCACAGCTCCACGTTTTTTAAGAACTGCAGTCGTCTCTCCACTGGGCGGGGTACCCTTGGATGCGGCCACTCCGGCGGAGCTCACTTCATAGTCGGCGCGATCCATCACCGCCTTGCGAAACAGCCCTTCAGCCATCGGGCTGCGGCAGGTATTTCCGGTGCAAACGAAGAGCACATGCTTCATATCAGACATCGCGGTCGAACGTGGCGTCACATTCCAGATTCGTCAAATGTCAATGGATCATCATTGCCACACTTGCGAGAAACGCGGCGGACTGTTGGATTCGCGCCGCACAGAAAACGCTCGGGCGCCCCCTGATGTGCTGGAGTGAGCTTCGGTGTGGGCATGATTGGCTTGCTTGCATTTAAAAGTTAAGGACTTGCCGGGGTGGCATGGAATACGCTGATATTGTCTTAATCGTGTGAAACTCACATTTTTAAGATCATGAATGCCTCCGAAAATCCAGTCTGCCCGCTTTATATCTCTGGAAAATGGGTCGCAATCGCCGGAAAAGCCGTAAGTCCCGTTTATAATCCCTCGCGCGGAAAAGTCATCGCCACCGTCCCGATGTGCGGCGCGGCGGAGGTCGATGCCGCAGTGGCCTCGGCGAAAGCGGCGTTTCCCGCTTGGCGCGATACGCCGCCGAATGAGCGGGCGCAGGTGCTTTTCCGGGCGAAAATTCTGCTAGACGATGCTTTTGAAGAGCTCTGCCTCGGCATCGCCACGGAGCATGGGAAAACTCTATCCGAATCTCGCGGCGATCTTCGGCGTGGCATCGAGGTGGTGGAATACGCGTGCGGCATTCCCAGTTTGCTGATGGGCGAGAGCTTGGAAAACATCGCGCGCGGCATTGATTGCCACACAGACCGACATCCGTTAGGCGTGGTTGCCGGGATCTGCCCCTTCAATTTTCCCGCACTTGTGCCGATGTGGATGTGGCCGATCGCGATCGCCTGTGGCAACACCTTCCTCCTCAAACCGAGCGAAAAAGTCCCGCTCACCATGCAGCGGATCGTCGCGCTGCTAGAAAAAGCCGGAATGCCACCCGGCGTGATGAACATCGTGCATGGCGGTCGCGAATGCGTCGATGCCATCCTCGAACATCCAGATGTGAAGGCGATCAGCTTCGTAGGATCGACGCCGGTCGCGCGAGAAATCCACCGCAAGGGAACCCTTCATGGAAAGCGCGTGCAAGCTGCCGGCGGGGCGAAAAATTTTATTGTCCTCATGCCTGATGCCGACGTGGAGCGCACGGTGGAGGCCGTGAAAGACGGGGCTTTCGGCTGCGCCGGAGAGCGCTGCATGGCCGGATCGACTGCCGTGGCCGTGGGCGATGCGGGCGAGCGCTTGCTGCCTGCACTAGCAGACTTGGTAAAAGCCATGAAAGTCGGGCCAACCGATGTTAGGGAATTGCAACCCGACATGGGCGCGGTGATTTCCGCCGAACACAAGACCCGCGTCTCAGACCTCATCGACGCGGGAGAACGCGGTGGTGCGAAAGTTCTAGCAGATGGTCGCGCTACCCAAGTGGACGAAGCGCCTGAAGGATTTTTCCTCGGCCCAACGCTGATCGATCACGTCGAGGAATCTAACGCGCTGATGGAAACCGAGGTTTTCGGCCCCGTGCTCGCCGTGATGCGTGCGAAGACTCTCGATGACGCGATCGACTCAGCGAACCGCCAAGCATTCGGCAACGGTGCGGCGATTTTCACGAACTCCGGCAAGGCGGCCCGCGAATTCCGCAGGCGAGTGAGTGCCGGTATGGTAGGTATTAACGTCGGCGTTCCCGCGCCGCTTGCTTATTTTCCGTTCAGTGGTTGGAACGATTCATTTTTCGGCGACCTACACATTCAGGGCAAGGAGGGTGTTGAATTTTACACCCAGCGGAAAACCACCACCACGCGCTGGTTTGGCTACGGCGATGGGGAAATCTGGGCGAAGTGAAGATTGAAGAAATGAACCGCAGTTAGATACCTATAAATGCAGATTTAGGAAGTAGATAAATATCATCTTCGATCTTCATCTGCGGTTAAAAAATTCTTAAGCTTTTGATCGGCATGACTTTATACATTCAAAACGGAACCATCGTCACTGCGGACGCGCAGTTTGTCGGAGATATACTTTGCCGGGATGGCTTGATCGTGGAAATCGGTACTGATCTGAGAGCGCCGGCCGATGCCGAGATCATTGACGCAACCGGCAAATTGGTGTTTCCCGGTTTCATCGATCCTCACGTGCATATCTATCTGCCATTCATGGGCACGTTTTCCAAAGACGATTACGCGACGGGCAGCAAGGCCGCGCTCATGGGCGGGACGACGACTTTGATAGAAATGTGCTGTCCATCACGCAGCGAAGATCCGTGTGAGGCGATCCAACTTTGGAAGAGCAAGGCGGCAGGAATTTCCTCGTGCGACTATACTTTCCACATGGGAGTGACGCGATTCGATGAAGGAACCGCCGATGCGCTGCGGGCCATCGTCGCGGAGGAAGGCATTTCGTCATTTAAGGTTTTTCTCGCTTACAAAGGAGCGTTTGGCATCGAGGATACGGAGCTCTATCAGACTCTATCACTCGCCAAAGAACTCGGTGTCGTGGTCACCGCGCATTGTGAGAATGCGGACTTGGTTTGGGCGACCCAGAAGAAACTCATTGCCGAGGGCAAGACCGGCCCCGAGTGGCATGAGCCTTCTCGCCCGATCACGGTGGAAGCGGAAGGCTGCCATCACTTGATGACCTTCGCGGAAATGACGGGAGCAGAAGTTTACGTCGTTCACACCAGTTGCATACCCGCAGTGGAAGCAATCACTGAGGCGAAAAAACGGGGTGTGAAAGCCTGGATCGAAACGGTTGCGCCGTATCTCACATTGGATAGCAGGGATGCGGAGCGCCCTGATTTCGAGGGTGCGAAATATGTAATGAGCCCGCCGATCCGCGCCAAAGAGCATCAGGATTTCCTGTGGAAATGTCTGGCGGACGGCACTGTGGATACTGTGGGAACCGATCACGCGCCATTTGACTTTGCGACCCAAAAACACATGGGGCATGCCGATCCTAACAAATGCGTGGACGCCAGCCTCAAGCCGACTGGGAAAGCTGGAAACTTCACGCTCATTCCTAACGGCATCCCCAGCGTGGAGGAGCGGGTGAAACTACTCTACACCGAAGGCGTCTGCCGCGGCCGTATCGACTTACAGACGCTGGTCCGCTGTGCCAGCACTCGCGCTGCTGAGATTTTCGGGCTCTATCCGCGCAAAGGCACCATTGCCGTGGGTAGCGATGCGGATTTGGTGATTTGGGATCCGGAGTGGAAGGGGAAAATTTCCGTCACTACTCACTCCATGGCCACCGACTACTCCGCCTTTGAGGGCCGCGAGGTGATTGGCCGTGCGGAACTGGTAACCGTTCGCGGAAAAATTATGGTGCGCGAAGGCGCATGGGTCGGCGAGCCGGGATGGGGTCGTTTTCTGGCGCGCAAGCCACGGATTTCATAAGCCATGCACGCGACACGAAATTCCGATGACAGTCTATCCAACGAGGATCTAGCAGCGATTCCCACGGACAAGCGGACGAGGTCCTGTTGGAACTACGCATCGCTGTGGATCTCGATGGCGGCGTGCATCCCAACATACATGCTCGCCTCCTCGCTCATCGAAAAGGGCATGAACTGGTGGCAGGCGGTGCTCACGATTTTTCTCGGAAATCTGGTCGTGCTGATCCCGATGGTGCTCTACTCATTCATCGGTGTGGCAGTGACTTCTGCCACGGCGGTGATCTTTGGTAAGACGATCTGGGACCCGGTCGATGTACTAACGCGTTTTAAAAATCCGTTAGTTCTCGTGATCGCGATGTTCGCTTTGTGCATCGCGACATTGGCCACAAACATCGCGGCCAACGTCGTCAGTCCGGCGAATGATTTTGCAAATCTCGCGCCCCAAAAAATCTCCTTCCGCACCGGCGGTTTCATCACTGGAATCATCGGCGTTTTATTGATGCCGTGGAAACTGGTGGCCGACCCGAGCGGCTACATCTTCACTTGGCTAGTCGGTCTCGGCTTGGCTTTCGTAATCTATCTTCTTTTTAGAAAAATCTCACCCGTTCCCATTCAGCGCTAACATATTAAAATCATGGCCACACTTCCTCCCTACGATTACATTCCGAAACCCTACGAGGGTCCATCTCCGGATGAAATTCTTGCACTGCGCAAGGAATTCGTAAACCCCGCGATTTTCCATTACTATAAGAAGCCTATCACCATCGTTGAGGGCAAGGGACAATATCTTTATGATGAAACTGGCAGGCGCTATCTCGATGGTTTCGGCGGAATCGTCACAGTCAGTGTCGGCCACTGCCACCCGGAGGTGCTTGCCGCCGCGACTCTTCAAAATGAGACGATCAACCACACCACCACGATCTATCTGAATCCTCAGATCGCACTTTATGCGAAGGAACTCGCCGCGAAGATGCCTAGTAACCTCAAGGTCTGTTATTTCGTGAACTCCGGTTCCGAGGCGAACGACCTCGCCGTTCTAATGGCCCGCGCTTCCACCGGAAACTATGATCTCATTGCGCTCCGCAATGCCTATCATGGCGGTAGTCCCGGGACGATGGCGCTGACTTCGCATCACACATGGAAATTCAATGTGCCCCACTCGTTCGGCGTGCAACACGCGCGCATGCCAGATCCTTATCGCGGACCATTCGGAATGGATGATCCGCAGGCAGGTGCAAAATACGCGGTGGATATTCAGGAAATCATTCAGTTCGGCACTTCCGGGAAAATCGCCGCGTTTATCGCCGAGTCAATCCAAGGCGTCGGCGGCTCGGTGGTGTTTCCTGATGGGTATTTGAAGCATGCTTACGAGCACGCGCGTGCCGCCGGTGGCTTGTGCATCGCGGATGAAGTGCAGGCGGGCTTTGGCCGGACGGGCACTCATTTCTGGGGATTTGAAACGCAGGGCGTCATGCCAGATATCGTCACGATGGCGAAAGGAATCGGCAACGGCTGCCCGCTTGCGGCAGTGGTCACTACACCCGAAATCGCGCAATCCTTGGCGAGCAGAATTCATTTCAACACCTTCGGCGGAAACCCGGTCTCGATGGCGCAAGGGCGTGCGGTGCTGCGTGTGATCGAAAAGGAAGGGCTTCAGGAAAACTCTCTCAGGATCGGCGCACATCTAACGAGCGGATTTGAAAAGCTCGCAGAAAAGCATTCGATCATCGGCCAAGTCCGCGGGCTGGGCCTGATGCTCGGCGTGGAACTCGTGAAAGACCGGGCGACCAAAGAGCCCGCCAAAGAAGCCTGCGCCGAAGTTTTCGAACGTTGCAAAGACCTCGGCCTACTCATCGGCAAGGGCGGCCTTTTTGGCAACTCGCTCCGCATCAAGCCGCCGATGTGCATTACTCTAGCAGATGCTGACTTCATGCTCGAAGTAATCGACGAAGCATTGAGCGGGATTTGAAATCATGCCTCCGAGGGTTTCGTTCTGATGGCGGGCATCGCATTGCGGTGAATCCAAACGCTCTGCACTAATCCTAACATAAACATACAAATCACCACAAACGTTCCTGAGTAACTGATGAGTGGCAGCGGAATCCCCGTGATGGGCATGATGAGGACGCACATTCCGATGTTTTCAAAAACATGCGCGAAAAACACAGCGACGATTAGACACACCAGCAAGCGTCCAGACACATCTCGGCTGTAAAACCCTATGAACAGAGCTTGAATCAATAAAAGTGCAAATGCGGTGAGCAGCAGTAAACTCCCACGAAAACCAAGTTCCTCCGCGATCACTGCGAAGATGTAGTCGTTGTGCGCGGTGTCCCGTGGGATAAAGCCTTTGTCGTGCAGTGATCCTTGCTCGGCAGTTGCATTCCAACCCACACCTTTCCACCCAGCCTTACCAACCGCCATGGAGACATTGTGCGGCGCGTAGGCCGCTCCGGCGATGTCTACTTCTTTATTCTGCATCATCCGCAGCCAGATATCGATCCGCTCGGGGCCGCGCTTTGAAACGAGGGGAAGCACCACAAAGTAGAGCAGCGGAATGCATCCGGCGCCAATGAGCGCCATGAATGATAGATAGCGGAAAGGGATTCCACCGATTAGCAAGGCGACGATGGAAACCGGAATCCAGACGAGGGCCGATCCCATATCTCCCATTTTCATCACAAACAGAAATGGAACCGCCGCGAGCGTCCCAATGATTCCAATCCTAACAAAAGGCAGAGCAAACCAGCGATGCAGTTTTGGTAAATCCTGCATCAACCAAGCGATCAGCAAGATCCCCGAGGAAACTCCAAGCTGGGCGGGTTGAAAACTAAAGGTGCCGAATTTAAGTCGGTAAACCGAGTCGTTTTGCACCATCGCCAAGACCATAAGGGCCAAGCTGGTGACGTAGTAGGGAATCCCTAACCAACGAATCCACCGATAATCGGTCAGTGAAACGAGGAAGTAAACGGCACTGCCGAGCAAAATCCATATCTTCTGGGAATGCGCGTAATAGGCCCCCACCGTGCCGTAGTGGTCTAGCAATTCCTTGGAAACCGTCAAATGCCTCGCCGCGCTTTCGATCATAAAGACGCCAAAAATCAGCAGCCCGTACATCACCAGCACGAGCACCCAATTCATCCCGAGAATTTTCCTTAAGAACGGAGTCATGACAATTCCGGCGCGACCATACGGTTCCCATCGGCCATGGCAAGGCGGGTGTGAAATTTAGTCGAATACGTGAGCTGTCCAGCCGATACCTTCATCTGAAGTAAAAACTTCGCCCGAAGCGTAGTGGGTGTAATGGGTGGGCACCGGGATCGCTCCTGATATCATGCGAAATTACGACGGCCTCCGCAGTCGGACACTTCTCCAAATCAGAAAAAGGAAAGGGATTGTGAGAAGCAGCCACCACCACGGGTTGATGGAAGATTGTAGACCTACTAGCGTGTTCTCTGCTTTCGTTGACATCTCTTTTTGAGTCGGAGTTGCCTCCTGAATCTTATTGGGCGGCGGAATTTCTACTATTGAGCTAGCAGCGGAAGGAGAAGGAGCTATCTCCTTGGTTGGAGAAGCAGTCAAAGGCAGTGAGACGGAGAGATTCCAGTGTTGCGAGAATGCATACTTCTCAACACGACTTGGAATCATCGTTCCTTGTTGATCCCGATATTCAGAGGTCTCAACGGTGGGATCTAACCAAATACCTTCCCAAGAAACTTCCAGTTGAGTTCCCGAGGCCATCTTGGAGCCATAAGCATCTTCCAAGTCGAACTCAAATTTGAATTTCCTTCCCGCATCAATCTGATCCGCTCTGAAAGACCTTGGATGATTATAACGGTAAGAGCTTTTCTGGGCGAATTCTTCAGCCCATTTGGGATCGGGTAAAATTTCATGACCCGCTTGATTCAGTAGTTTGAAATAAAATTCACCACTGTTAGTTTGGTAGTTTGCTGCCGCGATCGTGTGCTCCGATTGATTGGAAAGGATGCTTACAATGCGATGTTTTCCATTAGCCTCGATAAGCTCTAAGGATAGAGTAATCTTGTCTTTTTCATTTCTCACTGGTCCCGCCAAACTACTGGATACAAGAATCAAAGATATAATCATACATATGATCAGTGGGTAAACTATTCTAAAATGTATCGTTTGAACGTGGGTTCTTAGATCGTATTTCATGGCTGTTCAATATCTCCTTGTGAATTTGCTGACCATTGGGGATGTTCCGTGAACTCGCTACCTATTGTATCTGCATCGCCGTCCTGCGCAGTGATCGCGCTCTGAGGCGGACCCGAAAGTTCGGCCACGGAAAGGCTAAACTAAGCTATGGTGGCGGGGTGCGGGAAAGTGATAGGAGATCGTGGATTGGGGATCAAGG
>JAYVNE010000101.1:0-5321 GCA_043758615.1 Akkermansiaceae bacterium
AAGTGCAGCTCCACACATCCCAGCCACCTCCAGCGCCCGGTCAATCTCTCCGGCCTTTGCCAAGGCTCTCACAATCGATCCAAACGTTCTGTAGTGCGCCAGCGCATTTCCAGTTCTCCCAACTGCTTCAAGCGCTTGGGCGAAAAATTCAATCGCCCGCTGTGTTTTACCTGCCTGCGCAAGCGCTCCGGCAATCGAGCGGAACCCTTCGAAAGCATCATCCGCATCTCCGATCTTTTCTACTATCTCCAATAGGATGGCGAACAGTGCATTGGGTTCTGCGCTGTCTTCTGTTAGTTGCAAAATACTAGCGATCGCTCCAAGTGCTTCCGCACGCTCTATAGGAGTATCGAATGCTTTTGTCACCTCTAATGCTAGGGTGAATTCTCCCACCTGCGCCAAGAATTTTGCGAGCTGAGGAAACGTATCGAAACGATAATGCTTATCTTTGATCCGCGTGATCATCGCCAAAGCCTGGTCAAAAATCGTTTCAGCCCGCCGCTTGTCGCCTGCCTGAGCCAAAGCTTTGGCAATTACTGCAAGCGTTTTGGATTGATCATCCGCACCTGCAATGGTGCCAGCGAGCTTTAGCGCCGCGTCAAATGCACCAGACTGCGCTAAAGTTTCTGCGATCAGGCTATGTGTTCTGGATTGCCATCCTTCATCTTCAATCCTTCCGGCCACTTCAAGCGCTCGCCCAAACATCCCGGCCTTCGCCAACGCTATTGCGATCGATTTAAGCGCCGCGGATTGATCCAACGCATACCCAATCCTTCCAACCACTTCCAGTGCTCGATTAAAATCACCAGCCTTCGCCATAGCTTCGGCGATAGAGCCGAACGCAGGCCATTGAAAATCCTCATCTTCAATTTTTTCGACCACTTCGATCGCTCGGTCATATTCTCCCGACACTGCCAGGGCTTCAGCGATCAGACGAAGTGCTGTGAAATGGAGGTCCAAGTCTTTAATCACTCCAGCAACCTCCAATGCCTGGTTGGTCTCTCCTGCCTGTGCCATGGCTCTTGCGATCAAGCCAAGCGCTCTAAATTGATCTTCAATCTTTTCAGCAGCCTTCAAAACAAGAGTAAACAGCGAACCGCGAATTTTGCTGTCTTCGCTCGCTGAAAAGGCTCCTGCAATTGATCCCAGCGCTTCTGATTGCCGCCGCGCTCCTTTAACTTCCTTGACAGCTTCCACCGCACGAGTAAAAACCTCTTCCGCCATATGCGGTTCTCCCTTCTGTAGCAGGGTTAGCGCGATTGATTTGAGTGCTTCCGTTTGTATCCGTGCATCGGCTATCCTCCCGGCAAGATCCAGGCTCGTCTTACATAAGTTCGCCCCCGCAACCAGCTTTGCGGCATTCGCCCAATGTGCATCAGCTTCATTCGTCCGGCTCGCCATTCTTTCCCACAGCTCAATTGGCAGATTGAGAATGATCTTCTCATCGAGCCACTCGGTGACCGGATAGACACTCGTCCCCTTCAGCACCTTGGACTCAACCGCAGCCACGATGTGCTCTGCCCGCGAAACGGACAGAGGAACTCTGCCATCTTCGCTACGCACGCACTCGATGTAGAGCAGCAACTGGCAGGCTTGGTAAAATGCCGGTGCGTCCAGAATCTGCAGCTTCTTAAGCGCGTCTTCTACCCGGCTGGGTTCGTCCAAAGGCTTGGTCCGAAATTCCTCGAAGATCGGACGCAAGCTCGTGCGTGCATTCTGCACGACTTCCCCGCAGCGTAGCATCAGCCAGCACAGCCGGATGTCGTCCTCACCCGTCTGTCCGTTCCGCTGTGCATACACATCAATTCCGTGCCGCAGTCCCTCAGTGGCCTCCTCCGCTTGCTTGAACTCCTCCAACTGTGCGCGGCGGTAATCCTCATCACTGAGCAAGACCCAAAGTTTTTCGTGGTCGCCTTGCTGTCTCAGGTGATGCGCCCCATACGCGAGCCCGTAGTTCCTCAACGACGGGCTGAAGCTTTCCGTGTTCCAACTCAGCGCCACATCTGCGAGTCGGCTGTGAGTTTTTCTTCGCTCCGATTCCTTGGCCAGATATTCCTTTTCCACCGCCTGCCTTAGGTAGTCGTGGAAGAATGAGAGCCGTCCATCGCGACTCACCAGCGATTCCTCCAGCGCCAGATACAAGGGCGCCCACAAACTGTGCGGCAGAGGGTTCGACGCAGGGTCAGGATGATCCGACAATAACTGCAACAGTTCGCTCTCGGTAAGACCTCTCCGGGCCACGCCAAGATAACCCATTGCCTCGCGCACGAGATTGGGCCGCTCCTTGTCGAACTCCTCCAGACCTTTGAGCACCTGCGTAAACAGTTCTACCGGATCTCCGGCCCGCAGCATCCGCTCCACCAAGCTTTCCAGATCCCTGTGCTTCGCGCGGATCCTCAGCTCATCGAACACCACCTTGAGAAAAAGAGCGTTGCCCGTCTGAGGTGCCTCTGCAAGGCGTTCCACCAGCGTATCAGCCATATTCTTGCCGAACCGCTCCAGATAGCTTCCTATTATCTGCCGCCGTTCCGCATTGCTGAGTGGCGGCACTTCAAGAACGCCGGATTCCTCCATCCATCCGCGCTGCCGTAGTTCATCCTCGCTCGTGCCGGGCAGGGTGCTGACGACCCAGTGGACTCCTTTGGGTAATGCCTTCGGAAGCCACCACAACTTCTGGTCATGCTCGCTCTCCATCTGGTTCAGCGCATCCAGCACAATGAGCACGCCATGTTCCTGGGCCTCTGCCGCTTTCTCAAGCCACTGGGGCAACAGCGCCACAGCCTCGCCAAAGTCGTCAGGAATCCGGTCGTTCACCGCACCCCAGCGCCGGATGGTTTCCATCAGGCGCAGCACCACGTTCTTGGCGGTGCTGCTCTCCGGCGTCCCGCCAATGTAGTGGACAAACGTCCTTGAGGGGAGTCTGGCCTGTTCCATCCACGCAGCCAACAGGGCGCTCTTGCCTCCGCCAGACTGCCCAGTGACAATTTTGATTGCTGGGGCGGACTGACCTAGCACGGTATCCAGTTGTTCGAAGAACCCCGCCCGCGGCACGTAGCCCTTGGTCCGGCTCTGGGCGAAGACATCATGCGTAAGACGTTGGCGCTCCTGTTCATCCGGCACCTCGCTGGCAGGGAATGCGGCGTCGATCTGCGCCCACAGGTCCTCCAAAACCATGTCTGCCACCTGCTCAGGCGTCTGGTAATCCTGCGGGGGGTGTTTCAAGCCGCTCAGTCTCACCCTTTGCTTGATATTCTCCTGCTTGCGCCTTGCCTCTGCTGGGTTCTCTTCCTTTTCGTTCGTGAAATCTTCAGGCTTGAGGTCGGGATACTCCGCAAGAATTTCCTGCCAGTGCTTCTTCTCGTAACCGTCCTGCCGGAAATAGAAAAACGCTTTCCCAGCCATCGTCGGGTTGTTGAGCACTCCATGCAATATCTCCAGTTCAGTAACGCTCTTACCGCCGATGTGATCCTTCACCCAGGCCAACTCTGGGTTCTCCAAGACATCCTTCGGGTAATAGTCGGCTGGCGGCACCCACCCGTAGCGCTCACCCAGCAACCCAATGAAGAATACCGGGGAACTGGGGCGGCAACGGTCAATCTCGTTCAAGCAAATTCGGAGGGTTTCGCCCTGACGGCTTTGCTCCTCGGTAATTCCCCATCTTAAGTCCACCTCCAGCAGCTCAACAAAACGGGACTTGCAACGTCGGCGCAGTTCTGGGAACACCTTTTTTACCAGTTCGTCGCGCTCGCCCATGAAGTCACGAAACGTGCTGCTGATAAAAATACGGACGAGGCGAGATTGAGGCATGTGACGATTAATACCAGAGATCAAAAATAAATCGCGACCCTTTGCAATGAATTAAAAACTCGTCAAAATTACAACGCAAAAATTAACCACGCGAAAGCTGCGGACGGCAAAATTGCGGGCGGCAACGCTTGACAGGATCGGGGCGGACTACCAACGTCATTTCTCTCCCTGACCTAAAGCTTGGCAACCCATCTACCGATGTCCGACCACACCAACTACGACGTCTTCCTTTCCTATTCACGGAAAGACAACGCCCGCATCCCGGACACATATTCCACCGGCTGGGTCACCGCCATCCGTGACCACATCCTAGCAGATCACCGTCAGTTCTCTACCGTGCCGCTGCGCATCTTTTTCGACACGGATGAAATCAAGGATGCCGACGACTGGCGCTTCCGTATCCTCGGTGCGCTGAAGCAGTCGAAGATGCTCCTTGTATGCCTCTCGCCCAGCTACTTCGCCAGCCCCTATTGCCGCTGGGAGTGGGAGGAATACCTCAAGCGCCAGGTGCATCAACTCATGGGCAGCGAGAGCGTGGCCAGCGTCTATTTCGTCGAAGCACCGGGCAGTGATGAACAGGCCAATGCGAAATGGCTCGATGAAATCATGCAGGGCAACTTCACCGACCTTCGACCCTGGTTCCCCGAGGGCGCGGAAGCGTTGCAAAAGGAGGAAGTCCGCAAGCGCATGGCCGTGCTGGGCGGTAGCCTGTGGGAACGCCTCCAGCGCGCGCGTCGTGCCGAGGCTGCGCCCGGCAATCTTCGCGGGCAGAACCCGCACTTCATCGGACGGCGCGAAGAGTTGAGAAAGCTTCACGAGCAGCTCGGCACCGGCGCGGTCGGCGTCGTCACCGCCGTGCATGGACTCGGCGGGCAGGGCAAGACCGAGCTGGCCGTCGCCTACGCGCATGGTTGGGCGGATTCCTATCCCGCTGGACTGTGGAGCATTGCCGCCGAGGGGAAAAAGGAACTGCTCCCACTCATCGGCGATCTCGCGTGGGATGCCGCGCTGGGCTTCACCCCGAACGACGCACAGAAAAACGATCCCGTCTTGCTCGGTCGCGGCGTGCTCGAGCATCTCAAACAACGCGCCACCGCCGTCCAAGCCAGCGACCCCGACTGCGGTGCAGCCGCCCTCCTCCTCCTCGACAACGTCTCCGAGTCTGACTTGCTCGCCCCCGCGCAACTCGCAACCTTGCCGGGCGGCATGGGTTCTGGCTGGCTGCGCATCGTCGCCACCACGCGGCTCGATCTTCGGGCGGAGAAGGACCGTCTCGCCCTCCTCGCCGTGGATGCGCTGGATGAGGACAGCGCCCTCTCCCTCATCCGCGACCACCAGCCGCCGCGCGATGCCCAACGCTGCATCGTCGCCGAATTGGAAAAGGGCGAGCCGCAGTTTGCCAGCGTTGCCGAGGAAATCGCTGCACGCGAAATCGTTCGCGCCCTCGGCGGCTTCACCCTCGCCGTCGAGCAGGTCGCCCTCTACCTCGGCTTGCACCCGGACGTCCCTCCCAG
>JAYVNE010000102.1:0-5320 GCA_043758615.1 Akkermansiaceae bacterium
CTTTGCGAGTTCTTCCACAAACCCCTCGTCGTCTATGTCCAGCTTTCTTCCAGCCAATGCTTGCACGATTAGTTCGTCCGGCAAAAGCAATTCTGACGCAAATCGATTGGCCTCGACTTCGACTGATTCGGTTCCAGTTGCGGAGGTCCCGTCGCGCATCAGTCCCGCAAAGCCTTTATCGACGTGGACGTGGCTTGTTATGAGATCTTGATGAAGTTGAAGATGGCCCAGTTCATGAGCAATTGTAAACCGCTGTCGATTCGGATGATGTAAGGAATTGACTCCTATGATGGGAATTCCATCTTTTATGTGAATCATGCCGGACAATTCATTGTCGAACGGTGCAAAACGAATTTGCGCACCGAGTGTCTTGGCGATTTTCTCCACAGGAATGGGTGGGGACTGGATTCCAAGGCTGGCCAGCAATTCTTGCGCCTTGGCCTCGGGGCTATTCTTTGGAAATTTTTGCACGGTTTGTTTTTGGGTCAGTGATTACGTTTGTAGCTACTTGAGAAAAGAATCTGGCCACCTCTTCCATTTGGTTTTTCTTTAGATCGCGGGGCAGCGACAAGGACATACGCTTTGAATCGAATTCTTTGGAAGGCGGTGGAGGCAACAGATCATTTGGAGACAACTGCAGATTCTTGGCGAACCTGTAGAGTTGGTGCACAAGGATATTCTGGCGTCCTATTTCGATGTTGGCCAATGAGCCCCTCGATATACGCAGACTGTGCGCCAGTTCCTTCTGCGTTTTCCCAAGCATCTTGCGCCTGTCTTTGATACGCGCGCCTATAATCTCGTAGATTGGGTCAATGGTCACAATGGGTAATACACTCTGCATATGGAATGTCAACGTCACACGCAGTGCGTGTAATAAACGCAAATCAGATGCGTGTATGATTGGACATCTGGTGGGACCGGGCTATATTTAACCTACATCAATGGCCTCGCGTGAGGTCCAAACCCAATACAACAGTCCATGAAACCAATAACAGCTACCGCAGCACCTCAACCACATCAAACTTTCCGCATACGTGTGGATGATCAAGAAATCGAAACCCATGACCCGCTCATCACCGGACGCCAACTTCTTGACTTGGTTGGCAAACGCCCTGCAAGCGACTTTGTCGTATTGCAGTTCCTGCCAGACGGTCTTCTCCAAGAGGTCTTGCTCGACCAGACGACGGACCTCTGCGGAAGTGCCTCCCAACGCTTCATCACCTTCCAAACAGATCGGGTCTATCGCTTCATTCTCGACGAGCGCGAGTTCTTATGGGGCGCTTCCCGCATCACCGGCGCCAAGCTGAAGGAACTCGCCGGTGTGGACCTCGCGAAATTCGATGTCTGGCAGGAGGTCCATAAGGCCGACGACAAACTGATCGCCGACAAGGACGAGGCGAACTTGGACGAAAAAGGAACCGAACGCTTCTTCACGGCGGCGAAGACGACTACCGAGGGGTAACGCGCCATGGCCTTTCTCCCAAGCAAGGATCGGAAATACCTCCTCGAACGTGGTCCGCCGTTCGAGGAGGTGACCGTTGCCAACGTCAACGGGTTGGTTTTGCCGGGCTTTCAATTACCGCAGGGCCACTTTGACCACGCATCCAGTTCGGTTCTAATCATCCTGCCGAACGGCTATGCGGATATCCCGCCGGATATGTTCTACCTCTATCCATGGGTTCGTCTTAGCGGCACAAACGTCTATGCCCGATGCGCGGACCAATCGCATCAGTTCAACAACATCTCTTGGCAGCGTTGGTCACGGCATAACAATGACTGGCGTCGAGGGAAAGACGGTATCTGGACTATGCTGAAGAGGGTCGAACACGCACTAAAGGAGGCAAAATGAACCGCGCCGTATTTATTCTTAGCGAGCAGCAGCTCGACGCAATCACCCGTCATTTCACGGAAAGGAGCGGACGCGAAGCCGCGGGCTACATCTTCTGTGGTTCAAGCAGAATCAACGCTGACCCTTGGACTGGCTACGAGCAGGAGAAGTTTGTCGCCCGTCACTTCGACCCGGTCAGCGAAAGCGCCGTGATCTCTTCTTCCGCTTTGCATATCACATGGAACACGGGGCACTTCATCCAAGCGCTGCGCCGCTGCCGGGACGAGACGGAAACCATCGCGTTGATACACTACCACCCCGGAGGCCTTGATTGCTTTTCGGACCAAGATGATCGTAATGAAGCGGCTTTAGCCGCCATCGTGCAAAAGCGGAACGGACGACCTCTTCGCTTCGTGAGCCTCATGCTCCTCCCGGACGGCCGGATTTTCGGACGCATCTGGACCAATCCGAATGAATTTCAATTACTCGACTTGATCTGCGTCGTCGGCCGTCGCTACACACTGCATTATCCCGGACGCGGCGCAGGCCAGCCCCTGGATTTTCTGCACCGGCAGGCCCTCGCCTTGGGAGAGGCGATGAACCAGGACCTCTCGCAGTTGCGCGTTGGCATTGTGGGCTGTGGCGCCACGGGCAGCGCGACTTCGTTGCTGCTTCCTCGCCTTGGCATCCGTCGTGTCGCACTTTTTGACAAGGACCCCGCTGACAAGACCAATTTGAATCGGCTCCATTTTTCTCGCATGAGAGACGTAGCTGAAGGACGCCTCAAGGTGGACCTCATCAAGCGGGGCATCGACGACATGGAACTTGGCGTCGACGTGCGCGTTTTCCGGGGATGGGTGAACGACCACAATTTCCGCGACGCGCTTAAGTCCTGCGACATTATCTTCGGCTGCACCGACGACAACGCGGGAAGATTGTTTTTAAACCGTTACGCATACTTCTACTCCACACCAGTTATCGACATGGGTTTAGCCATCCATGTTGGGGACGGTAATCCACCTCAAGTTCAAGCATTCGACGGACGTGTGACCGTCCTCCAGCCTGGGACCACTTGCCTCCTTTGCCGTGGGGTGATCAACGTGCAGAGGGCATTCGCCGAGTCGCTGAAGCGCGTCGATCCTGCGGAATATGTGCGACGCAAAGCCGAAGCTTACGTGATAGGCGAAGGAAATCCTAGTCCTGCGGTGGTTCCGTTTACCACGTCAGTTGCAACCATGGCGGTTGAGGAGTTGATTCACCGACTGCAAGGATTTCGCGGGCCAAACGGCGCAGCGGACCAAAGACTGCGCCAATTTCACCGAGGTGTGGATCGTCACCCTGGCCATATGCCTCAGAATGACTGTCCCATCTGTGGTAGCTCCGAATACTGGGGACGCGGCGACATGGAACCTTTCCTTGATGCCACGTTATGAAATTCATGCTCTTACGTGGGTTGCTTCGGAATGCACTGGTAGTGTTCGGAAAAATTCCCAAGCCGCACTTTAAGCTGGTAATCTCTGACCATCAGCCAAGGGCCGATCAAATGCAGTCTGGAACGATGGTCGCAGTCCGTGGCCAGCGAGAAGCAAAATGGGTGTGCTTTCTTTGCCCGTGTGGTTCAGGAGAGATTGTGCGTCTAGGGCTGCGCCGCGAAGGGCACCCCAGCTGGAGTTTGACGATGGACCGTTTAGGACGACCAACCTTGGCCCCTTCGATTTGGCAGCGAGACCGCTGCCACTGCCATTTTTGGATTCGTAAGGGTGCTCTCATTGAGTGCTGACTAATATCTTTGAATCACCATCCTCACATTGGCTGCTACTTACAAACCCACCGCCGCACGCACGCGCTCCATGGTCTTTCGCGCCACTGCGCGGGCCTTCGTTGCTCCGGCTTGCAACACATCATCGACATAGTTTTTATCCGCGACGATCTTCTCGCGCTTCTCGCGGGCTTCGGCAAAAAACGTCCAGGTCTTCTCCAGTAGTCGCTTTTTGAAGTCTCCGTATCCGGTGCCGCCCTTTTGGAAATCGCCGACCATCGCGGCATACTCCGCATCGCTCGCAAAGAGCCGGTAAAAACTCAAGAGGGACGAGTTCTCGATAGGCTTTGGCGAGTCCACCGGCGTGGAATCGGTAGGGATTCCCATGATCTTTTTTTTGAGCGCTTTCTCGTCCTCGAACAGCGCGATGGTGTTGCCGTAGCTCTTGCTCATCTTCTGACCATCGAGCCCCGGCACCACGGCTGTCTCCTCGCGAATGCGCGCGGTGGGAATTTTTAGAGTGCCTCCGCCAAAGGTGAGATTCATCTTAGTGGCGATGTCGCGCGCGACTTCTAGATGCTGCTTCTGATCTTTGCCCACGGGAACGAGATCGCTGTCGTAAATCAAAATGTCCGCCGTCATCAGCACGGGATAAGTGAACAAGCCCGCGCTGGGCACCATGCCGCGCGCAGTCTTGTCCTTGTAGCTGTGGCAATTCTCCAGCATCGGCATTGGCGTCACGGTGCTGAGAATCCACGCCAGCTCCGTGTGCTCCGGCACATCGCTTTGCTTGAAGAACACGGCCTTGTTTGGATCAAGTCCGCACGCGAGAAAATCAATCGCAAGGTTCCGCACGTTATCGCGCAACTCAGCCGCATTGTGGATGCTGGTGAGCGCGTGATAATCCGCGATGAAATAATAAGCCTCGCCCTCGTCCTGCAAACGCAGCGCAGGCTCCATCATGCCAAAGTAGTTGCCGATGTGAAGCCGCCCGGTGGGCTGAAGTCCTGAGAGAATGCGCATGACGATTCATAGAGGTTCAGGGTTGAAGGTTCAAGGTTGAATACGCGGAACAAATTGCCGCCTTGTTTTTCATCGCTCAACGAACTAATATCGCCCATGACCATCACCCTGCCGCTGCCGCCGGAGGTAGAATCCAAGGCGAGAAACATTCCCAATCTTCAGGGCCGACTGGTCACATTCGTTCAACACCAGGTTGATCTCGAGCAATGGCGCGCACGACGCTACAGCGAAACGGCGCGACTACTCGTGAAGGAGTCCATAGAGGAAGCGGAGAAAATAAAACAGCAGGGCATCACCCAAGAAGAAGCATCGGACAAGTTTCGCGCAGCTTACGACAAAATCATCGGTGCGCTTTAACGTGTGATGTTCCGTGTCGTTCTAGATACTAATGTAATCGTTGCGGCGAAGCGATCTTTGCATCCATCAAGCCCGAACCGCGAGATCATCGAACGATGGCTGCGCGGAGAATTAATCATCCTCTACACCGAGGATATATTGCTCGAGTATGCAGAAAAACTGATCGAGCAAGGAGTGACTTTGCCGGTTGTCCGTGAGTTCTTGCTCGCCCTGAATGTTCGAGGGGAAACTGTTCACATCGATTTCTATCACTATAAAAATTATCCACCCGATGCCGATGACATCGCTTTCATCCTCTGCGCATCAAATGGCTCTGCTTCTCATCTCGTAACTTACGACGAACATCTGTTGCA
>JAYVNE010000103.1:0-15577 GCA_043758615.1 Akkermansiaceae bacterium
GAGAAATTTCCAGTGTTTTGCTGTTCACATGATTACTCGTTTGTTTTCAGCCGCTTTGCGCGGTGTCGATGCCCAAGAAGTCGAGGTCGAGGTCAATGCCCGTGGCGCTGACAAACCGATCGTAATCATTGTCGGGCTGCCAGATGCTGCTGTTAGGGAATCGTCGCAGCGGGTGATTTCCGCCATCGGCGCGTCGGCGCTGTATCTAGACGACGGGGTCAAGACGGTGAACCTCGCGCCGGCAGATTTAAAAAAGGAAGGGCCGTCATTTGACCTGCCGATCGCGCTGGCCATGATCGCGGCCAGCGGGACGAAGCCTTTCAATGCGGACGACTGTTGTGTCGTCGGCGAGCTCGGTCTGGATGGAGCGGTTAGGCCAGTGAAAGGTGTTTTATCAATCGCCCTGGAGGCGAAACGCAGCGGGAGAACTCGCTTGTTTGTTCCCGAGGCAAACGCTCCGGAAGCGGCGATTATTGAAGGGATACAAGTTTTTCCGATCCGCAATTTGAAGCAAGCATGGGATTTTCTGAACGGGGATATCATCATTCCGCCATTTCATCTGGATCGCCGGGCGTTTTTTAATTCCCACCGGAGCTACGAAGTGGATTTCGACGAGGTGAGAGGCCAGCACCATGTGAAACGCGCCCTCGAAGTCGCCGCAGCCGGCGGGCACAATCTCATCATGGTGGGTCCTCCGGGTACCGGTAAGTCGATGTTAGCAAAACGACTGCCTACGATCATGCCGGACATGACTGAGGATGATGCGATTGAAACGACGAAAATTCATTCAATCACCGGCTTGCTCGATCCTAAGCGGTCATTTCTAACGACTCGGCCCTTTCGCGCACCCCATCACACGATTTCCGATGCCGGACTTCTCGGTGGTGGCACCAATCCAGGTCCCGGCGAGGTTTCACTGGCCCATCACGGCGTGTTGTTTCTCGACGAGCTTCCGGAATTTCGGCGACAGACGCTGGAAGTCCTGCGTGGTCCGTTAGAAGATTTTCAGGTGACGATTTCCCGTGCGGCCGGTTCGCTGACCTTCCCTTCGCAATTCATGATGGTCGCCGCAATGAACCCGTGTCCATGTGGCTATTATGGCGATATGAAACGCGAGTGCCGCTGCTCGACGCGGCAAATCGAAAACTACCGGCAGAAAATTTCGGGGCCGCTGCTAGATCGAATCGATCTCCACGTCGAAGTGCCGCTTGTGGATTTTCGCGAGCTTTCATCCAACACCAATCCCGGCGAAAAATCGGAAGTCATTCGCAGTCGGGTCAAAGCAGCCCGCGAAATCCAGACGGAGCGATTCAAGAAATCCTCAAACTCGACGAACTCTTCGATGGGCTCTCGCCAAGTCCGGCAGCATTGCCAACTGAATGCCGAAAGTAACGGCTACCTCGAACACGCGATGGAGGAAATGAACTTCTCCGCCCGCGCCCACGACCGGATTTTGAAAGTCGCGCGCACCCTCGCTGATCTGGCGGGTGCCGCAGACATCCGCCCGAACGATATTCTTGAAGCCATTCAATACCGCTCGTTGGACCGGAAGCTGTTCAGTTGAGAACTCATAACGCGTGGCACACGTTACCCATCGTCATATCCTGATATGACGATTTGTTTCTTGAAGTGGGTAATTTAGGGGTTAGCATCCAGCCATGCCACAGGCCGATGCGACAGTTGAGATCCAAAACGCCCTAGCGGAGCGAATTTTCGTCCTAGATGGGGCCATGGGAACGACAATCCGGACCTACGGACTCAACGAGGCCGATGCCCGTGGTCCCCGATTTGCGGACAATGAGAAGGATTTGTTGAACAACGGGGACATTCTATCAATCACCCGCCCGGAAGTCATCGGGGACATTCACAAACGTTTTTACGAAGCGGGTTCGGATATTTGTGAGACGAATACCTTCTCCGCCACTGGCATCGCGCAGAGTGAATTTTTCGTCGAAGATCCTCGCGAAAAGGGTGGCCGCAAGGACCCGGAATTTTTCCAGAAGATCCTCGAAGATCCATTCCTGAATGACCTCGCGTGGGAAATGAACGTTGAGTCCTCGCGGCTATGCCGCACATGGGCGGACAACATCGGGACGGACACGGGTCGCAAGCGCTACGTGGCCGGGGCGATCGGGCCTCTAACGGTTTCTCTCAGCAACTCGCCGGATGCCAATGATTCCGGGTTCCGAGTAGTGACTTTCGATCAAGTGCTCGCCGCCTATCGGCATCAAATCCTCGGATTGATCGAAGGCGGCTGCGACATTCTCATGGTGGAGACGATTTTTGATTCGCTCAATGCCAAGGCGGCCTGTGTGGCAATCGAGGAGATTTTCGCAGAAAAAAACTATCGCCTGCCGGTGATCGTTTCTGCAGCGGTCGGGCTTGGTGGAGAAACGATGATTTCCGCGCAAAAAGTCGAGGCGCTTTGGAATGCATTCGCTCATGTGAAACCACTCGCGATCGGGCTGAATTGCTCGCTCGGGCCGGATCTGATGCGTCCGCATTTGGAAGAGCTTTCGGCCTGTGCTCCGACCTGTATTTCTTGTTATCCGAACGCGGGTTTGCCAAATCCGTTAGCCCCTACCGGCTTCGATCTGGAGCCGAAACACATGTATGACTACATGGCGGAATTCGCCAAAGCTGGCCTGCTAAATCTAGCAGGTGGTTGCTGTGGAAACACGCCCGAGCATGTTGCCGCAATCGCGCAGGCCGTTGCGAATTTCGCACCGCGCGAGGTTCCAGTTATTCGGTAGAATGAACCGCAAAGGCGCTAAGGTCGCGAAGGAAACGCGAAGGATTAAAGCTAACAAAAATGGGATGGAATGAAGGAATATCTGAACAAGTTATCAAATGAGGTGATTGGGGCGGCGATTGAGGTTCACCAGGATTTGGGGCCGGGACTGCTCGAGTCATCCTATGAAGCGAGTTTGCAACACGAGTTGAGCCTGCGTGGAATCGGCTCGGTGAGGCAATTGCTTCTGCCGATCACTTATAAAGGACTGGTCATCCCCGACGCTTATCGGATCGACCTACTGGTCGAAGGCGGCCTTGTGGTCGAACTCAAGACGGTCGAAGCCTTGCTTCAGATCCACTCCTCGCAAGTTCTCACTTATCTGCGCATGTCTAACAGTCATCTTGGGCTGCTCATCAATTTCCGGACCATGCTTCTCAAAGAAGGCATCAAACGCCTCGTGCATAATTTTCCATCCTAATTTTTCATCTTTCTATTCTTCGCGATCCCTTCGCGACCTTCGCGCCTTTGCGGTTAACTCTTCCCTTCTCCAAATGAAAACCATTCCCCACGCCCTTCGCCTCTCCGGCACAGAGGCCTACAACCACACTTCC
Organism: Akkermansiaceae bacterium; assembly: GCA_043758615.1. Lineage (GTDB taxonomy): Bacteria > Verrucomicrobiota > Verrucomicrobiia > Verrucomicrobiales > Akkermansiaceae > Luteolibacter. The sequence goes on from JAYVNE010000103.1 coordinate 3,346, forward strand.
GACAAACGCTTTCTAATGATCGGCGAGCGCGCGAATGTCGCGGGCTCTCCGCAATTCGCGAAGCTTGTTAGGGCAGGCGATCTAGAAGCTGCGGTTGAGGTGGCGCGCCAACAAGTGGCTAACGGTGCGAATGTCATCGATATCTGTTTCGATGATGGCCTGATCGATGGCAAGGCGATGATGGCGCGTTTTCTCAGCTTGCTTCAAGGCGAGCCGGACGTCGCGAAAGTGCCGATCATGGTGGATTCCTCGAAGTGGGAAATCCTTGAGGAAGGTCTGAAATACCTTCAGGGGAAGGGGATTGTGAACTCAATTTCGCTCAAGGAGGGTGAGGAAAATTTCAAAAAACAAGCCCGCCACATCATGCGCTACGGCGCGGCGGTGGTGGTCATGGCTTTTGATGAAAACGGGCAAGCGGCAAGCTATGAGGAGAAAATCCGGATTTGCGAACGTGCTTATCGGATTCTTGTGGATGAGGTCGGCTTCAATCAGGACGATATTATCTTCGATCCCAATATTCTAACCGTAGCGACCGGCATCGAGGAGCATAACAACTATGCCATCGATTTCATCAATGCCACTCGTTGGATCAAGGAAAACCTTCCGGGTGCCAAAGTGTCCGGTGGCGTTTCAAACATTTCATTCTCATTCCGCGGCAACAACAAAGTTCGCGAGGCAATGCACTCGGCGTTTCTCTATCATGCGGGGAACGCGGGTATGGACATGGGCATCGTGAATGCTGGGATGTTAGAGCTTTATGATGAGATTCCCAAGGAGCTCCTCGACTGCGTGGAAGACGTGCTTCTTAATCGCCGCTCGGATTCCACCGAGCGCCTGCTCGATCTAGCGGAGAGTTACAAAAATGTGAGCGGTAAGAAGATCGAGGAGGATCTCAGTTGGCGTGATGCGCCGGTGGAAAAGCGATTAGAGCACGCGCTGCTGCGGGGCATTGATAAATACATCGATGAAGATACCGAAGAGGCTCGTATCAAATACGTGCGCCCGTTGAAAGTCATCGAAGGCCCCTTGATGGATGGCATGGGTGTCGTTGGCGATTTGTTCGGAGCGGGGAAAATGTTTCTGCCGCAGGTGGTGAAATCTGCCCGTGTGATGAAGAAAGCGGTCGCTTGGCTTTTCCCTTACATGGAAGCCGATAAAGCGGAGTATCTAGCAGGTGACATCGCCGCACTGATGGCGGAGAACCCCGAACTGACAGATGACGAGGCACTCAAGCTCGCAGAACGCGGCCGCTCGGCAGGTCGTTTCCTGATCGCTACGGTGAAAGGCGATGTGCATGACATCGGAAAAAACATCGTTGGCGTGGTGCTGTCTTGCAATGGCTTCGAAGTCACCGACATGGGCGTGATGGTTTCGTGCGACAAGATTCTAGCAAAAGCCGTCGAACTGGGTGCGGATGTGATTGGTCTCTCAGGTTTGATCACGCCATCGCTCGATGAAATGGTCCACGTCGCAAAGGAAATGGAGCGTCTCGGTTTCAAGGTGCCATTGCTCATCGGCGGCGCGACGACTTCTGCCGCACACACGGCCATCAAAATCGCGCAGCATTATTCCGGGCAAGTTGTGCATGTTCTCGATGCATCGCGTTCGGTGCCTGTCACCACGTCATTGCTTTCCAAGGACCAGCGCGATGCTTTTGGCATTGAGAATAAAGCGAAGCAGCAAGTCCTCCGGGATAATTTCCTCGGTGGGCCAAAAAAGGAAACTCTAACACTCGCTGAAGCCCGCGCTGCAGGGCCTAAGCTCGACTGGACAAGTTATACGCCGCCTGTGCCGTCGTTCACCGGCACCCGGATTATCAAGAGCCCATCGCTGCGTGAACTGACGAAGTTCATCGACTGGACGCCATTTTTCCACGCGTGGGAACTTCGTGGCGTGTGGGACCGCAAGACCGACACATTGAAGACGAAAAACGAGGCGGGTGCCGCCGAAGCCGCGAAGCTCTATCAGGACGCGCTGTTTTGGGTGGACCGAATCATCAATGAAAACCGCTGCCATGCGGAAGGCATCTACGGGTTTTTTCCCGCGAACTCGGAAGGCGACGATATCATTGTATGGACCGATGAGGCTCGCAGCACTGAGCGCACGCGCTTTCATACTCTGCGCCAGCAGCTCAAAAAGGATTCCGGGAAACCGAACGTCGCACTAGCAGATTGGGTGGCGCCCGTGGCGGCGGTTTGCAACCGCCAGCCATTTATTCCTCCTAATGCCGCGGGATTGGTGGACTGGGAGTTTTGTGGGGAAGGGGCTGGGCGGTTGCAAACCGCCGCCACGGACTACATCGGTGGCTTCGTTGTGGGTATCCACGGTGCGCACGAGTTTGCCGAAGAGCTGGACAAGGAAATCGATCCTTACGGCGCGATCATGGTCAAAGCCATTGCGGACCGCTTTGCCGAGGCATTTGCTGAATTTCTTCACCACCAGGCACGCGTCGAGTGGGGTTATGAAGCCGAGGACGAGCTCACTCACGACCAGCTCATCCACGAGAACTATCAGGGCATCCGTCCCGCGCCGGGGTATCCCGCGCAGCCGGACCACACCGAGAAGCCGATCCTCTTTGATTTGTTAGGCGCGTCCCCGGAGACCGGCGTGACTCTCACCGAAAGCTGCGCCATGCACCCCGGTGCTGCAGTTTGCGGGCTGTATTTTTCCCATCCGGAGAGCCATTACTTCGCGATTTCCGAGTTGCAGAAAGACCAGATCGAGGATTACGCCCAGCGAAAAGGAATGAGCCTCGCTGAAGCTGAAAAGTGGCTAGGTCCGTGGCTCGGTTACGTTTCATGAATTGAAGAAATCACCTCGACGGTGTCGTTTCCCATGGTAGAAATCCATGTCATGAAAACTTATATGAAACTCGGTGTTGCGCTCGTCGCTCTTCAGTGTGTCGGGGTGGCTCTCGCCGGCGGTGAAGGTTGGACTTCCGATTTTGCTGCTGCAAAAAAGGAAGCTGTGGCTTCCAAAAAAGATCTGCTGATGGATTTCACCGGTTCTGATTGGTGCGGGTGGTGTATTAAGCTCAAGGAGGAGGTTTTCAGTAAGGAGGCGTTCAAGATCGGAGTGAAGGATAAGTTTGTTTTAGTCGAAGTGGACTTCCCGAAAGACAAATCCAAGCTTTCCGAAGCGACGATCAAACAAAATGATGAGTTAGGAAAAAAGTATCAGATTCAAGGTTACCCTACGATCTTGCTCTGCGATGCTGATGGAAAACCATTTGCTGCCACCGGATACGAAAAGGGAGGCCCTGAAGCCTATGTCAAACATCTGAATGAACTACGCACCAAGAAAGCGACGAGAGACGAGTCATTACAATCCGCAGCGAAAGTCACAGGGCTTGAAAAAGCCAAATTACTTGTGGCTGCTCTCAAGGGTATGGAACTTGAAGACACGTTGCTTGTTAGTTTCTATAGCAACGTGATCGAGGATATCAAAGCCGCCGATCCGAAAGACGAAACCGGATTTGGCAAGGCGGCCGCGGCGAAGGGACGCATCGCCAAGTTCCAAGAAGAGCTAAGCGCAATTGCCCAAAAGCAGGACTTTGATGGTGCTCTCGCACTGGTTGATAAAACACTCAAAGAAGGCGGATTTCCACCTGACGAAACCCAGCAGTTGATGGCGACCCGGGCGATGATTTTCGTCCAACAGAAAAAATTCGATGAGGCAATTAAAGCGGTGGATGAAGCAAAAGCCTTCTCTCCTGCTAGCAAAATCGGAGCCAGTCTGGAGGGTTTCAAACAACATCTCTTGGACCAAAAAATGAAGGCCGCACAGGAAGGCAAACCTGCGCAACCGGAAGCTAAATAATTTCACGCGTTATCATTCAATGAGTGCCACTCCGCCACGCGGGGCGGCGCTTTTTTGTTCGCTCTACTTTGAAAAAACAGATCCAGCCTTGAACGGATGCGCCCACCGCCTGATGTTGCGGGTATGCGAATCGAGATACTCAACACCGGCACTGAACTGCTGCTAGGAAATACTGTGAACACCCACGCCGCGTGGTTTGGTCGCGAGTTATTTAAGCTGGGCCTGCGCATCTCGCGCCAGACTACTGTGCCAGACGGCGATGCGATCCGCGATGCGATGACCGAGTCCTGCAGCCGTGCGGATGTCCTGATCGTCACCGGCGGCCTCGGTCCGACGAGCGATGATCTCACTCGCGAGATTACGGCTGAGGTGCTCGGGCTGGAGTTGATTACGGACGAGGCATCGCTCCGCTCTTTGGAAAATTTCTTCGCTTTGCGCGGGAAGTTAATGGTGGATGCAAACCTGAAACAGGCGCTTATCCCGGTAGGCGCGGATGTGTTGCCTAACCCTAACGGTACTGCTCCGGGCGTTTACATTCCGCCGCGTTTGAATGGTGTATCTAACTGCGCCATCTTCTTACTGCCTGGTCCACCGCGCGAACTCTATCCGATGGTGCATGCCGAGGTGATCCCGCGCTTGTGCGCACTCTCCGGCGTGGAAACCGCACACGACGCGCTTGAACTCAAATTCACCGGTATCGGGGAGAGCGATTTTCATCAGGGGATCGATGCACTTCTCGCCGCTGTCCCCGGCCTTGAATATGGTTACTGCGCCCACATCGGTGAGGTGGATCTGCGTTTGATCGGCCCACCCGCAGCGCTTCAGCAGGGGCGCATGATCGCTTTATCCCATTTCGAAAAATTCCTCATCAGTGATGACGGTTCATCCCTTGAGGCCACCGTCGTCCGTTTGTTCGCGGAGAAAAACTTAAAGTTTGCCACTGCCGAGAGCTGCACTGGGGGTCTTATTTCTAACCGCATCACCGATGTCCCCGGCGCCAGTGAAGTCTTTACTCACGGCTTTATTACTTATGCGAATGCCGCGAAAATTTCTCTGTTAGGCATTTCACCCGCTGCTCTTGAAACAGAAGGCGCGGTGAGTGAAATGGTCGCATGCCAGATGGCTGTTGGGGCTTTGCAAGCAAGCGGAGCGGATATCGCAGTGTCTGTGACTGGCATTGCTGGGCCGAGTGGCGGGAGCCCGGAAAAACCCGCGGGTACTGCTTGGATCGGTCTTGCCACGAAAGGCTCCTCCGCCACGGCTTTCAAGGTCTTCCACCCCCGCAACCGGCTCGATTTCAAACTCGCTGTTAGTCAAGCTGCGCTCGAGGCCGTGCGCCGGAAACTCGTCGGACTATTGTAGTAGGTTCAAGAAATCACAGCTTTTCCAGCGCGGCTTTCACATCATCTGGCGATAACAGTTCGGGCAGAATGATAGGCTCCTTACCGGGGGCTAACAGGACGTTCACGGGGATGGCACTGCGGCCCAGTTTCCGGAGGGCCTCCTCGATTTTCGGATCGGGTTTGGTCTTGTCGCCCTTGAGCAGGACGACGCCTTTTTGCTTCATGAGGGCGATGACTTCTGGGGTGTAGGCGCGCTTTTTGTTAAACTGGCAAGTGGCGCACCACTTCGCGGTGAAGTCGATGTAAACGGGTTTGCCTTCTGCTAGGAGTGATTCAACGCGTTCTTGCGACCAGTGCTCCCATTCGATCACCGCCTTTCCCGGAGGTTTTGCCAGATAGAAACCACTGGCGGCGAAGAGCAATGTGAGGACCAGCGCGGTGAGACGGATGCTCTGTTTGAGGTGGGGTAGGTTCCAGCGGCCATGTATCCAGAAGGCCACGGCGATGGCGCTGAGGCCGAAGATCGGGCCAAGCATGTTATCAAAATCAATGATGCCAGCATAGACCCATAACAGGTAACCGGCGGTGGCGAAGAGCAGGAAGGACATCGCCTGCTTGAAGCTCTCCATCCACGCCCCGGGGCGGGGGAGGAGGTCGATGAGTTTCGGGAAAATAGATAGAATCAGATAGGGCAGCGCCAGTCCGATAGCCATCGCCCCGAAGGCGGAGAAAAACTGGAAGGCAGGAAGCGCGATCGCTGCGCCAATCGCGGCACCTAGGAAGGGAGCAGAACATGGCGTGGCGACGACGGTGGCGAGTACGCCGGAGAAGAACGAACCGGAGAGCCCTTGTTTCGACTGAAGTGAGCCACCTACGGAGGTGGCGGAGGTGCCTATTTCAAAGACCCCGAACATGTTGAGCGCGAGCACGAACATGAGCAGCATGAGCGAGAGCACGACCCAAGGATTCTGAAGCTGATAGCCCCAACCGATCTGATCACCGCTGCCTGCTGCCTCACGGGCGGCGAAGAGGATGCTGCTGAGCACGCCGAACGAGGCGAGCACGCCGAGCGCGAAGGTGATGCCGTGGAGCGCGATTTTTTTCCGGTCCGCCCCGGCCTGCTGGACGAAGCCCATGATTTTCAGACCGATGACGGGGAAAACGCAGGGCATCAGATTGAGGATCAGTCCGCCTAACAGCATGCCGCCCAAGATGGGTAGAAATTTTAAAAATGATAGAGATTGGGCGGGCGCGCTTCCGATCAGAGTCTCGGGAATTTCTATCGGTTTCGGGCCGACGAGGATGCCTGAGAATGATTTTCCTTGCGCGATCGGTTGGTCCAAAGCGTCTTTGGTCGCCCGCTTGAGGCTGACCTGCCAAGCGTTCCCATCGTGAGTGATTTTTCCGCCTGCACTGGCGGGTAGGAGGAAGGTTTGATCGGGTATAAAATCGGTGGGGGTTTCTTTGAAGGAGCTATCAGGTTCGATGCGGAGCTGAACTTCGTCGGCAGCAGAGGTGGCGGAGAATTTCCAAGAGGGGGCTTTAGTCGGTTGGCTGGCGCGGGCGTTTTGGAAGAGCACTGCGGTGGCAGGATCTTTTTTTGCAACCGAGGTGACGCCGAGTGAGAGCGACAGGGTTTTCTTTTCATTGATACAACTGTCCTTGCAAATCTGCCACTGGGCATTGGCAGTTAGAGTGACGGTTTCGCCGACATTCAGGGAAGCGGGTGCGGTGAGATCAACGATAAAAACCGGGCTACCCAGATAGACGAAACTTTTCCCGAAAAAGCCGTCTTTTACCTCAGGCACCGGCCATTGAATCGGCCCTGCGGTAAATCCTTCTGGCAGTTTCCACTCGATGGCGGGTGCAAGTTCCACGCCGCCGGAATTCTGATAGTAGCTGTGCCATTCCGCAGGATGGGCGAGCTGAAGCGCGACACTGAAGGTCTTGCCGGGTGCGATGGTTTTAATCTCTGACACGAGAGTCGCAGTCGATGAGGGTGTGCCGGTTAGATTGCCGAATTGTCCCTTTGCAACGGAGGAACAGGCAATCAGGGGAAAAAGAAAAATGGTGAAGCGGTGCATGGGGCGGCTGGGCTGTCTGAGTGTGTGAGGCATGAAACACGAAATTTCATCCCAAAAAAATGAGATATGCGAAAACTGGCGCTCCCGTAATATCAGACAAGATAGAATTGGTAACAATGATGTAGCTAATTTTTTGGTGGATTTGAAGCAAATCGAGAGGGTGACTTACCTGATTTCGGACTTCATAGTCCGAGGATTTCGCTATAGAACGGGAAATGACGCTCGAGGTTTCCACGCCCGCATTACTGTTTCCGGCGATCAGCCTGCTTTTTCTATCCTATACGAATCGGTTTCTGCACCTCTCCGCTTTGATCCGAGACCTGCATCACGATTGGCTGAAAAATAGGGATGCGACGCTACGTGCGCAGATCGACAACCTGAGACGCCGGCTGACCTTGATTCGGACGATGCAGCTATTTGGCGCGATCAGCCTGTTCTTGTGCGTGCTTGCGATGTTTGGGGTGATTGGCGGACTCAAGGTTGCGTCGATTGCCGCCTTTGTGGCGGCACTGGTATTGATGGCGTTATCGCTGGGTTGTTTGATTTATGAAGTGTGGATCTCCGGTGGGGCGCTGCGGATTCTCTTGAATGCCGTAGAAGGCAAGGGTGGAGGTGAGTGATATTTTTTGGATTTGAATTCAAAATTTGGCATGCGTGGTGCTTTCTTTGATTTGTCGCGACACCATAGGCGGTCCGATTGAGATGCCTCCAGGTTAATGGGTTTTCCTGGGGGATGATCAATCGGGCCGCTTCTTTTTTGGGTCGGGAGCCACCATTCCAAGAGCAAAAATGATCGACTCAGGGATTTTGCAACTTTTTGAAATTAGGTCTTGCCGGTCCGGTCTCTGAGTGGTAAATATCCAACGTCGCAAGACAAGGCGGTCCGACTGAGATGCCTCCCGGGTTAATGGGTTTTTCCTAGGGGGGATGATCAGTCGGTCCGCTTATTTTTTGCCCTGATTTTTTGGGGCATGACATTCTTCACGAATGAAGAGTAGTGGCGTGAATTCGCGATTTTCGGATTTTTAAGACTCTGAATTACAGGTTATGATAGCCCCATGAAATTGATCCGATTCGGAGAAAGTGGGCTAGAGGAGCCAGGAGTGATCCTACCGGACGGACGCAGGGTGGATGCGAGTGGCGAGTTCGGTGACTATGACGAGTTTTTTTCGCCAAGGGTGGCTTGGAGTCATTGAGACAATGGGTGGCGAATGGTTGTCCCGGCGGGAGAGAAGTGGACCCGATGATTCGCCTAGGTCCGCCGGTGAAGCGGCCTTCTAAGATCGTATGCATCGAAAAGAACTATTTGGAGCACGCCATCGAGCTGGATGAAGGGCTGCCGACGGGGCCCGTGATTTTCCTGAAAGCGACGAGTGCGTGGAGTGGCCCGTTTGACGACGTCATTATCCCGCGTGGCTCGACGAAGCGAGATTACGAAGTGGAGTTGGCGATTATGATCGGTCGGGAGATTTTATATGTGGGCGAGCGGGAAGCTCTGGACTACGTGGCAGGGTATTCGACGTTTTGTGATTTTTCCGAGAGAGCCTTTCAGAAAGAGGTGGGTGGGCAGTGGACGAAAGGGAAAAGCGCGGATACCTTTGCGCCGATGGGACCTTGGTTGCTTACGGCAGATGAAATTGACGATCCTCAGAAACTGCGCTTATGGAGCAAGGTGAATGGGGAGCCACGCCAGAACAGTTGGACGGGTGATATGTTATTTTCCGTTAGGCAATTGGTCAGCTATGTGAGCCGTTTCATGACATTGTTGCCAGGTGATGTGCTTGCGACTGGAGCTCCGAGTGGAGTGGCAATGGGCATGAAACCAACATGCTATCTGCAAGCGGGTGATTATGTGGAATGTAATGTTGAGAGTCTGGGCGAACTCGCGCAGCGGGTGGTGGTTTTCCGTTAAATATGATCAAATCCTTTTACAGAATCCGACGAGCGTTACATCCTTGGCCGAAGCCTCGGGGTGGGCCGCATTACTCTGTTTGCCATTTTTGCGATACACTGCATGAGGCGACTGCGGTGCCAGAGGGGACTGCAGCGCGGTGTAAGTGTTGTGACGTAGTGCTCTATCAGAATCGGCATGCCTCGTTGGTGAGGGCAACTGCATTTTCACTTACATCCCTGATCTTAATGGTAGTAGTCCACTATTTTCCCTTCCTGATCATGGATGCGGATGGGGGCTTCCATGGGAATTTAAACCTAACATCCGCTGCCGGTGCATTGATCCGTGAGGGGAGTCCGATTCTGGGAATCGCTCTAGCGATCTTCACAATCATTGCTCCTATCGGAATGGCGTCGGGCCTTATTTACGTCTGTGGTCCCCTGATGTTCGGGAGGGTGGCACCGGGGGCGGTTCGTGTGGCGAAATGGCTCAATAAGACGGAGCCGTGGAACATGGTGGAGGTATTTCTGTTGGGCGTGCTTGTTAGCCTTTTGAAGCTGGCGAAAGTGGCGGAAGTGCATTTTGGCATGGGTTTCTGGGCCTTCGCGGCGCTGATGTTGTGCATGGCGGCGGCGATCGCTTCGATTGATAGAGATGAACTGTGGGATCGGCTGGAGGTGGCGAAAGGATGAGTGACACCTTACCACGGGCGATCCATCGGGGGCTGGCGGGCTGTCACACATGTGGCAAAGTTTCTCCCGTGATTCTCGGACGTTGCCCGCGCTGCGGCTCGCATTTGCACTTTCGAAAATCGAATAGTATTCAGCGAACGGTGGCCCTGATGCTAGCCGCCGCCGCACTATACATCCCGGCGAATATTCTCCCTGTCATGACGGTGACAGAGCTTGGGGATGTCGATGCCACCACCATCACTGCGGGCATGATTCGTTTTTGGAAGCAAGGCGCTTACCCGATTGCGTTGGTAATTTTCACAGCGTCCATCATGATTCCACTGCTGAAAATTGTAGCACTGAGTTGGCTGTGTTTAGCAGCTTCCGGCAAGCTGCACCCGTCACCTGCCATGCTCGGGAGAGTCTATTGGTTCACGGAATTATTGGGGCGCTGGTCGATGATTGATATTTTTGTTGTAGGGATTTTAGTCGCGCTCGTTCAGTTGGGGAACTACATGACCATCACACCGGGGCCGGGAGCGCTTGCATTTGCAGGGGTGGTTGTGCTTACGATGTTTGCAGCGATGAGTTTCGACCCACGTCTTCTTTGGGATAGGCTTGAAATTCTCCAGCTGGATTCATCATCACCTTCAAAAAAATCAGACTCTTGAGCGAATCGACACTACCACCCGCCGTAGAACCGGAATTGCGTGCCGCACAGCGCTGGAACATTGTTTGGGTTGTTCCGATCATTGCTTTATTGATTGGCTCATGGATGATCTATCGGAATTTCAGTTCGAAAGGGCCTGTGGCTCGCGTCGGATTTGAGACTGCGGATGGCATTGCTGCCGGGAAAACCGATGTGCGGTGCCGCTCGGTGAAAGTAGGCATCGTGAAAAAAGTGAACCTCACCGATGATTTGAAAGCCGTGGTGGTGACCTTGGAGTTGGACCCGGATTCAGTGGGCCTTTTGCGTGACGGCACAAATTTCTGGGTGGTGCGGCCTCGTGTTTCCACGACGGATGTTTCGGGGCTGGGGACTTTGCTAACAGGAGCTTATATTGAACTGGATCCCGGGCCAATCGAAGGCGGGATCATTAATGATTTTAAGGGGCTGGAAAGGCCACTGCCGACCAATCGGAATATCCCGGGGCGGCGGCTTGTTCTAACGGCCAGCGAGGCAGGTTCGTTAGTCGCAGGTTCACCGATTTATTATCGCGGGCTCGATGTCGGGCGGATTGAAAAACGCGAGCTCGATGCGGACGGGAGCACGGTGACCTATGATGCTTACATCCGTGAAGAGTTCAGCATGTTAGTGAAGGAAAACACGCGCTTTTGGAATACCAGCGGCATTGACATCAGCGCCGGGGCAGACGGGTTTAAAATCCGCACCCCTTCGCTTCAGGCCATGGTCTCTGGTGGGGCGACCTTCGGCGTGCCCGACGGGCTGCAACCGGGTAAACTTGCTGCTGATGGAGTGACCTTTACCCTATTCGCCGATGAAGATGCGGCAAAGGCATCAACTTTTAATCCAACCATAAAATTTCTTCTGCTTTTCGAGCAATCGGTGCGGGGCCTGTCGCGCGCTGCACCCGTGGAATTCCGGGGTATCGTCATCGGTCGCGTGGCGGATATTTCGCTCGACTATCTGCGACAGTCAAATGATTCACGAATCCCTGTTCTGATAGAAATTGACCCTTCGCTACTCAGACAGGAAACGGCAGATAAGTTGTTGAATCCGGACTCTGAGTTTCTGCAGTCCGCAGTAAAACAAGGGCTCAGAGCGGCGTTGAAAGCCGGCAATCTCCTCACCGGAGCGCTGTTTGTAGATCTCGATTACTACAAGGAAGCGGCCCCTGCTGAGATGGCGATGACGGGCGATTTGAAAACTCTGCCAACCGTGTCCTCTGGCCTCGCCCAACTCGAAGCGAAAGCGACCGCGATCCTGGATAAAGTCCAAGCCTTGCCCCTCGACGAGACGATGAAAAAATTTGCCGATGCGGCGGACGAGGCCACTCGCACGATGTTAGAACTCAAGCAAACTGTCGCAGCTGGAAGAAAAACATTGGATGATCCGGAGTTTCGAAAACTGCCCGCGGATCTTCGCGAGTCACTGGCGAAACTCGATAAATCGATCTCCAGCTATGGTCCTGAGGGGCCCATCCAGGGAGACATGCTTCGTACGTTAGAAGAACTCCGCGCGGCTCTGCGTGCTTTGAAAGCGGTATCCACCACGGTCGATGAAAAGCCGAACTCGCTTCTTTTTGGCCGTGATTCATCTGGAAATCCAATTCCCAAAGCTCCTTACGGTAAACGCTAACAACTTCAGGGGACTTCCAAAAACTCACAATCTATTGTAATCCAATGAATTGTGGCACGTAAAATGCTTTTAATATATCTAATGAAATCGGGAAAAAGATATAT
>JAYVNE010000104.1:0-15564 GCA_043758615.1 Akkermansiaceae bacterium
CTTCAGAAGCTCCGGAAGATCCTGAGCACTCGTGCCGCGTCTGTGCTCGCGGGTTCGAGCTCAGACGCCCTGTTGATCGGGAGGCCTTGCGGGTTTGCCCACTTTGTAAAAACCCGGTGAAAAAGATTATTTCGCGGATTAACACGCCGACGATTACCAAGCCGCTCTCCGTGAGCGATGCGAAAAAGGCTGGTTTCACAATTCTCCAGCGGCGCGATCAGGGCGTTTACGAAAAACTCTGACCGATGATCGCGAATTTCACGTTTCTCGCCACACAACATGCCGTCTATCAGTGGCCGACACCAGGGGAGGCTGTGTATTACCTCGGTGGTATCGTTCTATTTCTGATTCTCAACGCGCTTTTCGTGGCTGCGGAGTTCGCATTCATCAAGGTACGGCCAAGTCAGTTAGAAATGGATGGCAATGGAAAGTCCAGCGGATCAAAAGCTGCGCGAAAAATCCTCGAGGACATCAATCCCTATCTTTCCGCAGCCCAACTTGGGATCACGGTAGCATCGCTGGCACTCGGTGCCTTAGGTGAACCCTTCATCGAGAAACTTGTGGGACCGATTTTACAGGAGATTTCTTGGTTCCCTCCCGGCTTGGTTCCCACGCTGTCATGGGTGATGGCCATTGGCTCCTTCACGGTCTTGCACGTCGTGGTGGGAGAGCAAGTGCCTAAGACCATCGCCATTCGCAAGTCGCTGGAAGCGACCATTCTGCTCGCGCAGCCCATGTGTCTATTTTACAAGGTCTGTAAAATCCCTATCAGCATGCTCAATGGAGCCTCCACCTGGCTGACCCGTTCGGTTTTCCGCATCGAACCTGCAACCGGTCACGATGAGGCTCACTCTGCGGAGGAACTCGCCCTACTCGTCACCCAGAGTGGAAAATCTCAGGAAGTGACCGAAACTGAGCGGGAGATCCTGATCAACGCCCTTGGCCTCAACGAACTCTGGGTGCGCGATGTCATGACGCCGCGCAACAAGGTGGTCATCCTCGACGCCGACGAGCCCTTTGAGAAAACCCTCGAAATCGCGATGCGTAGCAAGCATACACGTTTTCCGTTAGTAAAAGGACACCTCGATCACGCCATCGGCCTCATCCATATCAAGGATTTGTTTAAGCTCATCAAGGAGCCGGATCCCGATCTCATGCGCATCAAACGCGAGCTAAAAATCGTGCCGGACACGATGCCGCTGGACACGTTGCTTACTTTTTTCCTCCGCGAGCACGCCCACCTCGCCATGGCGGTTGATGAATTCGGCACCCCTGTCGGCATCGTTTTCCTGGATAACGTCATGGAGGAACTTGTCGGCGACATTCAGGATGAATTCGACAACGAGCGCTCATCATTCACGCAGATCAACGATGATGAATTCGTCATCGAGGGTGCGATGACTCTCAATGACCTCGCGGGCCACGTCCCCGAGCTTTTCCTTGAAAGTGGCGAAGTTACCACCGTTGGTGGTTATCTAACCCAACAGCTTGAGCGTTTCCCAGAAGTGGGCGAAACGCTGGAAGTTCTCGGTTACGAAGCCCGCGTTAACAGCACGGATGGTCGCCGCGTAGGACAAATCCAATTCCGCAAACTCGTCTCGGTACAAGCGGCTGATGAATTGTTAGTGGAAGATTGAACGCGTGGCCAGGAAAGCGCTGCCCCGCCGTTTCTATTTGCGGTGTCGCTACCGTCAGTCAGAGCACCCTTCATTTCTAAATGGATGCTCGCGCACCTTCGGTATTGGCGGCGAGGGTTTTGTGATTTAGAAAGTCTGGCAATGGAAGTGCCACAAGTAGATGGATTACAAGCAGGTAAGCTGATTGGCAGTGGTGGATGTGGGCGGGTTTATCAGGCAACGGATGACGCTGGAACCTTATTGGCGGTGAAAGTTTTTGATGATGCGGCCGTCTCACGCGGGCTTTTGGAAAAGATGACAAAGCGGTTAGGGGTCGGTGGTTGGCCTGCGGGCGTGCTTCCCGTGATATCGGCGACTTTCACAGACCAGCGATTGTTTTGGGTGATGCCGCTGCTGGCGAGTGTGACAGGCGATGCTGATCTGGTGCCTAGGAGTTTGCAAATGTCCATCAACACGCATCCGGGCGATGGCTCATGGAAGCTGGTGAGGTCGCTCGCGCGAGCGCTCGCTGGGATGCACGAACGGCGGGTGGCGCATGGGAATTTGAAACCAGGAAATTTGTTTTTCGATGCGGACGGCGAGCTGCTGTTGGGCGACTGGGCGCTGGGTAACATGCCCGGTGTGAAGCATTTTAATTTTACGGATGCGGTGCTCTATCAGTCGCCGGAGCAGCTCAGGGATTCAGATGCCTATTTGGAGGAAGCCGGTTACCGCTGGGATGTTTTTTCCTTCGGAGCACTGGCATACCGAATTCTAACCGGTAAGTTTCCGCGATGTCATGAAGCATTCAAGTTCGTGGCTCCCGAGGCCGGAGAAACCCGGAAAGAGGGCATCCAGGCGGATCTCACAAAAGTGGCGCGCAATCTCGAATCCAAGCCGGACGTGACATGGCCGGACGAGGCGCGGAATCCGCTGGAGGCAAGCCTGCGGGAATGGATCGAGCGCTGCCTGCATCTCGATCCCACTCACCGCCCGGCCACGATGATGGCGGTGCAAGCAGGCTTTGATTCGGTGGAGAAAAAAATGGCCTTCGATGCCGAGCGAGAAGCACTTCTGGACCAGCGCCGCAGGGCGGAGCGGCGGGCATGGCGCACCTTGTTTTTCGCCGGCGTGGCAACTGCCGCCGCAGTGGTTCTCGGTGGGCTGTGGCAGCTTTCCTACTCGCAAGGCATCCATGAACGCGGTGCGAGCAGCAGTGATTTACAGATGCTTAAAACGGCGCGCGAAACCGCGATGTTAGCGAAGGCCGAGGCAGAGAAAAAAATGGAGGAATCCAAACAGTTGCTAGGCTATGAAAGGGAGCTTTCGCTCGCGAGACTCGAAGCCTCGCGGCAAATCGGCGACCGTTTGTTTTCGTGGGCGATGGAAAAAGGCCAGCGCCGCCTTCCGCCGCTCGACGGCCGGGAGCTGCGCTTGAAGCGGTTAGAGCGCTATTTTGAAGATTTCCTAACAAGGACGTCTGGAGTTTCTGAGCTTGCTGATGAGCGTGCCCGGATTCGCCTTCAATTATCGGAAATTTCGCTGGCTGCGGGTGATGCGCCTGCAGCGACTCAGCGTATTGCAGAGGCGCTTGATGCTTGGGCAGCGCTACCGATGGATGCAGAGCTAAAATTCCGGATGGCAACAGATTCCCTGTTACTCGCGCTGCTTCGACAATCGATTTCGGATCCCGAAACTGCACCCGCATTTATTGCCGCGCGCAAGGCTCTGGAGGCTGTCCCAAAGTCCGATGTGGATGCGGATCGTTTGAATCAACTTCTCTCCATCCTGGACTTTCATGAAGCGAAGTTGTTAGCCTCACGCGGTGATGATACGAAAGCTTTGGAACAATTGCTGCGGGCGACCCAGACCCTCAACCGCATCGCCGATCAGCGACCGGACGCGGCGATTTTGAGATCAGAACTCGCGGCGTGTTACTTGTCATCCGCGACGATTTTAGAAGGCATGGGCAGTTTGGGCGATGCGCGAGAGGTGCGCTCACAGGCATCGGTGGAGCTGGTGAAACTTTTAAAAGCCCAACCGGAAGACGTCGCGCTGCGGCTTGATCTAGCGGGATGTTATGGAGCGATGGCCGAGTCTGCGGTCTTGTCCGGTGATATGACGGGTGCGGAGAGCATTTCCAAAGAGGCCACGAAGCTGCTCGATCAACTGTTAGTCGCGCAGCCCGACAACGCCGAGGCAGTGGCGAGAAAGGCCGCCCAGCTCGGGTTGATGGCGGGAATTCATCGCGACAGGGGATTTGCAGCGCAGGCGATGACGGAGTTTGACGAAGGGATACGCATGTTGGAGGCGATCAAGGCATCAGCGCCTAACAATGCAATGGTTTCCTATCGTCTTGCCTTATTATGGTGGCAGGAGGGGCGGATGCTTGGGATGTCTGGAAATCGCAATGACGAGATCGCCCTAATCCGCAAATCCCGGGATTTGCTAGGGACACTAGAGTCCGGGGAATCCACTTCGGGTCCGCGCCCGGAGCAGTTGCAAAGCTCAGGTGCATATTTGTTAGGTGACCTCGGTCATGCGCTTCAGTTAGCCAATAAAAGGGATGAAGCGGCTAAAGCATTCAAGGATGCATCCACCGTCTGGGAGAGCTTACTCGCCTCGCGCCCGCAGAGTGAGGAATACAGCGAAGGCCTCGCATGGTGCCGCCAGCGCTTGCAGGATTTGAAGTAATCAAATCTCCGCTGCCGATGAGGGTGGGGTTTTTTTACGCAATTTTAGGTTCAGCAGCTCCACCGCAAGGGAGAAGACCATCGAGAAGTAAATGTATCCTTTCGGAATGTGGAAATGCAGCGCCTCCGCCATCAGCGCCGTGCCGATCATGATTAGAAAGGATAGGGCGAGCATTTTTACCGACGGATGGCGGGAGACGAAACCGCTGATTGCACCGGACGCGAGCATCATCACGCCCATCGCGAAAACCACGGCGACCATCATCAAGGAGACTCGTGTCGGGTCGTTCACCATGCCCACGGCCGTGATGACCGAGTCTAGGGAAAAGATGATATCGATTAACGCGATCTGTACCAGCACGGCGCCGAAGCTGGACTTTGCGCTGCGGGTCATCGTGGCTTCCTCATGGCCTTCCAGGCTGTGATGGATTTCCTTCGTCGATTTCCAAATCAGGAAAAACCCACCACCTAACAGGATGAGGTCTTTCACTGAAATTCCAAGTTGCCCAGCATGTTCTTTCGCGCTTGGCATCATATCCCACATTGCGGAGTGAATGAGAATGTGGAAAAGTGGATTCTGCATACTCATAATCCAAGTGATAGAGAGCAGCAGGATCATCCGCGCACCCATCGCTAGACTCAGGCCAATCAGCCGCCCCTGCTTGCGCTTTTCCTCTGGCAGGCGGTCCACCAAAATGGAAATGAAAACGATATTGTCGATGCCAAGGACAATTTCTAACATCGTGAGGGTAAACAGAGCGCCCCAGGCTTGGGGGTCAGCGAGCCAGTTGAATTCAAGAAGAGAGGCGATCATGATAGGGAGGCAAATTCGAGTGCACGTTGTTTCATCTGAATCGCCATCAGATTCAAGGCATTTGCGCGGGTAGGTGCAAGGTGCTCCTTGAGTCCGGAGCGGTCAATAAAGCCCATGTCAGCCGTTAGAATGGCATCCGGCGTCTCGCCATCTAGCACGCGAACGAACAGAGCGATCATGCCCTTGGTGATGAGCGAGTCTGAATCCGCAGTGAAATGAATCGTTTTTCCATCGCTCGTAGCATCCAGCCAGACCTGCGATTGGCAGCCTTTGATCAGGTGTTCCGGGATGCGTGCCGTCTCGCGGAGTGGGGAGAGTTTTTTGCCAAGGCCGATCACGTATTCATAGCGCTCGGTCCAGTCTTGAAAGAGGTCGAGTTCTTCGAGTAGCTGCTCTTGTTTTTCTGCGATGCTCATGCGTGCGGAAGTGATACGCCGGATGGCCCGCAGGGCAAGCCGGATCAGGTCGCTGGGGCGAGTCTTTGCAGCAAAAGCGCGGCGATGAAGGCGAAGGGAGAGACGACGAGACAGCCGATCGTGAACGCTCCCACTCCCGCTCGAGAGTCGTCCAAAAGGGTCAGGAAAACCGGTAGGAGCACGATCCAATCCACCAGCGGAATTCCAGCAAGCAGACCGGACACCAATCGGGCGACTGGCCTCCGCTGAAATCTAAGGCAAAATTCTGTCCATGTTAGATAGGGGGAAGTTGCGAGGATGCTCGGCAGCCGCTCGAGGAAGAAAAATCGGTTGCACAATGCGAGCGAGATTGCTGTCGCGAGTAAAAGTCCCCTCGCCATCAAAGCCGCACGCTTGGGTGGTTTTTTCATCGACTCATAGCGGGCGCTCAGTGAGAGCCCGGCGACATAGAGAAACAGCCCGCTAGCAGCCGGCCATATCATGTTTATATAGGGGTAAATTGCCATGGATCCCATTAGCGGCAGCAGCGCTCTACACAATCCCATCGGAATCACCGCCCAAGCGCTTCGCTTATGGAAGACTGTGTAAATCACAATCCAGAAAACGATTGTTGCCGCCACGATCCCGCTGCGCCCATTCGCGGCCCACGCAAGTGCGACTCCTGCGCCCATCAGGACCAGCGCGAGCATCGCGTAGAGACGCGATGGGAACAGCGCCCTCGGTAATGCCCGCTCCGGACGGTGTTCTGCATCCCAAGCTCGATCCATCCAGTCGTTGAAAAAATTTCCACCCACGTAGAGCAGCATCCCCGAAAAAATAGTGGCGGCAGCGGAAGGCCACGGGATACTCGGAGGTTCGCCTCCGGCATAGGACCTCATTAGGATTCCGAGCGCCACTCCCACCCACACGTTGCTTACCACACTGGGTAGATTCGCGATGCGGGCAGTGGACAACAGCGCGTGAATTTTCCCGGAGCGGTTCATTGGCAGGCACAAATGGCCATACATTGCCGCCCAGAGGAAAATAAAATCGTGGTTCGCGCCGAATCGGTAGCTGAATTATTTACAAGCACCCGCTGGACTTTTGACATAACCCGCATCAATTTAATCCCAATGAACAAGATGAAATATCGTCAGGACTGTCTATCGAAGGGATTTAAGGGATTCACCCTAGTTGAACTTTTGGTGGTCATCGCGATTATTGCCGTTTTGGCGGTCCTAAGTTTTTTTGGGGCTAGCCGCTTTATCGAAAATGGTCGCAAGGTTCAGGCGTTAGCCCAATTCCGCGATTTTGAAGTAGGGATGACCATGTATGTGGCCGACTATCAGAAGCCGCCGACACCGCCAGCGGAGAAGGCAAGTGGAAAGGATACCCTCTACGGGAATCCCAATCCGCGTTACCACAATAGCTTTTTGATATCCGTTCTCAGTGGCGATGGACAAGACTACCCCTCTGGAAGTGAAACCTTATCTTCGAAGCTAGCCAATCCGCGCGGCGAGACCTACATCATTTTTCCAACAGCGGTGGATCAGAAAACCCCAAAAAAAGGTGTAGGCAAGGATGGCATCCTCTATGATCCATGGGGCAAGGAGGTCATGGTGGCTGTCAATTCATACAATGCGCCGGACCAGCCCCTAGATGACTCCGAGGCTGGCACTGGAGGAGTAAACGACAACATGTTAGATACGTATGGATTCGGTGAATACAAGGAGACCAAACCGAAGAAACAAGCCTATGTCTTCTGGTCATACGGTAAGGATGGGAAAAAGGGCAATGGCAAGCCCAATACTCCCTATGCCGGAACGGACGATGTGATTTCTTGGTAGGAAAATGGCTTAACTCAGTTCTTCCAAAATACCCATGCAGCCATCCTCTAGCAGCTGGATGACATGATCGAAGCCGCGTTGCCCACCATAATACGGATCTGGAACTCGCAGGTCGCTGTGGTTGCGGCAAAAGCCCACAAACGGGCGGATTTTTGAATGAAAGCGCCCTTTTTGATCGAGGCTCCGAACATCGTTGAGATTTGATTCATCCATGGTGACGATGAGATCGAATTTTTCCAAATCCTGTGCTTTGATCCGGCGTGCTTGTCCGCTGATAGCATACTTTTTTTTGCTCAAAGACTCGCACATTCTCGGATCGGGAGCCGCCCCTACGTGATGGCCGATGGTGCCGGCGGAGTCGATTTCAAACTCCGCTGATTTTCCCGCAACATCGACCATTTTTCGGAAAATGATCTCGGCGGCCGGGGAGCGGCAGATGTTCCCAAGGCACACGAACAGGACTCGATGAGGTTTGTGTGGAGAATTCACAGATGCAAAGATGCCACCTGATCCGCTGAAAGACGAGGACTGGCAATCAAAATCGGAGGTCCTCCACCCACGCAATGACGTGTCGAGGAAAAACTTGTTATTTATAAGGAAATCTAAATAATGGCACCGTCTTAAACATAAAGCGACCCATCTCCTCAATCATCATCACCCCATGACAACTCAGGAAAAAATCAATCAGCTGACAATGGCTGCGCTCAGTGCGACCCCGCCTTCTCCCACTCTGCCGAAGCCTGCGACATTCACTCCAGCCCCTGAAAAATTGAGAGAGCTCGCAGTGGCAGCCGCGATCCCAGAAGCGCCCGCAAATCATGCCCCCGCGCTTGAACCTGCGGTCGAGAACGCACCGGCTCAACCGGTGGAGCATCAGTCCGACCCTGAGTTTATCGCCCTGATGGATGCGCGTGATCTTCGGATGAAAAAAAAGTTGTTCCGCCAGCGCCTGTGCCTGAATCTGGGGATCTTTGCTTTTTTGGTATCGACTGGGATCTGGTATTCGAATTCCGCGAAAGCTCAAGCCGAGGTGAAAGCCCTAATCCCGGCCCTCCGGCAAAGTGTCAATGATGTGAAATTACTGGGTAACATTCTCGGTGTGTTTGATAAACAACTCGAAAAAGTCGGCACTCACAAAAATGAAATCACCGCTGCAACCAAGTCCATGGGTGTCGATCCCTCCAAAGTTTCGCCTGATGAAGACGTGCACATGGAAAAGGAGATGAACCAACTTACGCGTGGCCAAGGTAAGTCCACAGCGCAGCGTGATAAAATGTTTACGGATAAGTTCGGCATCGTCGGCAAGCTCGTGGGAGATAAGGGAAAATTAGGACAGGGGGAACCAGATCAATCGAAGCCCGCCACCCCAGGCCCTTGATTGTCCGTGCCTAACGGGCTATTTGTTTTTCTGCTAGATTTATTTTGCGAGCTGCTAACAAGTAGGCAAGCACCGCCTTTTCATCGGTGTCTGCGAGTTTCGCCTTCCTCGCCATTTGAGGCATGATCTCTTGGCTGAGTTCGCGGACTTCATAATCAGCGGGGTTTTCGAACGCATGACACTTGGCGCACTTCGCTTGATGAATGAAGAATCCGCGCTCCAGTTCAGTCACCGGCGCTGGTGAGATTTTTGCCAACTGCGGGGTAATCGGCGGTGCCTTGTAGCTCGAACCGCAGGATACCGCAAACAAGGCAAACACCGCGCCCAAGAGAGCGACATCAAGATTTTTGAATAGTGGATGCAGGACCGCTTTCATGATTAGAAATCTACGGAGAATAGCGTGCGAAGCTGGAAGTCCGGCTCATCTGCGAGGGCAGTAACCTGCCAGAGTCCGGTGATTGCGACCGCGAAACGATTGTTTCGCCACGCGATGTTAGGTCCGATGAATAAGCCACTGTCGCCGATCGTATCCACATCGGGGACTGCGACCTCGTGAAGCACTTCAGCCCCTATGGACCAAGACGGATTGATAGAATAACTAACGCCCGCGCTTTGCATCAGCTCAGCCTCGTCGTTTTGGTAGTCGTCTTCCCACGCGATTTCACCGCCGATATTGTAAACTAACATCCATGATCCGATGTTTTTTTGCAGCAGCAGCTTCCCCTCGAGTTCAATGAAGTCGTCACTTCCTTTGATCTCTCCGTAAATCGCGGAGCCAAAAGCACTCGTGTTCGGATCGGTTAGGTTGTAAATCGCCTCTAACGCGACGTCGTTGAATTTCGTTTTGCCGCTTTCTGTGGCGGAATTCTCATAATGCCAATCGGCGAAATAAAAGGCGAGTTGGAGTTTGTCGGTCACGCCATATTCAAACTCGTGGCGGATGTCGAAGCGCTCGAAGTCCGGGTCGCTCGCCTGATTCGTTTTCCAAGTCACCCAGCTTTCGAATTCTACCGCGCCCGCCGGCATGGTCGTCGTTTCATACGAATAAGCAAAGCGGCGACTCCCCGCGTCTGAGGTGAGGGTACACATAGCGGCTGTCGCGAAGCATGTGAAAGTGCATCGGATTCTGGTGGTCACATCTGGCATGTTCATCGGATGGGTGGTAAGTATAGGTTCAATAATATTGTTTAATGAGACTGAGTCTCAGGAGCGTTAAATGCCAGATGGGTTTGATCGTCAATTCAAAAAATCAGAAAATTCCTGATCGCAGTGAAAAACTTTTCTGATCGTAAATTAGGTCGCAACATTCGGCATAACGTGTGGTTGTAGGCGCGCTAGCAAGTTATCGCTAATTTATGAAAAATCGTTGGATCGTTCCCGCTGCAGCCTTGGTGCTGGGTGCCGCAGGTGGTTATATTTCTGGTAAAAACGGCGAATCAGACGGGCAATCCAGCGGGACCGAGGAGGCGTCCCAGCGCACCCGATCGGGGAGTCGCCATGAAAGCACAGGCGAAACGGCCAAGAAAACCGTGCGGCCTGTAAGCCCGGATCAAATCAGCAAAATAGCCGGGAATTCCAATCGCGTCCAAGCACTGATGGAATTTTACGGGGGGCTCACCCCGGAGCAGTTGGCCGAAGAAGCGGGTAAACTGGAAAATCTCCCCATGAACGAGCGCATGATGGCCTCGTTTCTTTTGTTCGGGCGCTGGGCAGAAGTCGATCCAACCGCCGCCATGGCATTTTCTAATACGATGGGCATGGCTGGCGGTTTTGTGCGCCCGACCATTCTCCAAAGCTGGGCCAGCGTGGACCCTGCAAATGCAGCGAAATATTACACTCAAAATCCCCGCGAGTTCGCCATGATGGACATGATGGGAGGTGGTCGTGGCCCGATGGGTGGCCAAGGTGCGTCATCCATCATCGCCGGCGAGTGGGCACGCCAAGATCCGGCTGCGGCGCTCGCTTGGGCTAATTCGTTAGAAAAAGGGAAAGGCCAAGCGCTGACCGCTGTGGTTAGTGAAGTGGCAAAAACGGATCCGCGAAAAGCCGTTGAAATGCTCGGATCGATGGATGCCGCTGACCGCGCAGGGGCTTACAATGTCATCGCTAAACAGTATGGCGCGCTCGATTTCGACGCCGCATTGCCTTGGATTCGGACACTTCCCGCAGACGAGCAAGCCGCAGCCTTGGCTTCTGCGATCGGAGGCCTCTCAAATCTCGATCCAGCCAAAGCGGCCATCCAAAGTAAGACGATAGAAGCCGGAGATGCGAAGGACCGCCTGATCGGCACCATCGTAGGTGACCTTGCAAAAACCAATCCGCAAGCGGCAGTCGCTTTTCTGAATGGCCAAGATAGCGAGAAAGCCCTTCAGGACGGCATGCGTCCGCTGATGCAACAATGGGTGGCAAAGGATGCAACATCGGCACTCGCCTACGCGCAATCCTTGCCAGTCGGCCCGACACGTGACAATGCGATCCAGCCCTATATCTGGAACAACACGACCAGCTCACCTGCTGAACTCGTCAAACTCGCGGAAACGATCAGCGACGAGGGAGATCGGAATCGCTCCACAGGTATCGCATTGATGCGTTTGATGAGCGAAGATCCTGCGGCAGGCAAAGCTGCGGTCGAAGCCGCTAGCATCCCTGCCGATGCTAAACAGCGGATCATCGAAGGGCGCGGCATGTGGGGCGGCGGATCAGGCGGCGGTCGTGGTCATTGATTATTTTTTCTGCTCCAGCACAAGAAACGCCTCGCCCGCCTCGTCGTTCTCGCGGAAGGGATGGGGCCTTGGACTTTCAAGAAACTCACGGAATGTCAGAAGGGTTTGCTCGCGAACCCATGGCGCGCTCCAGTTTTGGAGATCCGTGAAATTCACATCTGCGGTTAGATCTTGGCGGCCGGCGTTCTCATAGATCGCGGGTCCTTCGAGCCGTTGCTGCAACAGATAGGCGCGCAGAGTGCCGTGAGGACGGCGATGATAGATTCTATCCGCTTCCGCGCCGTAGTCGATGGTGAGCATCCTTCCGGACTTCCATCGCGGCAACCATTCGCCCAGATAACGCTGATAGGATTCGTGGACTTCGATCCGTTGGCCGAGTGGGTGGCTTTCGAGAAATCCGGAAGAATCCGGCAGCGGGGCAGGGGGCAGAAGGGATTCGTGCGCGGTGTGGGCTTCATCATACCGCACCGCGAGCTCCTCCCAGCCCGCAGTGGATTTTTGAAACCTCCTCACCGGGAAGGCGTCCACAAGTTCATTGGAAAAAATCACCGCTCGCCCGCCACAGGCGTCCAGCGCTTCGGATAGGTGCCGATGCCACACGGCGCAGCCGCCTAACAATGATTGTTGAAGTTCGATCAATGGAGCGGAAGTTTCCACCAAACGAAGCTGCGTTTTCCAACGGATTCGCCACGGCAGGAGCTTGCGGACCGCAGCGGCGAGCGTGCCTTCACCGGGCCCGATCTCGATTAAGTCTCGGCAATCGGTCTCCCTCAGCGCTTTCGCAGCCCACGCCGCGATTGCCCGTGCGGGCGCGTCCGAGAGCATCGGGGCGGTCGTAAAATCCCCGCCTCGGCCGACGCCGGAAATGCGCCGGGCATAATAGCCGTGTTTTGGATCGTGGAGGGCCCACGCCATGAACTGCTCAAAAGGGACCGGGGATTTGAAGTTCATGATTCACGCTGCATACAAAACAACCGCGGTTCCTTGCGGAGCGCGGTTGTTTGAAAATTTTCGGAAGCTGGAAGCGAATCAAGCGGTGGCGACTTCAGCTGCTTTCGCAGTCGTGCGAGCCTTGCGAATGATGCTGTTCACGGTTTCAGAAGGCTTTGCACCGACGGCGAGCCATTTATCGGCAATCGCGAGGTCGATGACGTAGTTGACGCCTTCGATCTTAGGATCATAGGTGCCGAGCTGCTCGATGTAACGTCCGTCGCGGCGCTTGCGGCTGTCAACGGCAACGATTTTATAGTAAGGGCGGTCTTTGGTGCCCTTGCGGTTGAGTCGGATGGATACGGACATGATAGAAGCTTTTGTGCAATGCCCGGAACCGGGCGGGCGCGGAAATTGCAAGATTCACCCGGAAATGCCAAGCAGAATCTTGATCAATTTCCGATTCACCAGGTTTTGGGCTTGAAATGAGCTCAATCCGATGTCTCCGGCCGTGAAATCAGTGCGGTGAATTGGTCCGTGAGTGTATGGAGCAGCGCTGGATCTTCGATTTTTTTGCCCTCTGCGGTCGTGATGTAAAGGGTGTCCATGGCCACCCCCTTTTCGGTGCAGATCCGGGCATGGGCGGTGTTAAGGCCATGTTGGTTGATCGCACTGAAGAGATCGTGAAGGAGGCCGATCCGGTCGAGCCCTTGGATTTCAACGCCGGTGCAGGTGGGGTGTAGGTCGTTGCTGACAAAGGCCCGGATGGGCACGGTGATCCCGCTGTCCGAGCGGGGTTTGAGGAAATTGACTTTCCGGCGGAGGAACTTTTCGGGGTCGTAGCTCTCGGCAAGAAGAATGGCCTCGAAGGTTTCTAAAAAGCGCTTACGAGTGGAGGGCGTCGAAACGGGCTCGAAGTTCGTGGTGCAGACGCGGAAGATATTGACCACGATGCCATCCGTCCGGGTGAAAAGATCGGCGGAGAGAATGTTGATTTCCTCAGAGGCGAGGGCACAGCAGATTTTTTCTAGCAGCAGCGCTCGGTCGCGGGTAGCCAGGACGAGTTCGGTGTAGCCTTGATCGATATAGTCGATCCATTTGATACAGGAACCGAACGGATCGGATGTGGTGGCCTCGCGTTGGAGGAAGTGCCTAACGGTTCTGACTTGCGTGACAATGTTCGCCGCCTGCCGGAAGTGAAATGCGGCAGCGGGCATACGCTCGAAATGATGTTTCACATCCGGGTGGTAGTCCTCACGCATGATTCCGGTGACCTCATCGCGCAGGGCAAGGCGGTCCGCATCAAGCTTGAGCGAGTATTGCTCCCGCCCGCTTTTAAGGAAACGCAGGGTGGCTTTGTGGAGTTGGAGCATCAGGCTTTCTTTCCAGCCGGTCCAGCCCTCGGGGGAGGTTCCGTTAGAGTCCGCGAAGGTGAATAAGAAGAGCGCGTCTAGGTTGGCTTTGGTTTTAACGATCGCGGCGAATTCACCGATGACCTCGGGATCATCGAGATTCCGACTGGTGGCAGTGCGCCAGAAGGTCAGGTGGTTATCGACGAGAAACATAATCAGCGACCGGCGTGCGCCATGAATTTGCAGACGGTTGCACAGGCGGGATGCGAGCATGGCGGAGCCGTCGATGTGCTCCCTGACATTTTCGGCACGTCCGGTATCGTGCAGGATGACCGCCAGATAGAGCGCGTAGGAATCCTGGATTTCGTGAAACAGCCGACGATAAATTTCGCGGCGCGGATCTGTTTCGATGATGAGTTGGTCGAGTTGATCGACGCAGCGGAGTGTGTGCTCATCCGCCGTGTAGCGATGAAAAAACTCATGCTGCACGAGGCAATCGAGCGCGCCGAATTCTGGTAGATATCGGCCAAGCACACCGACGCGATGCATCAGGCGAAGGATGCGTGCAACTTCGCCTTTTCGCTCAAGGATGCCTTGGAAAATCTGGCGGTTCGTTTTCGAATAACGGAATGGCCGATCAATATCCTCCCAATGTGCGGCGATGAGCCGGCGGATCTGCGGGCTGAGTTTGAGGTTGCGGAGTTGACAGTGTTGGAAGAGGCGCATCAGGCGATGAGGATCGTCCTTGAAAATTTCTTGGTTAGAAGGAAATAGGCGGCCTTCGCGGGCGATGAATCCATCGAACTCCTCACGGGCTTTTTTTCGAAATGTTAGGAATGACCGAAATCCCGATTCCGCACGGGAGTTCTGTTCGATTTGGAAGGTTTCCATCAACGAGGTCGTGTGTTGATAGAGATGTCGGGTGTGACGGTAGTAGTCCCGCATGAAGGCCTCGACCCGACGAAGAATGTCGCGCTGCGGGTATTGAAATGCAGTGGCGACAATGCCTTGGAGTTGGAGCGTGAGTTGGTCGGTGGCCTTGCCGGTATAATAGTGCAATTCATTGCGGACCCGGTGGAGGAAGTCGTGAGCGGCTTCGATTTCATGCCGAGTGCTCGCCGTGATGATGCGGCTCTCGACCAAGTCAGCGAGGTCGGTGATGCCGAGTTTGGTGCGGGCGACCCAGAGGATGTTATGATAGTCCCGCAAGCCGCCGCAGCTTTCCTTTACGTTAGGTTCCTGGAGGAAGACCGTGTAAGAGTATTTTTTATGACGGTTCCGGATGTCCTGACGCCGGAGTTCAAAAAACGCAGCTTGGTCCTTGCGAATGCATTCTTTGTCAAAACGGGTTTTAAATTGGGTGAACAGTTGGGTGTCCCCGGCGATGAGACGAGCATCCATCAGCGAGGTTTTGTTTTCTTGATCTGCCCTCGCTTGTTCAATGCACTCGGGAATCGAGCGGCAGGCGTGGCCTACTTTGAAGCCCACATCCCAAAGCAGATAGAGAATGTCCTGAACCAGCTCTTGAAGTGGCAGGGGAAGCTTGGTGGAGGCTCTTGGGAGGAGGAAAAGGAGGTCGATGTCTGAGCCGGGATTCAGCGTGCCGCGGCCATAACCGCCGGTTGCCACGAGGGCGATTGGGAGAAGTTCGCCACTTTTACGCGCGTTGAGAGAGGCTGCTAGAATGGAACTGAGAATCGTATCGATCAAGGCGGCGCGAGCTGCGGCCACTTCGAGCCCGCCTGCACCGGAGCGGTGATGCAGCATAATGCGATGTTCTTCAATTTTCAAAAATCTCTTATAAAGTGCGATGCGC
>JAYVNE010000105.1:0-5161 GCA_043758615.1 Akkermansiaceae bacterium
AATGGTGCCGCGGAAAGCAGCAGTCCCAGCGGCAGGAAGCCTCGCGCCGCCGAAACAGAGTTTCGCCCCCATTCCCGCGTCCCCAAAGCGCTGCGCTAACTTTGGGAACGAGAGAAAACGGTTCCCTATCAAGATTAGAACTACCGTGCGTTGCATGCCAAGCTTCTGTATGCGCCGACTTGCCTGCCGTTGTCCAGAGCGAGATTTACAGACTGCCCCCTCCCCATTCATTGTTACGGAATAGCAGTCTTATTCCCATAAACAATTGCATCAGCTACCGCAGAGATAATAAAAACTTCTTTGCTGACACCTCCTCCCATTGATCGAAAATCCATTTCCTTATTAACGATGAATGAACCCGAGCTACCCGCCACTGGGGTAAAGGTAATTTTTAATCCCTTGGTTGCAAATTGCGCCCTCTGATTGTTTAACACCTCGATGCTTTCACCATAAGCACTGACTTTTCGTTCGCCGTCGCCGATCTGATAATTGAAGCGCCCACCCTTATCCTGAAAAACTAGTTGGATGCGTCCCGAGACAGCGGTAATAGACTTAAACTCATTCAAGTTTCCTTTTTCGGGTCCCATTGCGTAAGAACTCAAGGAGAAAATTGCAATCAAAAGGAAAAATATAAACTTATTCATAATACATTATGGTTGCGGGCCGAACTGATTTTTACTTTGACATCCAGGATTAGCCCAATCCTGTTTTGGAAAATACTTAATTGTAAGAGTTAGTTCCTTTTTGCGGCATCGGATTTCATTATCCCCGTAACTTGAATAGACTGCTCCGTAAGTGTCCCGCATGTGGAAGGTATCTCCATCATTTGGATCAGAATTTACACCGTTCAATCCATATTCTGATGAATCAGCTACGCCATCTCCATCGCTATCGACCTTGCCCCTGGCGTCATCAAAAATGGTGAGGTGGTTAAGTTCATGTTCAGCGGTTTCAGCAACACACTGAATTCCCTTCCCATGGCCAGTCACCGTCAGGCTTGCATGCGACGTGGGATTAGTAAATGTTTCTGGCCCATTATTTGAATCCGCAGCCAACGGCCCTAGTCGCAATTTTTTATCCACGCCAGGGAGAACATAACCATAATCTGCTTGGGAATCGTAAAGACCGTCAGCGGGAATGCCGCATACTTTGTCTTCTTGCCAGTAATAGAACCAGTTCGGGGGCTGCGTAGATAATCCACCTGTAGGAGGGTGATTGGTAGCAGCTTTTGGAAAATAGATTTCGAAGCCTTTCTCGACTGCTTTTAGGTCGTCGAATAGCACGCGTGCCTTTTTCTTGCCGAAATCTGCATTGTGCTCCGGCAAACCAGTAAAGGTTACTTTAGCCTCCAGAAGATCCCCGGTCGCAGTTGGCTTCCCTCCTGGATTAGCGGCATCCCAGGCCATAGTAGAGCTGCCTGTCGCATCCACATCAAATTTGAACCTGTCTTTTATTGCTTGCTCAAGATTGGAGATTCCAGACATCTTCGCTTTCAGTTTAATCGTCAGCACGCCTGGAGAAGCATCTGAAAAAGTAAATTCATTTGCGCCATCAGGAACGTTATTTGGATTAGTTCCAGCATCAACCGGTTTGTTGACGGGGTCACCAGAAGGCGTAATTAATTCGACTGGCAGGAGGTTGCCAACTTCGTGCAGCGATGATGAAAAGGTATAGCTAGCTCCGTATAATCGGCCCAGGCACTCCATGGGTATGACACTGTTTGTCTGCTTGCATGCCAGATAGTTTGAGCCGTCACCGTATGTTTTGGGACTGGCCTGCGGATCAACGCCAACCCCGACTGATGTTTTTTTCGGGACGACAAGGGCGATGCTATTGGCTGGAATGTCAACCTTGAAAACGATATGTGTTTTATTTTTTGAGGTTATAGGCCCGGTTGATTTTCGTGATGTTCCATCAGGAAGTATAGCTTCTACAGTGACATAACCGCCGGTCTCCAGCCCGCCGGAGGTTGCTACAGCATCATATGTAATCACCAGCTTCATTGGCTTGGGCTTTTCGGGTTTTGGGTTGCCGGCTCCGAGGGGATTGCTGACTCTAGGGCCGCCGCCTCCCGGACCGCCTCCCCCGCCGTTATTAGGATCGGGTACAGTGGCAAAGACAAGCCTAAGCGATCCTCCTAATGTTTGAGGGTTGGTGGCTGAGGAGAGAATGCCGGGCCCGTCAAAGGTCAGGGCATAAGGTGTTTCGTAGAATAGCGGAGACACAGGCGTGACCTCAAGGTGGTGAGTGACGGCGTTGTAAGCAAACGTGGCGTTCACATCTTCCGTCCCACCATAGGCGCGGAGATGGACAGTGCTGGCGGAAAGGGTGGTCGCATTCATCGCCTCGCTAAAGGCGACATCCATGCCGGCAGTGATGGCGACGTTTTCGGCATACGCGGCAGGATTTGTGGCGGTAATATGCGGGCCTGCGCCCGGCGGCGGAGGCGCGGGGCGCGTTTGAAAGCTCCACTTATAAACATCAGACAGCGGCAGGCTCTTGAGGTTGTTGAACCCTGTTCCTAGCGTGACATGATAGACGGTGTCCGGCAGCAGGAGGGCGGCGGGCGTGATGGTAAGGCGGTTGGTGAAATAGTCGAAGCTGAGGGTGATGGGGAGGTCGCTCGTTCCGCCCTCGGGGCGTAGCGAGACATTGGCGGAGTCGGTGGCGGTGTCCGGGCGCAGAGGCTCGCTCCATTGCACGACAGGTGCAAAGTCCGTGGCCACATCCACGTAGTCATTGGCAGGCCAGACTTGCCTCACCCATGCACCAATGGAATCCGGCTCTCCGGCGGAAAAACGGATGAGCAAAGGAACTACCGGGCTGAGTCCTGTGGTCGCAGCGGTGAAGTTGACCCGGTAGGTGTAATCCTCAACGCCGACGGCATCGGCAAGGAAATCACCCGCCGGAAAAAATGCGACTGTCTTCCTGCCGGGAAGAACCAGCCATGTGCCGCTGACTGGCTGCCACGTCGCTCCCAAGTCAGCGGTGTGCGTGACGATTCCAGTTGGAAGCGAGGACATGGACGAAGGAAGGGGCTTGTTCAAATAAAGCAAGATTACGCTATTGGCCGGATGCCCCTGCTGTTGATCATCCGGGGTGAAACGTGTCACCTGATAGGGACAGGAAGTTGGGTCAGTAGGATCGGAAAAAGCCAGGTATTCGTTAAAATTGCTCACCCCATCGCCATCAGCATCGGCATTGGGATTCACGCCGAGGTGGCCGAAGTATCTGATCTCCCAATCATCGGGCAGGCTGTTATTATCGGTGTCCTGGGACGACAAGGGATCGGTGCCATGCAGCAGTTCATCCTGATTACTGACATGGTCGCCGTCAAAGTCCGCGTTAAAAGGGTCGTTGGTCGAAATGCTGGACATCCTCAGCCGGACGAAGAATTTGTTCGCGTTTGTTTGGAAATTCTCACCCAGGACGGCATCTGCACCGGTCTTGATTTCCGGGAAATAAAACCAGTTAGTCAGGTCTTCCGAATGCTGAATGAAGTAGGTGTTCCCGGAGTGGCCCCACCAATAAAGGGAATAAATCCCTGTGGAAGCATCGCGGGCAAGCCGGCTCCCTTCATTTGGCCCTGCTGCGGTTTGCGCAAGCCCGCTGGAGACCATTGCGGCAAGCCAGACGACTATGAAAAGCAAACGATTCATCGCTGGCCCTCTTTGGTCTGCATCTCCTGCAACTGCCGGGCATCCGCAGGCCAGAAGTTGATCACCGTGTTTCGAGGAACTGGCGGATGGGCCTTGGCCTGGCTTTCCCGCTCTGCGCGGGCCGCTTCGCGTTTTTTATAGTCCTCAGCCAACTGTGCGCGGTGCGCATCGTAGTAGCGGTGCAGGGCGTCGAGCGCGGCGAGGGCTTCGGCATCGGCTGGTTTGGCCTTGTCTTCGGCAAGGAAATACTCCGCACGCGCAGGGCTGAACTGGCTCAACGGCGGCACAGGCCGGCTGGCCGCCGTGCGCGCTTCGTTGCCGAGGCCGAGGAGCAGCGAATAAACGGTGTCCTCCGTCTCGATGACGCCGAGACCGCCAAGCAGATTGAAGTCGATGTTGCTGTAAGCCCGGCCTTCTCCGCCCTCACCGAACCAGCGCAGCAGCGACACCTCGCGATCATAGACCGTAACAGTGAGGAAAAGCACTGCCGACTTCTTGCCCTCACGCCGCCGCGCGGTCTCGGCGGCTTCTGCCGAAAAGGGTGGCGGTGGTTGAACCACGGCGTGCGATTTTGGCAAAACCGGCGGTGCGACGCGATTCAGAATGAGTTTGTGGTCGCCGAGGTCGATGCGGGTTTGCTCAAGGACGCGAAACGAAATGTCCGGCGGCGGCTGCGCCGCAGGCGGCGTTTCCTGCGCGGATAAACCCGGCGGGGCGATGAGTGTGAGTGCGGCGGCAGCAAAGGCCGTAAATAAACCGCCGGTAGAAAGGACGAAGTTTTGCATATTTTTTCAGCCGTTGAACTGCCTGATACTGCGGAGGCAGCCGATGAGTCATTTATGACTCTGCAACTTGCTGTGGCAAGCGAATACTTCTCCGCGCGTGCCAGAATCGCACGCCCGCACTGCCGATATAATCGTTGAAGCTCTCGCCGCTGAGCGCAGGCGGTTGGGCTGGTCTTTTGACCGGCTGGCGGTGGAGGCTGATCTGAGCAATTCCTGCATCCGGCATCTCGAACGCCAGCGCTCCACCCCGACGCTCATTACCATCCTCAAACTCGCCGCCGCTTTGGAGATGGATTTGCCCGATCTTTTGCGCAGGGCGCAAAAGACGGCGGAGCCAAAGAAACACAAGCCGCGCCGTTGACCGGTCGCGCTTCGGGGGAAAAAGGTGGACTGCTGACCATCGCGCACCGGCAGGAGGGCGGCGCTACCTGACGCTCACCTACCGGCAAAACCCGCAGGCGAGTGCCGTGAGTATGCAGCTTCAAGTCTCACCGGATTTAACGCCAAGCTCATGGCTGCCGGTGACTCCTGATTTCACCCAGTCTTTGACGCCCGATCCCGTCACCGGCGACCCGCGAACCAAAGTGATGGTGAATGTCACCGGCCAGACCAGAAAGTTCATCCGGCTCCAAGTCACCGGCCCCTAATTCAACTTTTGTTCGCTAACTTCCAGTTCTTCCAAAACTCCGTTTGGGAATGCGATGCCGGACGAAAGGC
>JAYVNE010000106.1:0-5150 GCA_043758615.1 Akkermansiaceae bacterium
GTCCGGCTTGGCCCCGGTGATGTTTCCTGAGTAACTGGTCGGATCCAGTTTGGTGGCGGGATTCGGGTTGGAAACCAACCAGACCGCGCTTTTAATCTTGTCCGAACCGATGCTCTCTGCCCGTTGGGCTTCGGTGGGTTTGTCTCCTGTTTTCCAGATCCCAGTCCAGTGTGGCTGATTGACTCCATCCACTTCTGGCGTCGCGGTCGTTGAGTCGAGGATTTCCGCCCGAGCGCTGATCCGTTGATCTGGGCCTGCCTCTTTTTGGAGTTCACCGATCGCAAGCATCAATGCCAGGCGGGCATTGGCACGGGCGGTGGCGATGGCTTTGTCTTGCGAGGACGACCTCAGAGCCACGCTTGAGAGAGAAAGAAGACCGACGGCGATGATCGTGAGCAAGATCATCAGAGACAGCGTCACCACCAGTGCGAAGCCCGGATGCGTGTTTTGCGAGAGCCTTGGCTTGTTCGCGATAGGTGGCGTGGAATATAATTTCATAAAATTTGGGTATTTTGAAAGCTCAAGAATGAGGTTGAAACTATCTAAGGACAATCAATTCACAACTAATTAATAAAATCAAATGTAAATGCATGGCTCCTACCAAAAAAGACCCTCTTATCCTAAGAGGGAAGATGATTGACCACAGATTGCAGATGACACAGATTTAAAAAGAGCGATGAAAGAAATGGCAATCACCCATTAGAGCATGCTTCAAATCTTGTAACTCATTCATTATCTGTGTCTATCTGGTGCGCCAGGCCAAGACTGGCTTCTCTATTGATCTGAAATGTGATCAACATGTAGCCAATCCGGCGTCGAAAGGAGCAATCCCCAAGGCGAAGCCCGGTGCGGCGAACCTGCGAGCCGTAATGCAAATGAACTCGCTTCGGCCTCATAGTAGCGGGAAAAGGCCTAACCAGCCCGGAGCCAAGGGGACCGACTGTAAGCGCGCAACTATTGAAACCACATGCAACTGCTTGACCCACAGGTCCATTACGGAATCACCGACAGCTACACCTTCCGGTATGACCGCGACCTTTATGGGAGCGACAAAACCTACCTGAACGTGATGCCCTCCAAGAAGTCGTTGAAAAAAGCCCGCGATGCGATTCGCGAGAAAACCGGACCGAAGAAATGTTATAAACCGACCCCCGAAGTTGTGAAGGATTTGAATACCTTCCTGCGGGGCTGGAGCAACTACTTCGAATTCGGCTACCCGCGCAAAGCGTTTCGGGACTTGGGAAACTACACGCGCAAGCGGATGGTGATCCACCTCAATCGACGCAGCCAAAGGAAATACCACCGCCCGAAAGGAATGAGCCACTATCAATACCTCCAGGAAATCGGCCTAATCCGCCTATGACGAAATGCTACCGGTTAAAAAACTCCTCTTCTTAAAATGTTAGAAATTATCCATCTCCCCGGTTTCATCGCATACGAAGATGGCCTCCGTATCCAGGAAGAACACGTCGCCGCTATTCTATCAGGCACGGGTGGCGATACGATTTTGCTGCTGGAGCACCAACCCGTTTACACCATCGGCCGACTTCGCGACACATCTTCCCTCCGCGATCCAGCAGTGCTCCCTTACCCCGTTCACGAAACTAACCGCGGCGGCCAAGCCACCTACCATGGCCCCGGCCAGCTCGTGGGCTACCCGATTCTCGATCTCACTCCGCGCCATAAAGACCTCCACGAACACCTGCGGAAACTCGAAGACGCGCTCATCCGCGCCAGCGCCCGCTTCGGCGTAAATGCGAGCCGCCGCGATGGACTCACCGGCGTATGGTTAGACAACCGCAAGCTCGCCTCCATCGGAGTAGGTGTTAGAAAGTGGATCAGCATGCACGGCTTCGCGATCAATATCACCAACGAGAGCCTACCACCCTTTTTCGCCATCACCCCCTGCGGCTTGGACGGCGTAAGCATGAGCAGCCTCGAAAAAGAAGCCGATCGTCCGATCAGCATCCAAGAAGCCTCCGCCGTCATTGGCGAGGAACTGCGGAGCTTATTTGAACTTTAGCCACCGTTTCTCTTCCACATGGCCGTGGCGTCGCAGAGTGCATTGGAGCCTCCCCGGTCAATTCATGCCCGCACTCCGACTTTGATAAGATCCCGATTCTTCATTCCATCAAGCCGCTGGCTCGTAGAGGAATTTCTGAAAACCACTGAATGTTTCGGAAATGGTTTCCGGTTCTCCCAGATCCGCCACGGCGTCGGGAATGGAGTCATGATACTTCAGGCGGAGTAAGGGCGCGAGCTTGGCCATGTCCAGTTCTTCCACACCCACGCTGATATAATGGGAGAGGACAAAATCGAGGAAAGCCTGCTGCTTCGGATTGAAAAGTCCGTGAATGGATTCCTTGGCATGTCCCGCTCTTTCCTCCCGCGTGATCGGTGGCGAGGCGTAGGCGACGTAGGAGAGCACGTCGAAAATATCAGATTTCTCCGCGTCGATGATCTTCTGCATTTCCGCAAGTTGCTCACCGCCGAAACCTTGTTCGGCGAGTTGTTCGAGTAGATGCCGCCGGGTCTCGGGCTGGCTCCAGATGGTGCGGAGTTCGTCTTCGTTTTTGAAAAATTCCGGTAGCTTGCCGAAGAGCGATTCCATGAATTGCTGCGCGGACATCGGCGTGCCGTCGGGATGCCAAAATGAGGTGACGCTCATGTGCTGGATCGTGCGATCTTTTCCATCGGCCAGCTTTACTTTCACCTTGTTCTTTTTCCGGCAGACGCACGGTTGCTTGTCGCAAATCGGGCATTTTTCTTTAGGGCAATCGCAGGGACTCTTGCCACATACCGGACACGGCTGTGGCGGCGGAGTTTCACAGACGCAGGGATACACTCCGCACTTGGGGCAGGTTTCCGGATCCGCGGGTTCTCCGTCCCACTCGGGATCGGCGAAATGTTTGTGCGCCATCACGAAGTCATAGATCGTGAAGTAGACCTTGCCGACTTCGATCTCGCCTTCTACCACCGTATCGTCAGAAATGAAGGTGTAATAGTCCATCGTCGTCTGGATCTGCTTCACCCGGAAAGGCGTGAGGAAACCATCGTTGATCCCATCCTTCAGCGAGTAGGTGAACACCGGCTCACCGAAATAGGCGTAGGTGTCCACGTTGTCTTTTCGCTTCGGCGTAGCTGTTAGGTCTAGCTGCACGGCGGGCGCAAAGTAGTCCAAAATCCCACGCCAGTTTCCTTCATTGTTTGCCCCGCCACGGTGACACTCATCAATGACAAAAAAGTCAAAAAAGTCCGCCGGGTATTCCCCAAAATGCGGCGCACCACCCGGCCCGCTCATGAAGGTTTGGAAGATCGTGAAAAACAGACTGCCGTTTTTCGGCACGCGGCCTTTCTTGCTGATCTCGCTGGGCTCAATCCTAACAAGCGCGTCTTCGGGAAATGCGGAAAACGCGTTGTAGGCTTGGTTCGCGAGAATGTTCCGGTCTGCTAGAGACAAGATGCGCGGGCGGCGGGTGGGTTCGCCCCCGAGATTCCAGCGGCTGTGGAAAAGTTTCCAAGCGATCTGGAAGGCGATGAAGGTCTTGCCGGTTCCCGTGGCGAGCGGAGCAGAATACGCAGGTTTCCGGCGGCGATGGCATCCAGCACCCGCTCCACGGAAATGTCCTGATAGTAGCGGCCTTAGAAATAACCGCCACGATCCTCGAACGGGATGGCTGCAAAATAATCCCGGCAGCGGTTCTGCTTGGCGAAGGTCATGTTCCAGAGTTCGTCCGGCGTGGGGTATTGGAAAATTTCACCCTCCTTGCCGGTCTCCATGTCGATGCCATAGATGCCCTGGCCGTTGGTGGAAAAGGTGAAGCGGATCTCTAACTTCTTTGCGTAGGCTTTCGCTTGGGCCACGCCTTCTGTCACGGCCTTGTCCCATGCTTTCGCCTCGGTCACAGCCAGTTTGAGGTTATGATAGACCAGCACATAGTCTGCTATTTCCGGCGTGCCGCGCCGTCCGCGTCCCTCGATGCGGCCGGGGCTGATGTGGTATTCCCGCAGGATGCGGCTGCCCTCCACGACTCCCTAGCCCGCCGCCTTAAGGGCAGGGTCAATGTGTTCGGCTCTAGTCTCGGATTCGTTCATATGGGTGATATCTAACTAAGAGGGATAGAAACACCCCAGACTCGAATATCAATCGGGATGATTTCGTTCCCCGCCAAGACAAAATTGTCTGAGCGCGCATCCCCGATCCAGATCTCGATCTCCGGATCGGCATCGACCTTTTTCCATAGCCAGCACCTCTGCCGCACGGCCACTGCTCCCGCGGCGATAAGAAACTGATCGACATCCTCCTGTTGCGGCGGATCACCACAGATGAACTTTTGGCGGGAAATAATCTGCCCGCTTTCCGTCATGCCAAAGGGGTTGGGAGCAGTGGAAAAGAGCTTCTCCCACCAACGCATGCGCAGCAGATATTCTGCCGGGGTGCTTTCGAACTGGTTGATCCGCCCATCGATGATCTCGTAGTAGTCACCGTAAGTGCCGGGCAGGGTGATCTTCACGACCTCGCTTGTCTGATCATCGAACAGGACCAAGTGCTCGGAACCCCGGGCTAGCTCAGGCAGGCTCATGTCCACCCACGTGGTGTGCTCGCACCCCTGAATCCATTCCAGCAGCCGTGCCGACTCCCACTTCTTGAGCCAGTCGATTACTTCGTTTCGCCCGACTTCTGGAACTTCTGGACTTGAGCCAAAGCATCGGACAAGGAAACCGAGCGGGGTTGAGCCGCCACTGCAGCTTTCACACGGCCACGGACGCCAGCGAAGGCGCGTATCGTCCCCGGTTTCAGCGTGATCGTTTTTTGTGTCAGCGACATGGTCCATAAATACGGTGATCCGGGGCCTAGGTCAAGCGATCAAAGTTCTCCGTTGAAGGCTTGATGCAGCAGCGACTTTTTCAACGCCGTTGGCGCCGCGAGATTTTGGGTATCGAGGGTTTCGTTCATGCGTCAGTACGCCAAGGGCGCAGGATTCCTCTCATAAAATACCTGCCCCACTCGCTCGATGTGTTCCTTCAGTCCGGGGTGGTCGAGCTTTGCATAAACCGATAGATCGATCATGTAGGGCAATAACAGATCATCCAGTTCGTTCTCGATGCATACGATTTCCGA
The DNA here is from genome assembly GCA_043758615.1 of Akkermansiaceae bacterium. Taxonomy (GTDB): domain Bacteria; phylum Verrucomicrobiota; class Verrucomicrobiia; order Verrucomicrobiales; family Akkermansiaceae; genus Luteolibacter. The sequence continues at coordinate 5,123 of JAYVNE010000106.1, forward strand.
GAAATTGAGATCCTCGCCGTGCAGAGTG
>JAYVNE010000107.1:0-5103 GCA_043758615.1 Akkermansiaceae bacterium
TAAAGATTTGTGGGTTTTGGAGTAATAAGGAGAAGGGGGTTCAAACCCCTTCTCCACAGCCGCATCCGCCTCGCAGGGATTCCACAAAACTTCATGCGCGGCAGTCTAAAATAGAGCAAGGGAATCCTTGAATCGCCCGCGATGCTTTTGGTATCTTTCGGTTGTTCACAAAATTGCCAATTATGAAACGAATCAAAAAAATCGCGGGAATGGTGGGATTGGTGGCGCTAGCGACTTCAGGCAGTCTTGCAGCTGAAGAGGCAAAGGAACTAAGAGGAGACATCGAGATGCCTGCTGATGTGAAAGGAGAGGAGGTGGCCGAGCTGACCAGCCCGCCGAATGTGCCGCCTACAATCAAGCGGGACCACGCAACCAAGGTGCTGGTGAAATTGGAGGTGGTGGAAAAAGTCATGAAGATGACCGATGGTGTGGACTACACGTTTTGGACCTTCGGGGGGACAGTACCGGGTAAATTCATCAGGGTGAGAGAGGGGGATGTTGTCGAGTTCGAGCTTATGAACCGCCCTGGCAACAAGATGCCGCATAACATCGACTTGCACGCCGTCAACGGCCCCGGCGGCGGTGCAGCGGCCTCGTTCACCGCTCCTGGCCATAGCACGACCTTCTCGTTCCGAGTGCTCAATCCGGGACTCTATGTCTATCACTGCGCAGTTGCGCCCGTCGGGATGCACGTAGCCAACGGCATGTATGGAATGATCTACGTGCAACCCAAAGAGGGACTGCCCAAGGTGGATCACGAATACTATGTCATGCAGGGGGATTTTTATACCAAGGGAAGATATGGCGAACAGGGTCTTCAACCGTTCTCGATGGAAAAGGCCATCGACGAGAGACCCGACTATGTGGTCTTCAATGGCAGCGTCGGCGCGCTGCTGGGAGATAACGTACTCCATGCGAAGAAGGGTGAAACCGTTCGGTTGTTTTTCGGAAACGGCGGACCTAACATGACGTCGTCGTTCCATGCCATCGGCGAGATCTTCGACAAGGTTTATGTCGAAGGCGGGCTGGGGCTGATCAACAAAAACGTGCAGACGACCCTGGTCCCGGCGGGCGGCTCCGCATTGCTGGAGTTCAAGGTAGATGTGCCGGGAAGTGTCATCTTAGTCGACCACTCGCTGACCCGCGCCTTCAACAAGGGAGCACTGGGAATGATCAAGGTCGAGGGCGAACCGGACCCGCTCGTCTATTCTGGGAAAATCAGTGACAAAATCTATCTACCCGAAGGAGGAACCCCGCAGATCATGCCAGACCAGGGCAAGCCGCTCGTTGCCGCCGCCAACAAGGCCGAGCGGATCGAGCGCGGCACGAATGTCTTCGCCTCGAACTGCGTGGCCTGCCACCAGGCGAATGGCCAGGGAATTCCGGCCGCGTTCCCGCCGATTGCCGGATCGGATTTCCTGAACGCGGACAAGACCCGCGCCATCAGCACCGTGCTACACGGCCTCAGTGGCGAGGTCACGGTGAATGGCAACAAGTTCAACAGTGTCATGCCCGTGCTCGCGCTCAGTGACGAGAACATCGCCAACGTTCTCACCTACATTTATAACACATGGGATAACAACGGCACCGAAGTCACGCCTGCAGATGTCGCAGCGGTCCGTGCTGAGAAAAAATGAATCTGATCCGATCCATCGCCCTGATCGCCGGTTGCTGCCTCATCGCGGCCGGCGGCGAACCTGTGACTCCGTTGATGGTTCCGATCACGGGCGGTGTCTATCAACGACCTCTGGAAAAAGGTGGAAAGACGCGGGTGGTGGCGGATTTTCAGCTTGATGTCAGGCAGGTAACGAATGCGGAATTTCTCGCATTCGTCATCGCCCATGCCGAGTGGCAACGCTCCCGCGTCAACCGCCTTTTAGCAGACCCAGCTTATCTAACGAAATGGGCGAGTGACACCGAACTAGGCCCGCAGGCACCGCCTGACACGCCGGTTGCCTGCGTCTCGTGGCACGCTGCCCGCGCCTTTCTTAAATCCCTTGGCAAACGCCTGCCCACCGTCGATGAATGGGAATTCGCTGCTCGTGCCGACGGGAAATCCATCGACGCCAGCAAGGACCCTGAATTCAAGGCACGCATCCTCGACTGGTATGCTAGACCCGTACCATCCGTGCTTCCCGCAGCCGGCTTGCAGCCCGCGAACATGTATGGCGTTTCTGGAATGCACGGCATCGTCTGGGAGTGGACGTCCAACTTCGTGTCCGCCATGACCAGCGGCGAGGCCCGCTCCGATGGCACTCTTTCGGCCCAACAATTCTGCGGTGGTGGTGGCGCGGATGCCAAACAAGCCACCGATTACGCGAGTTTCATGCGGATGGCGTTCCGCTCTGCACTCCAGGGGGATTTCTGCCTCCCCGGCCTCGGTTTCCGAGGGGCGAAAGATGCGGAAGCTCCAACCAAACCCATGCCATGAAAACGATTTTTCTATCAGCCATCGTATTGGCCATCCCGCTGCATGCAGAGGAAGCTCCGGGATCCGCCCCCTCTGCCGCGAAAGCACTGTCGGATAGCTCGATCTACACGCTTGGCTCCACTTGGACGGACCAGGACGGCAAGCCCCTCGTCTGGGCGAAATCAGTGGGAACCCCGCGTGTCATCGCGCTTGGCTACGCTACTTGTAAGGGGATCTGCCCGCGCATCATCGCCGACATGCAGCGCATCGAGAAGGATCTCGATCCGAAATCGAAAACGCGGTTCACCTTCATCACCCTGGATCCGAAAAACGACACGCAAGCCGAGCTAAAAGCTTTGTCAGAACGCCATCTTCTGAGCTCCTGTTGGGATGTCCTGCGAGGCTCCGAGGAAGATCTGTTGGAAATGGCGGTCGTCCTCGGTGTGCGTTTTGATCGTTTGCCCAATGGCATCGATTTCGCACACTCCTATCTCATAACGACTGTTGGCCCTGATGGGAAAATTCTTCACAAATGGACCGACTCGAAGGATGGGCCCGAGCCTTCGGTAAAGATCCTCAACACAACAATTTCCCAGATAAACTGTTACAGTCGGGGAAACTGAAAGAGCGCCTCGTGGCTGGAGTGTCTCACTCCAGGCCGTTGCCGGAGCATCTTGCTCCGAGTCAAATTCTTCAAAGACGGCCGTAACGACCTGCCAATTCAAGATCCCAGACAAAATGAAGGCACTCGCGCCGTCAATTCCGTCAATCTCTAGAATGGCCTCGGTGGCGCTCGGTGATCGTCTTCTCGCGGATTTCTGAGAATCGCAAACGGAATGCTCCACATCGTAAACGGAGTGCACGAAGTTGGTAACGGAGTGCCACAAACGTCAAACGGTTTGCACACCGAGATCCAACGACTTTGGGCCTGCAAGAGCTACAAAAAAGCCCCACACTCCAGAGGGTGTGAGGCTTTTATAGATCGATTGTTTCCGATCAGGGTGCCGCGGCTGCGGTCTCTGCTTTGACGGTGCTGGCGAGAACGTCCTCGCGGATGCTGCCTCCTTTGCGGCTGCTCCACCAGAGGGCGATCGGCGAGGCGATGAAGATCGAGGAGAAAGTTCCCACGATAATTCCGATGAAAATGATGAACCCGAAATCGCGCAAGCCGGAGCCACCGAGGAAGGTAAGAATGGCGACGCTGATCAAGGTGGCACCAGATGTTAGCAAGGTTCGGGAAAGCGTGGCGTTGATCGCCTCGTTCATGACCTTCTCAACGGAGCCGGAGCGGACAAGGACGGTTTCGCGAATCCGGTCGAACACGATGATCGTGTCGCTGATCGAATAACCGGCAATGGTCAACACCGCGCCGACGTGGATCAGCGAGAGCTCACCACCCATCAGAACGACGATTCCAACGCAGATGATGATATCGTGGAAAATCGCGATAAATCCGCCCAAGGCGAAGGAAAACTCGAAGCGCCAAGTCATGTAGAGCAGAATTCCCAAAAGGCCGGCCACGATGGCTAACAGCGACTGAGTGAGGAACGAGCCACCGATGACTGCGGAGACTTCTTCTTGGCTGGCGTCGATCTTGTAGCTGCTAGAATCCGCTTTTTTCGCTGCGAGAGCCGGGATTGCTTCGCGGAGTTTGCCGACGATGGCAGGTGCATCGGGCGTAGCGCAGCGAACGGTTAGCAAGGCACCGGTGGTGGCGTTGCTTTCCTGTTGCGGATAGGCCGCTTTGGAGAGTTTGAGGCCTTCGAGAGCTTTATTCACTTCTTCAATCGGGATGCTCGTCTCCTTGCCTAGCAAGAATTGGATGCGAGTGCCACCCGTGAAGTCGATGCCAAGTGCGCGTTCGCCACGGATGGCAAAACCCGCGAAGGAAATCACGATCGTGGCGAGGGCCAGGCCGATCGCGAGACGCCGCTTGCCCAAGAAGTCGTAGTTGGCGGACTTGATGAGATCGAGGAAGGTAAGTTTCTTAAAGAGACCAAAGTCGATCCCCCAACGGAACAACACCCGAGTGACTAAAATGGTAGAGAAAAGCGACGCGGTGATGCCGATCGTTAGAGTGACGGCGAAGCCTTTGATGGTGCCGCTTCCTAACCAGAAGAGGATGACAGCCGTGAGCAGCGAGGTGAAGTGGGAATCGAAAATGGCGGTGAAGGCTCTTTCGTAAGAGACATCGATGGCGTTTTTCAGAGTTTTTCCTCTAGCAAGTTCCTCGCGTAATCTTTCGTAAATCAGCACGTTCGCGTCCACGGCCATACCGATGGTGAGCACCATGCCCGCAATGCCGGGGAGAGAGAACGTAAAGCCGAACATGGCCATAATGCCAAACAGGATGATCGTGTTGACAATGAGCCCGATGATCGCGATGAAGCCGGACATCCGATAGTAGGCGAGCACGAAAAGGAAAGTCATTGCCAGTGACAGCGCACCCGCGAGCAGGCCTTGGTGAATGACCGCGGCTCCGAGAGTGGGAGAAACCGTGCGCATTTCATCAACGACTAACGGGTTTTCTAACGGGTTCATCAACGAGTTCGCGAGGCTTTGCACTTCGCCGGGTTCGTGGAGACCTTCGATAATGAATTGCTTGCCGAGCGGGACTTGGTTGACGACGGGAGCACTGATGACCTCGCCGTCTAACACGATGGCGATGCGGTCCACGCCTGGGCGCATGTGCT
>JAYVNE010000108.1:0-1533 GCA_043758615.1 Akkermansiaceae bacterium
TTGGAAACGCCAACTCCACGCTTCTCGGGGATATTCGGGAAATCTTTCTGACCGCATCACTAACGGAACCAAGGTCCTACACCTTACCGCCTGCCGCGAACTATCCGCCCGGTGGCAAACTTTACTTCGCGGACATCGTAGGGGGTATCAGCGCGAGCAACACCGCCACGTTTGTTGCTGGCGGTGCAGCGGGTAACACCATCGACGGCGCATCAAGCATCACTGCTTATTCACCGGGCGCGTGCCGCATGTGGATCAGCGACGGTGTTTCAAAGTGGCAGTCCGATCAGTCTATCCCGCGCAAAGGCTCACCAGAAACCATCGTGTCCGCGTGGACCTACACGGCAAACCAGACATGGAACGGCACCAACAACTTCGCGCCTAACCAAACGGCGGCAAGTGGCGCGTCCCTGATGACGCGAGACTTGGGAGATGTCCGGTATGCAAAAAACGGCTACCACATGCGGCTCACAAGGGCCTCGCCCGGTTACAGCAACACGACGTTTCAGAATAGCACCTTGAGGATCAACAGCGTGCCAGCGGGTAAATACATTCTATCAGCTTATATTGTTTCTAACTCAGCATCGACTACCGTGGGGATGAGATTACCATCTACAATCCTGTGAACGGCTGTTACGCTAGCGGGGTCAGTATAACGAACTGGAGTGGCGCACCCTACGGAATGGCGGCTCCGAGCCAGACCATCCTCATCAATTCGGACGCAGTAGGACAGACCATAGGGGTTATCTATTCTACATCTGCAAATGCAGCCACTTGGTATTCCAAAATTGATACCATTATTGATCTGCCTTCCACGCAAGACATTATTTGTAAGGTCAAGCAGACTTCTAACGACGCCAGCAACCCAATTTATCTAAACTACGGCACTCAGATGGCGCTCACACGCATCGCTTAAATTTATGAAAATTAAATCACTCATCTATCGGAGCGCGGATGAACCGCTCGCCTTAAATTGTGAGACGGAAGACGGCTTCCGGTTCACTCAAAACATCGCATTGGAGAGTCTGCCATTTCGCGACGTTCTCATCGCCAAGCTGGCTGAAATTTCCGCCCCTCATCTGCCGATTTTGACGATCATCGAGACCGCAGGCGAAGTCGAAGATCCAAACATCGTTTTGAGTGAAACGGTATTGAGTAACCTGATCCCTCAATTCGCCGTGGCAATCACCGTGCGAGACGAGGCAGGCCACGAGCGGACCTTCGAACAACCGGTCCTGATCGACTACACCCGCATCCTCGGCCAACTGTGGGCCGCGCTCGGAATGATTCTGCCCGGCGACGCCCCGCCGAGTGCTCAGAATTGACGGCTTGCAAGAGTCCTGCATGATCAGTGCTGAAGGAATGCAAAACCGGGGATTTCATGGATTTTTCTCAAATCGCTGTCTATTTTTCTCATTTCGCTTGGCGCTTACATGCATTGACCTCGACCTCGACTTCTTGGGCATCGACACCGCGCAAAGCGGCTGAAAACAAACGAGTAATCATGTGAACAGCAAAACACTGGAAATTTCT
>JAYVNE010000109.1:0-14990 GCA_043758615.1 Akkermansiaceae bacterium
GTGGGGCTTCGCGGAGTGGAACTCGCTGGGGGAGGAAAACAAAAAAGAAGGCTGGTGGATCTATCCGTCTCCCCGTTGGGACGCGCCGCCAGGGCAAGCCACATTTTCACCGGACCGGCTGATTTCCATCGGCCTCACCAACACGCCGCGCATCGCCGAGAGCGAGCCGGTTCACAATTCTCAGTTAGAAACCAAACCACATACCACCATGGACCCAAAAATAATCCGCCAGAAACTCGGCCTCGCGCCGGAAGCCACCGATGAGGAAGTCCTCGCTAAAATCGACACTATCGTCGCCGCCACCGCCGTGACACCTCCAACCACCGACAAAGTCGATCCAGTAGAGGAATCCGCTGAAAGCGCCAAGGAGAAGCAAATCGAAAAGGACCAAATGGCCAATTCGATCATCTCTCTCAAGACCGAGCGTGATAAGCTCCGGGCCGAGGCGAACAAGACCGCCCTCGATCTGGCTACCACCACGGGCCGCATCTCCGCTGCGGACCGCCCTGCTTGGGAAGCCCGCCTCAATGGTGCCAGCCGCGAGAGTGAGTTTAACTCACTTTCCGGCCTAACACCGAAGCTGAACAAAACCGGCCTCGATCTCACCGCCCGCCGCGATGACCGCCAGCAAGGCGACGACATCCGCGAGCAAGTGGCAAACTCCGTGGCCAAGCTCCAGAAAGACGAAGGCCTAACCTACACGGACGCGTGGAAGAAGACGAAGAAAAATCCGGCGTTCAAATCCTATTTCGACCGCACCGAAGGTTGATCGTTAGAATCAAGAATCCAAAACCAAGAACCAACCAATATGGCCAAAACATCAAAAGACAAATCATTTACGCAGGACACTCACGCGGAGCCAAGCCCGCAAAGGCTTGACTCCATATCACAGCCTATCAACGGGTTTTGAAATGAATGCTCGTATGCAGCACGGTGCCTTCGCGGCGGCTGTGAACCGTGAGCCGATCAAGATCGTCCAGCGTTTTGATGGCTGCTAGAGCGTTCTTCCTTTGCGCTGGGGTGAACGGCGCACCCATCATCGCCTCGGCATTTTCATCGACGATTTTGTAAGTTTCATCGGCGAAGGTTTCGAGCGCCTTGAAATTCATGCTTAACCAAAATCCATCGCGAGTCGCGCCGCCCGTGGTGGCCTTTGCAATGAGATCCAGTGCTTGATTTTTCGAGGTGGATGCGACGAACCATTGATCACCCACCGTGACGGAAGGGAGGAAATCGTCATTGAAAAATGGCAAGGGGAAAAACCAAGTCGTTAGGCCATTTTTCTCGGAGCTGAGAGGTTTTTGCATGGGGATTTCTTTTCCAACCATTTCGCTCACTTTGGCGAGAATACGGGTCGTGCCCGAATTCATCTTATCCCAAGAGGCCGCTAACTTCGCACGGTCGGCGACGGGGCGAATGATTGAAATACGAGGCACTTTCGCTTTATCCACAACTGCTTGCGGGATGCCGGGGACTGCGGGAGCAGAGCCTTTGAGATCAATCACCAAAGCTCTTTCGCCGCCGAAGCTTTTGCCGAAATCGCTGTTGAAAGCACCCCACAGATCCACTGCGTCCGTCCGGAAGTTACTATCAAACATCTTGGCCATTTCCTTGAATTTCGTCATCTCCTTGTTTTCCATCGGCACTTCGGAGACTTTCATCGCCATCGCATAAGCTGTCTCTATCAATGATTCGAAATAGGCGTTCGCCTTTTCATCGTAGGCGGCATCCACAGAAAAATCGCTGAAAAGCACGGCATCCGGAGAGTCCGCGAGATGGGCAAGTTTGTTAGTAGCTTTCCAATCGATCGCGCCACTATCCATTCCGCCGGAAGACTCGATTTTTAGACCGTCCTCGAAAAATGCGACCGTGCCGGAAGATTCGTTACTGACAAGCTTCCTAAGTGCGGACTCGCGTTCGGCGACGATTTGCAACATGGCTTCGAGATCACGGGTATCGCCCAGTCCTTCCGATCCGGAAAGACCATCGCGCAGGCCGTTAGTCATATCTGCGAGTCCTCCGATAGAAGCGTAGAGCGTGTCCCCTGCGGCTTTCTGACCATAGACAAGCGCGGCGAGATCCTTGTTAGTATAAGCATCTGAGAAGGCCAAGGCATCGCCAGCGACGAGCGAATGGCCAAGATCACTGGCGAAATTAAGATCATCGAGCGAGCTACCCATAAACATGAGTGCATAATCCCCAATCGTGCCACTGAGGATTACAATGTCTTTCTTCGCGATAGCGGCGAGCAATTGATCCACTGTGGCAGTCCCCATGGTCTTATCCATATCATCTCGTGAAGCAGCGATCGTCGCAGAAATTTTCGCGCCGGAGATTTTGAACCCTTCAAATTTCTGACCGGCCTTTTCCACATCCACCGGAGAGGCCATTTCACCGAGCATTCCAAGATTAGCGATCAGTCCCGAGAGCTGTTGGAGAGCCTCCGCGCGGCGGGATTCTTTGGCACGGAAGGCAAAATACATCGGGGGCACCTTGGCTTTTTCTAACAACACAATTCCAGATTCTGGATCCTTCAGCAGGTCGCTCGCGAGTTCTCCGCCATAGCCTCGGGCGAAGGCTTCTCCGATGTCCTTCGCGTCGCCATTTTTCGCTGCGGCAACGAAAGCCTTAGCCATGCCGCGGAATTGGAAATAGCTCATGCGGCGATTAAGTGTGAGTAAGTTGCCCACTTGCTCACAGGCCGATTTACCCATTGCCATTGAGAATTCGGTGCCAAACAGCATCGCAGGACCCACGGGCTCGTCGGCAGGAGCATCCGGTTTCTTGGCTTCTTCGATTTTCGGTGCGGCATTGTCGTCGTCGAGATCCACCATCCCGCCATCCATTTGTGTTACGATGAGCTTCCAGAGCTTGGAGGATTTCACGCGTTCAGCGGACTTCGTGCCGTTGTAAAATGAAAGCACAGTCTCAGTATCCTGCGGTAAATACCTCGCGAAACCGAGCTTTGCGGCACGCTCTTCGGGACTGACGGCCGGCACTTTCGGCACGACGGCAGCCGCTGGAGCCGGCTTCCCAGGTGCCTCGGCAATGCCTGCGGGCGCATCCGGCGCTTTCACTTCTTCCTTTTTGTTACATGCCCCGAAGCCCAAGGCCAAAACAGGGATAACCAGCAAAATTCCTCGATTTTTCATAGATGCCAAAAACTAGAATCCCGCGATGGCCTCTAGCAAGCAGATAGCCCCGATTTCGACAAACTTTCAAATTCCAACCACATCCGGGTTGCGGGAACGGCCAGTCTATGACTCTTTGCACCAGCCCCACGACCATGGCAGCCCACACCTCTCAGTCACCCCGCAACGATCTTTTCCCCTTCGAACTCGTCCGCCCTGAGTTGGAGCGGGTGGAAATCGCCATCCGCGAGCAAGTCCGCGGCTTCGACCCCGCCGTCGAGCCCTACGTCTCCTACATTTGTAATACGTCTGGAAAACGCATTCGCCCGGCACTCGCCATCCTGATTGGCGGAGCTGCTGGCGGAGTGACGGAGGAACATTTGAAACTCGGCGTCATTCTCGAGCTGATCCACATGGCCACACTCGTTCATGATGACATTATGGACGGGGCAAACACCCGCCGCATGGTTCCCACCGCCAATGCAAAATGGGGTAATGCGCTCTCTGTTCTGCTAGGCGATGCACTCTTCTCCCACGCCCTAACACTCGCCACCGATTTCAACAGCATCGACATTTGCCGCAAGGTGGGAAATGCTGCACGCGAAGTCTGCCAGGGCGAAATCATTCAAACGCAGCGTCGTTTCGATCTCACCTTCACCAAGGCGGATTATTTCCGGGTGATCGAAATGAAAACCGGTGCGCTCTTTGCCGCCGCCACAGGACTGGCGGGAAATCTCTCCGGGCTCGATGCCACGGCCGAAGCGCGCCTTGCCAGCTATGGGATGAAACTCGGCACCGCCTATCAGATTTATGATGACTGCCTCGATCTTGTCGGCTCTGAAGAAGTGGTTGGGAAAACTCTCCGCACCGATCTCATCAAGGGCAAACTCACCCTGCCGATCCTTAATCTATTAGAAACTGCCTCCGAGAGCCAGCGCATGAAGCTCAACAAGCGCATCCTCGATCAGGAGCCACTCGACCTGCCGGTCCTGCTAGGTATCGCCGAATACGAGGGAGCCATCGAAAGCGCCGTGGACACCGCACTCGCCCTGCTCGCAGAAAGCCGCGAGGACCTCGTTCCACTTGGTGAATCTATCCACTCGGACGCCCTCGCTCAAATCACCTGGTTCCTCGCAGGCTTGCTAGAAAAGTGCAGGCGCTGAAGATAGGTTCCAAACAACTCATAAGACCTAATCTTTCCCATGCCCTCCCCACGCAAAATTCTCATCATTGGCGGCGGATTCGCAGGACTCGAGTGCGCCCAAAAACTTGCTAACGACGAGCGATTCGAGATCACCTTGGTAGATCGCACGAACCACCACCTTTTTCAGCCACTCCTCTATCAAGTCGCATCCGCCTCACTCGCCGCACCGGACATCGCACGCTCCATCCGCCAGATCCTCGCCGACGCGAAAAACATCACGGTTCTGATGGACGAAATTTCCTGCATTGATCCTGCGGCAAACACCGCGACTGGCGGCTTCGGCACCGTCTATTCCTATGACACCCTGTTGCTCGCCGCCGGTGCCCGCACTGGCTATTTCGGTCACGATGAATGGGCGAAAAATAGTCTCGGCCTCAAGTCTCTCGCCGATGCACAAAACATCCGCCGCACCGTTCTATCCAATCTCGAACTCGCAGAGCTCACCACTGACGAGGCCGAGCGCACCCGCCTTATGACCATCGCCATCGTCGGCGGCGGTCCCACTGGGGTCGAGCTCGCAGGAGCCTTTGCCGACCTCGTTCACCGCTCGCTGAAATCGAATTTCCGCAACATTGATACTGCAAAACTCCGCATCATTCTCATTGAGGGCTCCGAACTCATCCTCGAGGCATTTGATCACGACCAAAGCCTCTACACTCGCAAGCGTCTTGAAAAACTCGGCGTCGAGGTGCGGAATAACACCCGCGTCATCGATGTTAGGCCGGGCGCTCTCGATTTCAAAGACGGCACGACACTCGAAGCCGCCGCCATCATTTGGGCCGCCGGAGTCGCCTCCAGTCCACTCACCGCTTCGCTCGGCGTTCTGCTTGATCGCGGCGGACGCGTAACTCCGCTGCCCGATCTATCAGTGCCTGGGCATCCAAATATTTTTGTCGCCGGAGATCTCGTCAGCATCAAGGATAGCGAGGACAAAACGGTCCCAGGCGTCGCTCCCGCTGCCTCACAGATGGGCGCACACATCGCGAAAATCCTCAAAGCTGAAGCGACCGGAGATCACACTCCGCGCCCGGCCTTCTGCTATTTCGACAAAGGAATGATGGCCATCATCGGAAAAAACTACGCTGTCGTGAAGACAGGCAGTTTCCGCCTGCAAGGGTTCATCGCTTGGCTTGCTTGGCTATTCGTCCACATCATGTTTCTCATCGGCTTCCGAAACAAAATTTCAGTCCTGATAGGCTGGGCCTACGCCTACCTTGTCAACGCCCCGGAAGCTCGGATCATTATTTATTCGCCCACCACTGCGGCACCGGGAAAGAGGACCTAATCGGTTAGGCCTGCTTCAATCGGCAAACAAACTGTTGCATGGGTGAGTCCTCCCGATCGCGAGGAGATTTCGATAGAACCGTTGTGGGCGTGTGCAATCCACTGGGCGATACACAAGCCAAGGCCACAGCCGTCAATTGAACTGTTATGACTGGCATCACCGCGGAAAAACCGGTCAAAGACTTGCGGCAAAACATCAGGTGTAATGCCTGCACCAGTATTGCTAATCCGCAGCACCGCCGTCTCCCCCTCGCGACGCAAGGATAACTCCACGGTGCCGCCGCAATCGTTATATTTAATGGCGTTGTCGGCGAGATTTAGCAGCAATTGCCGCAGGCGATGCCTACTGCCTCGCAGTGTAATGGCTTCACATTCATTGAGTGTGACGGTAATGTTCGCAGGCTTCGCGAGAAATTGCGCATCGGCAAAAACGTCTCGCACAAGTTCATCGAGCGCAAGGGCTTCGAAACCCAGCGCAACTTGCCCGGCGTCCGCTTTCGTTAGCAGTGTGAGGCCGTCCACGATTTTTGTGAGTCGCTGGATTTCATCCAGCTGGCTAACAAGACGCTCTCGCTGGAGTGCGGGCGTGGATTCGTCGCGCAGCGCAGTTTCGATCTCGCCATGTAAGACAGTCAGTGGTGTTTTCAGCTCGTGCGAGGCATGCAACGTGAACTCACGGATATGCTTAAACGAACCATCTAGCCGGGAGGTCATGGCATTGAAAACCTCGGTGAGCCGATCCAATTCATCGCCGTTGCCAGAGCGCGGAAGTTTTAGGGCAAGATTACCTTCATTAATTTTCCCCGCTGCCACCGTGAGTTGGTTCACGGGTGTTAGAGCGCGGCGCATCAGCCACCAGCCGCCACCGAGGGCGATCAAAGCGGGTGGCACGCCACACCAAAACAGAATTCGCAAGACTTCATGAAAGTCGTTCGCGTCAGATTCGCCAGCGGGCTCACCCACAGAATTTGGCGGGTGGGGATCAGGGGCGAATACATGATAGGTCAGCACGCTCATCGCCAAGAGTGAGACAAACATGGTCGCAGCATACCAAATTGTTAGTCGAGTGCGAATGGTCATGGCGTTCCCTTCATGACATAGCCAATGCCACGCACGGTGTGCAACAACTTGGGCTCGCGGCTATCATCAATCTTCTCGCGGAGGCGTTTGATATAGACGTCCACTAGGTTAGTTCCGGGGTCGAAATCGTAGTCCCAAACTTTTTCAATGATACTCATGCGCCCGCAAATTTGGCCGGTCGAGCGCATGAGAAATTCCAGTAACCGATATTCACGGGCAGTGAGTTCGAACGTTTTCCCACCACGCTCGGCACGGCGTGAAACGGTGTCTAACGTTAGATCGGCCACCCGTAAGACGGTAGATTTGTTTTCACCACCGCGCCGGCCGAGTGCCCGGACGCGCGCAACGAGTTCGGCGATAACGAAGGGTTTCGGCAGATAATCATCCGCACCCGCGTTGAGGCCTTCGACGCGTTCATTCACCGCACCGCGAGCGGATAGAAGCAGCACCGGCGTCTTGTCACCTCGGTCGCGGAGTTGGCGCAGAACGCTCAAGCCGTCAGGGCCTGGCAGCATGATGTCCATCACGATTCCGTCAAAAGGCGTCGCACGTGCAGCGGCAAGCGCGTCCCCGCCATCGCCACAGACATCCACCGCGAAGCCTTCTGCCTGCAAGGCCTTGCGAATAAACGAGGCGGTTTTCTTTTCGTCTTCAACTACGAGCACACGCATAAAAGGATTTTAGTGAAAACGATGCAGCCTACCAGCAAAACCGGACAGCGGCGTAGGGCGCGCGGCCGCTTAATCTTTAACCACTTGCCTGGACAAAGTCTTACCTTCTGCGGAGATCGAGTATTCGGTTTTCTCCCCATTTTTTTCGATTACCACTTCGTAGCGGGTCGTGCCTTCCTTCACCACCTTGAGGGGCGCGCCAGCCTTCGCGTCTTTACTTTTCTTGGCGATGGTTTTCTGTGCGGCGCCGGGTACATCAGCGAGCGCGATCTCCTCCTCGGTCATGAACAGTTTCCCATCCTTGTGGAAACCCACTTCAGATTTTTTGCCGTTCTTCTCAATATCAAACTCAATGATCTTGGTCCCGTCATCATTAACGTCGAGAGCCGCTTTGATTTCGGCGTCATTCGCATACTTTTTCACGGCCTCCCGCACGGCAGCGGGGACTTGGTCCATGGCGATTTTCACTTCCGTTTCGCCGGCAAATATTGGGACGGCGAATGTGCTCGCGATGACTGTGGCGACCATTCCGATCGTTGCTGAAATTTTCATAATAATGTTAGCTTGGCGTTTTACCAGCACTTCGACACATGAAGTTAATCAGACTTTGCCAAAATCATGGTGAAGCACGCATGAAAATTTTGTCATTTACGCCTTTCTGCATCACTGAAAACCCGGGAAGTGCGCAGAATATGACAACTTATTCATGCTTACTTCAGCTTGTTTTCACGAATTCCTGCTTTTCTACCTGAATCGAAGCGCTGCTCGCTCTCCGCCCTCCTAACTCATCAATCCAACGATATCAAACCATGCATTCCCTGCAATCCAACTCCCGCCGCGTCCTTCTTTCCATGTGCCTCATCAGTTCCGCACATGCCGATCTGGTTCTAGAAACCGAGACCGCCGAGCTTGGAAAGAAGGGCGATTGGCTTTTCAGCCAAGCCGTTCAAGTGGAGTGGGAAAAAGATGGTGGGCGCGGTATCTTCACTGTGAATCAATATGAGTATGCGCTTTCTGATAGGGCAGAGATCCTCATCGAACCTTTTTTCTACGAATGGAATGATCCAAAATTGGGCAAAAGCGTCAATGGAGTAGGCGACCTAGAAGTCACCCCTTCCTACATGATCATGATAGATGATGAAAAGTCTTGGCTTCCCGCAGCGGTCCTGGCTTTCAAACTGAAAGTTCCAACCGCTACAAACCCCGAAATCGGATCGGGTGAATTCGACTATCAGCCCTATATCATC
This sequence comes from Akkermansiaceae bacterium, assembly GCA_043758615.1. Lineage (GTDB taxonomy): Bacteria > Verrucomicrobiota > Verrucomicrobiia > Verrucomicrobiales > Akkermansiaceae > Luteolibacter. Next base: position 8,618 of record JAYVNE010000109.1, read on the forward strand.
CTCGGTAAGAATTTTGGCCCATGGATCTGCAACTTCAACCTCGGCTACGATTTTGTCACTTCTCCTTCCAAAGGGGATAAGCTGAAGAACCAAGTCATCTCTGACTTTTCCGTTGAATACAAGTTCACGCCTAAATTCAGCATGCTCGCTGAAATCTTCGCAAACTCATCTCCCGTGAAGGGGGAAAAGGGCACCTTCGCCGGAGCCATTGCGACTGAGTACCGCTTCACCGAGCACATTAGCACTTACCTGAGTGTAGGTTATGATACTAATAGCGTGCTCAGTATCCGCCCGGGCTTCAATATCGAGTTCTGATAGTCGATTCAAGCGGGTCGATTTCCCATCAGTCCCTGCAGGGTTTTAGAGAGGTTCGCCCACGAGTCAAATTTACTAAGCAGACAGGTGGGGGAGACATCCACCTGTCTTGATAGGACGATGAAGAAAGACGTCGAATCATATCTCCCTTCTAATTGATTCAGCCAATCGCTCAAGCCGCTGATTTTCCTTTAAGCAAGAGGATCAGTGCTGGCAGCACAATGAGTGTAAGCGGGAGCTGGGCGATGAGGCCCGCAGTGATGGCAATGGCGAGCGGCTGCTGCATCGCACTGCCTTGGCCGATACCAAGCGCCAGCGGCAACAGCGCGAGGATCGCGGCGAAGGTGGTCATCGCGATGGGTCGCATGCGATTCTTTCCAGCAATTACGAGGCGCTGGGAAAGTGTTAGTTCTTTACCTTCTGCCTCGCCCTCAAGTTCGCTGACTTCAGATACGAAGAAGATGGCGACCTCACCGACGATACCAACGACCATGGTCATTCCCATGATAGACGTGATATTCAGCTCGGTGTTAGTGCACCAGAGTCCGAGGAAAACTGCGGGCAGTGCAAGCAGTGGCGTGGCCAGCATGGCGATGGCGACGCGAAAGCTTTCATAGAGGAATAACAGCAGTAGGAAAACGAGGACCACGGCGGCGATCATCACGATGAGCATGCCGCTGAACGCGATGCGCTGCTGTTCGTAAAGCCCGCCCAAGCTGTAATAAACGCCGGGCGGAAGTAGGTTCCCGGTATCGAGCAAATTTTTCACCTCTGCGATGGTTGAGCCTAGATCGCGTCCGGTGATGCGCCCGGTCACTGCGGCCATGCGCTTGAGATCCTCACGTGCGATTTCCGGCTGGCCCGTATCGGTAGTGATGGTAGCGATCCGGCTCAGGGGAACCAAATGCCCATCCTCCGCGCGGAGCTGGAGATTCATCAAGTCCTGCTCGGTGCGGCGTGATTTTTTCGGAGTCCAAACGCGAACGCCCACGAGCTTCGGCCCGCGCTGGACGTTGGTGGTCACATTTCCACTGAGCATGTCATCTAGCAGTTTTGTCACCGTATCACTATCAAGCCCTTCAAGCGCTGCCTTCGCGGAGTCCACTTTGACGACCAGTGCGTCACCGGCGGGAACAATGCCATCCTTCACTTCCACCACGCCATTGATTTTACCGATCGCTTCGGCAACCTTCGGCGCGGTTTCTAGCAGGACTTTTTCGTCATCGGTAAACAGCTTGATCTCGATTGGCTGCGGCACGGCAGTGAGATCCCCGATGAGGTCTTCCATCAGTTGCATCGTCTCGATTTCTAGGCCCGGGACATTCTTTTCAACCTGCCCGCGCACGTCGTCCATGACCTCTTCAATGGGTCTCCGAGGGAGGGGTTTCAAACGGATGAAAATGTCACCCGTATTCGACTCTGTGAGACCGCCGCCGAGCTGGAGGCCGGTCCGCCGCGAGTAGGTGGTGACTTCTGGGGTTTTTTGTAAAATGGCTTCAAGCTGCCGGAGCCTACGATCCGTCTCTGTTAGCGAGGTGCCGGGCGGGGCGACGTAATCGAGAATGAATCCGCCCTCATCCATCGAGGGCATGAAACCAGAACCCACCTGCGTGGAGGCGAACCAGCCCGCACCGCCCAACAAAATCACCACAGGCAAGATCATCCATGGCCTAACAAGTAAGCTCCGCATCAAGCGCCCGTATCCACGATGCATGAAATGGGTGAATTTCCCACCCTCCTCCTGATCGGCGTCCTTTTTGTTCAGCATCTTTCCGGCGAGGATCGGCACCGCGAGCCAAGCGATGAGGAACGAAAGGATCAGGCTTGCCGCCATGGTGAGTGAAAGTGCTTTGAAAAACGCGCCAGTCACGCCCGTTAGAAAAGCGAGGGGCAAGAAAATGATGATCGTGGAGGCGGATGAGCCCGCTAGAGGCCGGGTGAATTCCGCAGTCGCGCGCATGATCCGTTCGTGTTCGTGCCCGGTTCCGCCGCGCAGCCGCCGGATGATGTGCTCCACCATCACGATGGAATCATCAATGATGAGGCCAACGGCAGCAGCCATCCCTCCCAAAGTCATGATGTTGAAACTCATGCCCAGCACTTTCAGTAACAGAATAGTGGCCGCAAGCGAGGCGGGCAGTGCCATCAAGGCGATGAGCGTGATTTTCCCGTTCCTCAGGAAAACGAATAAAACAAAGGCGGCGAGTACCGCGCCGATGATCACGGCATCACTCACGCTGGACGCAGAGGCGATGATTAGATCGCTTTGATCATACCATTGCGCCAGCTTCACATCTTTGGGGAGCTTGTCGCCCAGTCCGGCGAGCATCTTCTTCGCGTCCGCAGCGATCTGCACGGTGTTCGATCCAGGCTGTTGATAGATTTGAAACAGCACGGCATCATGGCCGTCCGCCGTCACACGGATGAACTGCGGCTCAGTTTCATCGCGCACCTCGGCCACATCCTCCACCCGCACCACGCCATTCGCGCCGGACCGCAGAATGCTCTGGCTGATTTCCTCAAGACTCTTAAAGCGCGTGTCCGAAACAAGCAGATAGAGCTTACCATGATCCTCCAGACGACCCACTGCATTGAGCACGTTAGATGCGGAGAGCTTTGCCGCCACATCGGCGATGGTCATGCCGAAGGACTGAAGTTTCGCAGGATCCACCACCACCCGATATTCCTCGGTGGCACCGCCCTGCACTGAAATTTTTGCGACGCCAGGAATCGTTGATAGAAGCGGTTGGAGTTGGTAAAGTGCCAAATCGGAGAGTTCCACTAACGACTTGGACTCCGATGTCAAACTATAGGCGACGACCGGAAAAACCGTCGGGTCCATCCGCTGCACCTCAAAGGTGGTGCCCGGCGGCAGACTGGGTAAAATCCGAGTGACCTCGCTCTGTGCTTGCAGCATTGCTTGCACCATGTTTTCGCCCCAGTCGAAGTTCACGGAAATCTCGTTACTGCCACGGCTCGTCGTCGAGCGGATGTGGCGCACGCCGGGAATAGCGCGCAAGGCTTGTTCGACCGGATAGGTCACCTCCACTGCCATCCGCTCCGCAGGACGATCACCGGCTTCCACACTCACGCGGACGCGTGGAAAATCCACATGTGGAAAAAGTGCGACGGGCAGATTCCAACCGCTCATCCCACCACCGATGGCGAGGACGATGATGAGAAATACGATCGAACGTGCGTGAGACTGCGCCCAGCGGGTGAAGTTCATAATTTCGTCATTCGGATTTCTCGACTGCCATCCCATTCTCTAACTGATGGATACCAACGGTGATAACTTCATCCCCCACTTGAAGATCTTCTCCGGTGACTTCAGTAAGCGTGTCGGTCTGAAGACCAATGACGACTTTGTGCTCAACGGCGTGGCCGTCGCGGACCGTAAACAAAATAGAGCCATCTTCATCTGGGAGAACCGCATCGCGCGGAACGACCAGCGCGTCCTTTTGCTCCACCTCGATCTCGCCCCGCAAGTAGCCGGCAAAAATAAACGGCACGTCAGGCGGAACCGACGCGAAAGTGTCCACCAGCCGCGTTTCGGGATTCACCCTTCGCGTGATCAAGCGAATCTTACCGTCCCCTTCCACGCCCTCTTGATTGACCGAAACGAGGTGAACTTTTTGGCCCTCATGCAATCGCCCAGCGCTCTCCGGCTCCACTCCCAGAAGTGCCTCGATGCGGCGTCCTGGCACCACTGATAGAAGCGGACTGCCGGCCGGAACGATGTGGCCGATCCGGACCTCGATCGAAGAAACTTGGCCACTCGCTTCCGCTTTGAGAATAATTCGGTCGCCCGCGCCGCGTGCGGTTAGACTACTGAGGGTGGCAGCGGAGTCCCGCGCGGCCTGCTTAGCTAACTGAAGTTCTTGATTGAGGGCCAGCTTCATGGAAAATCGGTTCTGCGCCTGTTCAAGCTGGATCTGCGCGGAGTCCGCAGCAGATGTTGCTTCGGCGAGTTGCAATTTCGTGTCAGGGCTGGGCTCCACCTCGATGAGCGCTTGGCCCTCTTCCACGGTCTCGCCTGCGGAAACGAGCAGACGCATCACTTTGCTTTCGTATTGCACCGAGACACTTAACAGTTGGTCAGATTGCGCGACCACGGTCCCATAAGCAGTAATCGTTGCGGCGATGGTGCTTTTCTCAAGTTTCACCGTCCGCACGGCAGCAGTGGGCTTGACGGCCTCAGCAGCCTCGCCTTCTTCGTGCGCGGATTTATGACAGGCTGTTATCGCTAGCGCGAGGGCGAGGAGGATCGTTAGATTTCGCTTCATGGAGAAAGGTGCCAGGCGGCGGCGGTTTCGAGTGCGATGCGGGCTTGGGCGAGCTGTTGCTTGAGTTTCAGGATTTCGATAGATTTCTGCGTGAGATCGTTTTGAAGAACGTAGTAGCCGAGCACTTCGGCATTGCCATCATCAACGGCTTTCCGCGAGGTCTCCACCACATGTTGAAGGGCGGGAAGCGCGTGGTTCGCCTCTGCGATCTGGTTATTCAGCGAATGAATATCCGATAGAGCGGAAGCAATGTCGGATCGTGTTTCAAAAACGCGGTTTGTATATTCATCGAAAAGGCGCTTCCGCGTGGCGTTCTCTAACGCGATTTTCCCTTGATTGTGATCGAATAGCGGAAGGTCAATGGTGATGGCCGGGCCGAGGGAGTGGACGTTTCCGGTGTCCGATGCCCGGGTAAATCCGATACTAATGTTAGGAAATTGCGCGAGAATGGCAGCGCGTAGTTTCGCCTCCTCACTATCATACCCACGGCGCAAAGCGATTAGATCGAGCCGACGGTGTTCCAAGCCGTTGAGCAAAGTGGATTCCGCCGGAACATCCACCCGCGATGGGAGCGATACGTTACTCTGCAGCCGCAGGTTCGTGCCCGGCGGATAGCCGATGGCACGGTTGAGCGCGATCCGGCTTTGATCGAGTTCTTGGCGGAGGCCGAGTAAAGTCGCCCGTGATTCGTTTGCAGAGATCACGATGGCAGAAGACTCCACCAAGGTCATTTCGTGCGCGTCCTCGGCCTTTTTGACCAGCGCGACATTGCCCGTTAGCCGCTTCGAAATTTCCTCCGCCTTCGTCACTTGCTCACGGAGCGCGGCGAGATCATAAACGGCAGACCTTGCTTCGAGGGCGGTCTGCCATTCTTGCCACGCCACGTCTAACCGGACTGCATATTCGTCTGCGCGGGCACTGGCCACCTCTTGCCCATGGGTGATCAAGGAACGCAAATCCCAGTTCAGCCCGAAGCCGGTGCCGGTCTGAGTGCCAGCCGTCGCCCCACCGGTGACGAAATCGAGATTGCCACTGAGTTGAGGGTTCGGAAGGATGCCAGCGATGAGAAGTTGAGCCTTCGCCTCGTCCACTTGATCGCGCGTGGCACGCAGCGATGGATTGAGCACCACCGCAAGCACTGCTGCTTCGTCTGGAGAGAGGCCATCGCTTGCGTCCAGCCGCACCGGGCGGAGGAGCGGGTGTTTGATTTCACTCACTGCGATTGAAAGCGCTTTCCCCTCTAGCGGATCAAGCGCCCGCTCGACATCCTTGGGGTTAAGCGAAAGCGCTCGATAGGCGGCGCAGCCATTGAGGCACAGCATTCCTGCCAGCAATACGAGCGACCCTCTCGGGGAAAATCCCAGACCGCTCGGGACGGGTAAAAACGGCAGACTCCTAGTTGAATTCACGTCCGATAACGTCTGCTTACGAGGATTCTTCAAAATGTTAAATGGGATTTAATGGATGGATGATGCTTCCTGCTCGGCCAGAATTTCACATTCTGTTATCTCTGCACACTCGATATTTTTCCGATTTTTTACAATTACAATTTCGTCATAGGAACCCGTCCCCTTGGGATTTTCAAATCTCTTATCTGAGTGATTCAAGCAGAGGTTTGTGAAAACAATCTGACCCGTACATGAATAGTTTGTCATGTTCGCCACTCATGCAATTCGTCGCCATCGAAAGGCAAATCAAGGGGCATCTGCCCGATAAGCATGGAAAGAGATAATGTTACAAAAAGGAGCCGGGACGAATGGCACGTAGTTTAG
>JAYVNE010000110.1:0-14938 GCA_043758615.1 Akkermansiaceae bacterium
GATATATCTTTTTCCCGATTTCATTAGATATATTAAAAGCATTTTACGTGCCACAATTCATTGGATTACAATAGATTGTGAGTTTTTGGAAGTCCCCTATAATAGATTTTTCTTTGCCAAGTTCTTTGATGACACGTCCATAATTCTGAAAATCATTTGCTTCCCAGTGGTAAATTTTGTTTTCGATACCGATGACAAAATCATCTCCTTGGATCACAAGATCGATTCTTTGCCCGGCTTCGGCAGGATATTCTCTTACGACTGAAGTTGTTTCTACAATCTCGGAGACATCGTGTTCTGCCATCTTTAGAAACTCCTTGAGAAACAGATCCTTTAATCCATGCTCTTCTTGGGTATCAAAGTAAAATGCGAGAATATTACTCGCAACGTTCTCATAATGCGCCTGTCCCGAGATTTCCATGAACGTTTTGGCGTTCGCTTTGCGCGGTAAGGATTTAAAATCTAGTAGAAGCGAATAAAAATTATCCATGTGCAAAAAGTTCTGGATATTAGCATCGGTAGGGTCAAGATGGAACTTCTGATCCACAAATAATTCCCACAGCCGACTATTGCGAGAGTATCAAGTTTGCAGTATTCAATGAGTTGATTTTCGATTTCCAGCCTCCGTTCCAGCCTGGTGTCAGAATTGATAGAACTCAGATAGAATCCCACCGCCATGCCCCCGTTTTAAATCTATTCTAACTGCTTATGAAATAACTTCGGGACCGCTCACCGAATTTGGTTCCAACACTGCGCATAGATTCGGATCATCCGGTCACGACAGGCTTTGCCGAATTCGCGGGCTGCGGTTTCGTCGCTCAGCGGTTTTCGCCCCATGGAGAATGCCGGGAGTTCACAGTCTGTGAGAAAACTGTCGGTGAGTTGATCAGAGGTGACGATCTTGGCATCTGCGGGTGTATCGGAATCGGAGCGATTGTCTTCAAACGGCCACGCCCGGAGGTTGCCGATTGTGTCGAGCCATTGCTTTAGAAAATGCTGGTAGCGGTTGTCGGCTTTTTTGTTGTGAACGAGCGCCTTTGCATGAAGGTGATCAAAATCCCAAGGACGATTGTGTCCTTCCCAAAGATCACGACGTGACGGATCGAAATTGGGAAATTTCCGCGCGATAAACTCCCGCTGCGCATACAAGAGCAGGTCCTTGTTACCCAGGCATTGTAAGAATCCACCCCATCGGCTCTGCCTGAGATCGACGCCGGGCTGCTCTCCATCGCCGTGAATGGGCGTGTACCAGTTCCAGGATTCGATGTCGTGATCGTCTATATCAAGAAAGAAGGAGACATGATCAGGATCGGGAAGTTTTAGTAGCCAGCCCTCCTTTTCCGCATGGTCCATTGCTTGCCGGATCAATTCGCTCGAAACAGTCCCATCACAGACAGTAAGAACCTGATGGGCGGTTCGGTGGGAGTCACTGGCGAACCAAGACATACGGCAAACCAGCGCGAACAGGGTAGGGCGCAGACTTTCCATCGATTCCGAGTTAGGATCTGATAGACAGCGATCAGCGAGACAGAGGAGGAGCAGGTAAACATCGGGATGGGAGCGGGCGATATTGGCGAGATGCACAGGAAGCAGGCCATTTGGATGCGATTGCGGATCAAAAAGCATCGGGTTTTCTATCCACTCGCAACATGGCCTGAGGCGGTGTTCGATAAAGTCCACAACCCGAGTCGCGTCTTCATCGCGATCGGTGGCCAAACGGCGGATGTCACTAACTGATAGCGGGCCGCGCAGTTGACTGGCCCCAGGTGGAGTGAGGGCGGCCCGGGCGGCCATCATTACGAGACGGGATGCAGGCATGCGCCTAACAATCATTTCACGGATCGGCCTCGCCACCTGCGGCCAATAGGCCTTGATCATGGAATAGGCGAGCTCCTCTCCATCGAGTCGGGTGCCTTGTCGGTTCAGCCGCTGAAAGAGGTGCTCAATGGCGGAGTTTTCTAACATCACTGGAGAGCGGGAGGTTTCGCCACGAGTTGCGTGCACCAGCGAATCCGGAGCGGGGAGCGCGATAATTTGGGAGTCGTGGAAGCGACTTAGCGCATCGAGCAGGTCTTGCCGGGCTTTTTTGGCGGCGTCAGAATGATCGGATAGAAATTCACGGACTTTCGCTGACCAAAGGGTATCCGTCCGCTCGCATCGATCGAGAATTCCGCTCCAGAATGCATCGGCATGAATGCTGTCTTGTCGTGTTAGCCATGCCATCGGAATAGGAACCGCCGCCTCTGCCGGAAACAAGTCTGCCGGGTTCGGCTTTACGTAATCTGGTGATGAGGGGTCTAGTGCGACACACTTGAGAATATCTCGGATTTCACATGCGCGCAGCCCGTCGCAGGAATCCGCACGGCTGAAACCCCAAGGGTGGGCGCTGGTGGTCAGGCGCACCATGAATTCGCGTGTGGAGTTCGACGAGATTTCTGGAAACAGGTCAATCCAGAGGATGGAAGGGGTAGGCGGGTTAGTAGAAGCGTAGGCCGCAGCAAACGGGTCATCGAAACCGAGGGAGATGGCATGAGTGCGTTGCTGGCCATCTAGCAAGTGATGGGTTACCGCTGAATCGTCGCCATCATCCTGTCCGGGGATGCGCTGGCAAACGACGATTGAGCCGACCGGAAAGCCACGCAGAAGGGAATCCCAGAGAAGTTCAATCTGCGCTGGGTGCCAGACGAGACCACGCTGAAGCGTCGGAACGCTGGCGATGATAGGCGGTGGAAGATCTACCACACAAACTTCTGATTGAAACCAGGAAGCAATTTGTTTGGGATATAAAACAATGGGGTTTGTTATTGATGCGTGTTTCATGACTGGCGATTTGTGATTCGTTTGAGTGGCGGAGGATTCAAAACTTGTCCAAAAAACCAGATGGTTCTGGGCGAAAGAATTGATATAACTTCACCATAGCGAAGGTGTCTAACTTGCAGTATTCGATGAGTTGCTTTTCGATTTCCTGCTTCCGTTCCAACGTGGTGTTAGAATTGATAGCCTCCAGATAGACTTCCACCGCCATGCCACCGTTTTGAACTCCTTCTAGCTGGTCATAAGATAATTCCGGGACCGCTGCGGGAAGCACTGCTTTGAGACTCCAGCTTCCCTGTTGGCTGGGGTGATAGTAACGGTTGCGGGCGATGGGTTTGAGATCGACGATCCGTGCAATGATGGATTCCAAGGATGGTGCGAGGTCGGGGAAACGTGCGGCAAGATTTCGCATTACCATTTTTTCGAATCCGGCGTTGTAAGCGAAGACCGGACCTTGGGTGCCGCAGTGATCGATGAGTGAGCGGGCGCATGCCAGTGATGGGTCGCCACCTGATAGATCGAGAAATCCGTGGTGTTGTAGAGAGCCATCTTCCTCTAGATGGTGAAGGCTGTATTGGAAGGGAATCTGCTGATAGGGACGTGTGCCTTTCCAAATGGGGACGGCAAACATCACGGTCTCAAAGTCGAGAAAACAGGCGGGAAAACCATAGGGCGCGAGATCGGCTGCGGCTCCTGCCGCATCAAAGTAGGCTTCCCCGGAAACCGAGCATTGTTTCACCCGGAGCTGCATGGCGGTGAGCAGATCGTCTGGGATTTCGCGCAGGTCGTCGCTTTCCTTCGCCTCGACAGCGGTACGCCGCCAGCCGCTCAGATTCGGAAACGAGCTGATGGGATACTCCGGCGGCACCTTGTCACGGTGGCAGTAGTTGCAAAATCCGCAGGCGAAGGGACTGTCGCACTGCGGGCCAGTCTCCACTTTCGGTTCATCGGTTAGTGCGGCAACGGCGCGGGCACCTGTAATCCATTCTTTCACCTCGCCACTGCGCGAGATCGCCTCTTCGGTTAGATCGACTTCCTTGAGCAGCCCCCGGTAGTCGCCATTGCCCGGATAGACGAATGAGCTATCGATGTGGGCAAGCGAAACAGACGACAGCCGCACCTCCGCAGCGGCGGCGGCATGGGCCTGCACCGCGATATCGTCGCGCTGATAATCCTTCACGCTGGCAGAGGATTTCACTTCGATCATTTTCCAGGCCAGTTCTCCATCCCTGCGATCCGGCAGCATCACATCCGCGTAGGCAAGCGCCCCGCCCGCCTTCATTCCGGCCTCGAACACCGGGGCCTGACCCGCTTCCAACAGCACCGCGCTGCGGGTGAGCGCCTCCTCATGACCTAACATTTCGATATCGATCAGCACTCCGGTTCCGTCTCGATCATAGAGGCTCCGCGCGACATCGCCCACCTGATTGCCGATCCCGAATGCCATTGCGGCACCCGAATCATCGCGTAATTCAGGCTTGTGGATTTCCAGCCACAGGCGCTTCGGGCACTGGCGGTAGGCGAGGAGTTTGGATTTGGAAAATGAGCGCATAGAGGTTGGGGTGAGCATGGAATCCGGTCCCCGGCAGTTCCAGTTATGGGAACACGGTAATCAATCATCCCGGCCAAAAACTGTCCGGGATGAGAAATAGCCAAGGCAATTTCAAAAGTAGCCTAAGCTTTCAAGGTATGATCATCTCCACATCCTTTTCCGCCATCCAGCCGTGAAGCTCGGTGCCGGGCACATCCACGTAAAAATAAACGCCATTTTTATCACCCATACGGACCATGCGCCCAGCGCCGGGGGTGCCGATATTTTCTGCTTTTTCAAAAGGTGATAGATGAACCGCCGCATCCTTGGATAAGACGATGCCGCGCTTGTCCTCGTCCCGCCGCAAAAATAAAGCGGTGGCCCCGGCGATGATTGTTAGGCTGGCGAAAACCAGGCTGACACTCACAAACTTGCGTGAAATCCGCGTCACTCCACAAACCATTGAAATTCCACCGATCCACAATGCCGCACCGACGACCCACGAGGACCATTCATTGCGGCTCAACCAATGAATCGCCGCTTCCAGACGCGGATCTAACGCGCTTTTGTCAAACACCGTCGCCGCCTTGCGGGCGAGGTTCAAATTTGCGATCAAATCCGGATCACGGGGGGTGAGCAGTTTCGCACGTTCGTAGGCTAGAATTGCAGGGCCGTATTGGCCGAGTCGGTAGTGGCTGTTCCCGAGATTATAGAGCAGTGAGGAGCTCGGGCCATGGGTATCGATGGATTGCTGATAGGCGCTCGCGGCAGCCGCGAAGTCTCCTGATAGAAACAGCTTGTTCGCCTGATCGAAACTTGCAGAGTAATCGGCGAAAACGTGGGTCGCACTGATGAAAAGCGCTAACAGGCCAGACACGATTTTATAAAATGATCGATTCATCTCAGCGGGCGGAAGGGTTGAGTGAGGCGAGGGCTTGGTCGAGCATCTGCTGCCAACGTGGGAACATTTCCTCGGTGGTGGCATGGCGACTGTATTCATAGAGATCGGCCTCGCGGATAAAACCGGTGACGGGCGAATCCGCAGGAATTCGTTCGGAAATTTCGGCCAGCGTGATCGCCTGCGCGGGTTGGTTCCAAAGCGAGCCCAAACGCTGTTGGATCGCCAGCCGGGCAGCGGCGAAGAATCCTGCTGCATCTCTAGCAGCAAGGCACTCACCTGCTGCATGCAGCGCGTCGCGGGTCGCCTTTTCCATCGCCGCCTGAGCCAGCCGCTTCGGGTCGTTGAAACGTTTCTGGAAGAATGCCAATAAACGACCTAACACCATCAACCCACCTGCAAGACCGAGCCATGAGTAAAACGCTGGCTGCGAAACGAGCGGGACAAGAGAGCTCGATGCCGTTTCCGCCGATTTCTGCGCGATGAGATTGTCTGCGGGTTTCTTTACTTCCGGCGGTGGCTCAGCCGTCGTTTCCTTTTTCATTTCTACCAGATCTGCACCAGTCACTTGAATTTTTTTCGCAGCGCTGGCCAGAGTTTTATATTGTGCATCCGTGGGATCAAAATAACTGAATGACAACCCGACATCCTGAGCGCCGCCCTTGCGAGGCACCGCGCTGAATTGAAAATTTTTAGTTCCAGAAAATGAGGCTTGGTCGCCCGGTGTGAATTCATCCTTCGCCTGATAGGTCTTCCAGTTTTCATTAGGCATCAAAGCCGGTGCCTTCACCAGCGCGAAGTTTCCCGCCCCGCTAACGCTTGCCGTGACCTGCTGTGGGTCGCCCGTCTGCCACTCGCTTGGAATGTTAGTCGCGTCCATTTTGAACTGCCCAACGGCTCCCGTGAACCCTGCGGGCTTCCCTTCGGTGGGCAGCGGGCGCACTTCGATTTCCTGATCCCGCGAGGTAAGCGTCACATCCTTCTGGATGTAATGGGTGTTCATTCTATCAAAAGCACTGTCGAAAAACGGATCATCAAATGGGCCACCTCGCGGCCTGCGTGGCGCGGGTGCGGACTCGTCCTTCACTGCGACATTGGCTTGCAGTGAGAGGGATGCCGGATAGATCCCGGCCTTGGTCGCGGAAATTCCACCAAACCATGTGACGACGAGGTAGCGCTTGCCATCCTTCATCTCCTGAGTCTGTTGCGGCTGATCACTCACATGATGGAGAGTGAAGGCCTTTCCTTCCGGCTGGATACCGCTGCGGAGCTGCGCGCGGGCCTCCGCCGGGATCCAAGCGCGGATGCGGACTGGCGCGATTTCTCCGACATAAACATATTTGCGATCGCTGGTGGCTGGCTCTACCGTTAGAAATCCGAATTGATCTTCATTCGGCGTCGTGTCCTGTTTGGTGGTCGGGTTGCCGGATGGATTGGGCATCCCCGGAGGCGCTTGCGAGGCAGCATCGGCCAGCACCTTGAGCTTGAGCGGCTGGGTGGAAAGTTTTTTCCCATCCACCATGATTTCAATCGCCGGAATCTGATATTCCCCTGGCGTGTTAGAGCCTACGATATAATTGTAAGTTATGGAAACCGTAGTGACCCCGTTGATCCACTGGGTTTGCTGGCTCTGCCCCTGGGGTTGGACGATTAGATTCTCCACTTGGGGAATCTCCGGTTGCCCAGCACGCCCGCCGGAAATGCGAAGCGTCAACTGCGCTCCATTTCCTACCTGCACGGAATTGCGGTCGAGCTGGGCATCAACATCCGCAGCGAAGGTAAAACTGACCATCGACGATGCTAACAGCCCAAGCGCCGCAATCCATTTCATCGGATGAAATGATGTTACCATGTTTTTCCTTTGGTTGAATTGTCCGGTGTGACGTAGCGCGAGCGCTGCTGTTGGGGAATCGGGATCACCGTTCGCTCATCGCTGCGAAGAGCCTCTAGCAACTGGCGGGCCTCTTCGGGTGTCATTTGATCTTTCTTGGGACGTTCATTGCTCATCTGGCCCTCTCCTTCTTTCTTTTCTCCCGGTTTGGGTTCACCCTCTTTTTTCTCGCCCGGTTTCTGCGGGTCCTTGCCTTCTTTCGAATCCTTCATGTCCTTGGAATCCTGCGGGTCCTTGTCGTCTTTCCCATCCTTTGATTTATCATCTTTGGTGTCCTTACCTTCCTCGGGCTTTTTCTCATCTCCGGGCTGTTTGGCGTTTTTTGAATCTTTGCCGTCCTTCGCATCCTTTGAGTCTTTGCCGTCCTTGGAATCCTTGTTATCTTTTTGATCCTTCTGGTCCTTCTGGTCCTTCTGGTCCTTCTGGTCCTTCTGGTCCTTCTGGTCCTTCTGGTCCTTCTGGTCCTTCTGGTCCTTCTGGTCCTTGTCGTCTTTTTTATCGTCCTTCTTTTGCTGCTTTTTCAACTCCTCAAGTTTCTTTTCAACCAAGGCCTTGTTATAAGTCGCATCTTCATCCTTCGCATTGAGTGAAAGCGCATCCTGATAGACCTTGGTCGATTCCTCCCAAGTCTTGATCGTCGCCTCGGGATCTTTTTCTAAAGTGCCTTGGCCGGTGCGATAAAGTGTGTTTCCGAGATTATAATAGGAACGTTGTTGGAGAGACAAATCCGGCGTCCTCAAAGAAGCCCGCAACGCCTCCGAGGCTTTAGGAAAATCACCCTCGGTATAGGCTTTGGTTCCTTGGTTATAAATCTGCCGGGTATCCTGAGATCCTGATGCAAGCTCAGCCGCATCGCACCGGGAGGAATTTGATAGAATCATTGCCAGTGCAATTAGTGCCGGTGCTGAGGTTACAACTTTTGCTCTCCGTGCCACGGATGGCAGCGCCTTGGGCTTTTTGCCGCGACGGCGGTCGCTGATAAAAAATTCGAGTAACAACAAACCAATCGCAGCACCCAGTGGCCACTCAAAGCGCTCCAAAGGCACTCGTTCCATTCTTTGATTCAATTCGCTTTTCGGAACGAGGCGGAGCCTTTCCTGGTAGATTGTGTTTAAGCCCTCGGCACCACGCCCTAGCGGAACATACAGTCCCTCCGTCGCTTCGGCGATTTTTTTCAAAGTCGTTTCGTCTAACGCCGTTTTCACGACCTTGCCATTTTCGTCACGCGCCACATCCGTTCTGCCATTGCGCAGTTTGATAGGAATCGTCGCGCCCTCGGGACTGCCGACGCCGATGGTATAAATCGACATGCCTTTTTTAGCAGCCGCGTTTGCGGCATCGATCACCGAGCCTTCCAAATCCTCGCCATCAGTGATCAGCACCAGCACACGGTAGTTGTTTCCATTTTCATCGAATAAGCGCTCAGCTTCCTTAATTGCGCTGCCGAGATCAGTGCCTTGCCGGGGAATCAAATCGGTATCTAGCACGTTCAAGGATTCGCGGAAGGCCTCGTAATCCAAAGTCAGCGGACACAGCGCGAATGCACTTCCGGCAAAGGGAATCAGCCCCACGCGATCCCCCTCTAATCGCCCGACGAAGTCAATGATCCCAAGCTTTGCGCGCTCCAGGCGATTCGGCGTTAGATCCTCTGCCAGCATGCTGCGTGAGGTATCTACCGCGAAGAGAATGTCGATGCCCTTGCGCTTCACCTCGTGCCACTCATAACCTTTTTGCGGGCGAGCAATCGCGGTGAAAATCAATAAAATCGCCAATAGCCAGAGCCCGCGTTTCAGATTGCGGAGTTTTGGAGAAAACCCTTCGGTTAGACGCATCCGGAATCGCGGGTGGACCAGCTTTGCGAGATCCGTTTCACGACGGCGATCAAAGCGTATAAAAAGTCCAACGATGGCCGAACATACGACGATACCCACCAGAATCCAGATCGGCTGGGCGAATTGTAGGGAGCTGTTTTCCATGATTCGTTAGAGTTTAGGGCAGACGCCGGAAGCGGGTTTGGCTGAGCACGAGTTCCAACAAAAGGATCAGCAACCCGGGAACGAGAAAGTAGAGATAGAGCTCATCGTAATGTTGGTATTTCTTCAGTTTGCGACTAGTCGTTTCCAGTTTGTTGATGGCTTCATAAATTCTTTCCAGCGAGTTCGTATCCTGCGCCCGGAAGGATTGCCCTCCAGTGACTTTAGCCACCTCATCTAACATTTTCTCGTCGATCTCCACTTTCATCGTCTGCAAATGAGTGCGCCCGAATGCATCTTTTACGGGGATCGGGGCATCTCCTTCTTTTCCAACGCCGATCGTATAAATCTTGATTCCAAGAGCTTTCGCGGCTTCGGCCGCAGTCAGTGGATTCACGGCACCGGCATTATTCACGCCATCCGTTAGCATAATGATGATGCGTGATTTCGCTTGTGAATCGCGCAAATGATCCACAGAAGATGCAATCCCAGAGCCAATCGCAGTGCCATCTTCAATTTGCCCGAGTTTCACTTCGCTGAGTCGTTTGGCCAGCCACTCGTGATCCATCGTCATCGGGCTAACCATGTAGGGACGGCCCGCAAAGGCGACCATTCCTAACTTGTCGTTAGGTCGTTGGCCGACAAATTTCTCCATCACGCTTTTCACCACCTCAATGCGACTCACCGGTCTTCCCCCCAGTTCTAAATCAAGCGCCTCCATGGAGCCTGAAACATCGAGCGTGAGAATGATATCGATCCCGCTTGCCTCGACTTCAGAAGAACCCTTCCCATGCCGCGGTCTTGCGAGAGCGATGATCAGTAGCGCAAAGCCTAGCAGGCCGAGGAAGGCGAGAAACCCACCGATCTTCGATTTTGAGCGAGCCCCGATACGGGATGCGTCATCGGTGCTGGGAATTTTGATCGCTACGGGTTTGCCCCAGCGGCCTTTCCAGATCGCGAGCAGCGGTAGGAGCAGCAGTAGCAATAACAGCTCGGGGTGGAGGAATTGGAAGCTCTCGGTCATGATGCACCTCCCTCAGACTTTGGCTCTAACGGCGGTTTGGAAGTCGCTTCCACGAAACTGCGTGCTGCTTGGAGAAGCTCGTCACGTTGATTCATGTTGAGGTTCGAGCCGGCGAATTTCGCGAGGTCACATGATTTCAAAAACACCCGCAGATGATCACTCTCGTTCACCAAGGGTATGCGATCATTTTTTGCGAGATCACGGAGAAATTCCTCGGTCGTCCGGCGTGGCGCGGCGAGACCGAATTGTTCAGAGAGGTATTGCCGCACGGTTTGTGCCGCGCGATTGGCAAAGGCCTCGGCAGCCAATGATTCGCGGGTGCCGGCAAGTTCGTTCAAGGCACCCAACGCAATCGCAAGTGGACTCTTCCGCTGCTTGTCGCGTTTAAATTTCCTCATCAAAAACCAAGCGGCCGCCACCGCTAACATGCCTGCGCCGATGCCGCACCACAGCGCGATCGGCGGCTTTTCGGGCACAGGAATTTCAACCAAGCCACGCGGCCCGCGAATGTCCACGGCCACGGGAGCTGCAGGCGTCTGAGCCGATAGAAAAGTCGTTCCGGTGATTAGAACACAAAGCAATGCTGCGTGTGCGAGGGTGCAACGCAATTTTCGAAATCGAAACATAAAGCTAAAATCTACCATAACTCAAAAATAGTATCTCAGCCCGAACGTTGGCGGCGGGATCTGAAAAACGCCATCAGCTCCGGCATCCAGTTTTCACCATTCACAAACTCCAACAGATTCACGCCCAGCGAGCGAATCCGTGCGGAGGTGAGTTCACGACGGGCGCGGGATTGCTGTTCGTAAGCCTCGCGTACTTTTCTGTTACCGGTGTCGAGCTCCACGACATGACCGCTCTCGGCATCCTGCACGCGGATGCGGCCGATGTCCGGCAGCGATTCCTCCCGGGGATCCGTCACGGAAACCGCGATCACATCGTGGCGACGATTCGTTATTTGAAGTTTGTTTCGTAACTTCGCCAAGCGTTCTTCAAAGGGTGCGCCGAGACAGAAATCCGATACTAGAAAAATAACCGATTTCCGATGAATCACCTGATTGGCAAAATCCAAAGCCAGCGCGATGTCCGTTCCGGGGCGTTCCGGTTGGAAATAAAGGATTTCGCGAATAATGCGCATGATGTGCATCCGGCCCTTTCCGGGCGGAATGTATAACTCCACTCCATCGCTGAAAAGAATCAGCCCGACCTTGTCCCGATTCCGAATTGCGGAGGCGGCTAACACACCGGCAGCTTCAGCAGCGAGCTCGCGTTTCGAATCGGGCACCGAGCCGAAATCCGACGATGCACTGACGTCGATCATTAACAGGATCGTTAGCTCCCGTTCTTCGGTGAAAAGCTTCACATGGGGATCGCCCGTGCGCGCGGTGACATTCCAATCAATCGTCCGCACATCATCGCCGGGCACGTAATTTCTAACTCGATCAAAGTCCATGCCACGGCCTTTAAAAACGCTGGCGTAGCGGCCTGCTAGAGAATCATCGACAAGCCGATTCGTGCGGACTTCCATCCGCCGGACGCGACCGAGGATTTCCGCCGCGCGGGCCTCGTCGGCCACGCTGATCGGAGTGCTGGGTTTGTGGGGGATCATTTGGGGAAGTGGTTGATGGTTGAGAGTTGATGGTTGATAGTTAAGAGTGAAGAGGAAGATAGAGAGATGAATGAATCCTTCGGCAGAGCGGAGGTTCTTTTCTTTCTATCAACCATCAACTCTCAATCAACTTCTTCAAGGCACCGGCAGTTCATCCAGAATGCGTGAAATGATCTGCTCGCTGTTCAGCCCCTCTGCTTCCGCTTCGTAGGTCACGGTGACACGGTGGCGGAGGACGTCCATCGCTACGCTTTTCACATCGTGGGGAGTGACGTAGGCACGGCCATTGAGGAAGGCGTGGGCACGGCTTGTTAGGGCGAGGTTGATGGTGGCGCGCGGTGAGGCACCGACGCGGATCAGCGGCTTAATGTGAACGCCATATTCGTCTGGACGGCGGGTGGCATGGACGAGGCGCACGATGTAGCGCTTCACCTTTTCATCGAGATAGAGATTGTTCACCACGGTCCGCGCCTGTTGGATCGCTTCCAAACTCACAATCGGCTGGGGTGATGGCATTGCTTCCGTTGTCCCTGCTAGGTCGAGCACGCGCAACTCCTCTTCCTCCGTCGGATAATCCATGATGACTTTCATCATGAAGCGGTCTAACTGCGCTTCCGGAAGCGGATAGGTGCCCTCCTGTTCGAGAGGGTTCTGGGTGGCAAGGACGAAGAACGGGGATGGCAAAGCGAAGGTTTGTTCGCCAATGGTCACTTGCTTTTCCTGCATCGCTTCGAGCAATGCGCTTTGCACTTTTGCAGGAGCTCGATTGATTTCATCCGCTAAAATGAAATTGGCAAAAACCGGCCCGTGTTTCACGCGGAAGCGGGCCTCGCGCGGATCGTAAATTTCCGTGCCGACGATGTCCGCAGGCAGCATATCGGGAGTGAACTGGATGCGGTTGAATTTCGCGTTCACGAGCGAGGCGAGTGTTTTCAAAGCGAGGGTTTTCGCCAATCCGGGCACACCCTCTAGCAGGATGTGGCCTTTTACCATCAGGGAAATCAGCAGGCGGTCCACGAGGTCGTTCTGGCCGATTAGATAGCGCCCGATTTCACTGCGGAGCGGATGAATCCAGTGCGAAGCCTCGCGCACCAGCGCCTCCGTGTCTGCGGGATTATTTTGCGTTTCGATTGTCATGATTCTTAGTCGTTTTTTCAGAGAAGGTGAGGGGATCAGGCACCTCGCGGATTCAGCGACATGCGGCCCCGCACTCGTCTAAAATCCTGAGGTGTGAGGAGTGGAGGCGGGAGACTGAACGGCTCCCACGCGGCATCCAAGCGCCAACTGCGGTACCCAAGAATCCAATCAACAGGCAGGTCCAAAATAGCAACCATTTACCATT
This sequence comes from Akkermansiaceae bacterium, assembly GCA_043758615.1. Classification (GTDB taxonomy): domain Bacteria; phylum Verrucomicrobiota; class Verrucomicrobiia; order Verrucomicrobiales; family Akkermansiaceae; genus Luteolibacter. The sequence continues at coordinate 13,083 of JAYVNE010000110.1, forward strand.
GCATGACCGCGAGTCCGTCGATCCTGTCGAAATGGGCGATGATGACGCTGAAATCGAGCAGGATTCCTTGGGAACGATCAGCCATGGGCTTTTCCCCCGAACCTTCGGTGAGACGCTCCTTGTGTCCATAACTACACCAACGGTAATCCGCCGGATCCTTCACCATCCCGGCTCGAACGGGATTTAGATCAATGTAAGCTGCCATGGTCCTCGCAGCCACGCCGCCAGCCATCGCGCCTTTCTCATGGGCGAGAACTACCGGGGCGGGGGAAAGATGGCAATAAAAAACTCTGACTAAAGGCCTGTCCTTCTGTCATGCCCCTTTGTCATGCACAACTAGATGCCTGTTAGTCGGACTAATCCTTCGACTAACCCTTTCGATGAAGGGAACAGGTCTAATCGCGGGCCAGATCGACTTCGGCTTTCACATGAGCACAGAGTTTAATTAAGAGGTGTCGGAGAGTGTTGGTTTCTGACAGATCCTTAAACTGTCCAGTGTCTTTTGCTTTGGATGAAAGCGGCGAACTGATCGCTGCGGCGCAGTCGTAGATGCCTTCTTGAACCATTTTTTCGCACAAAATCGCCATGCGACGTTGATAGGATGCGGTTTGGAATTCCGGATAGATGGAGAAGTGTGGACTCACTCGTTCCTTGGCAGGCGGGTTGCTTGATTTGGTATCGTCTTGGACGAGGATCATGAATCCAAGAAATGGAGCTGCTCCAATACCGAATGCGCCTTCGCGTTGGGCTGTTCTGAAATCCACACCCGAGCCGCGCGCCTCCTCGCAGCGATTGTTGGCATTGTTGCCATACGATGGACCGCCGAGGGACTTGAGTTCGATCGCCGCCAGCAGCTTGCCCTTGTAAACTAACACCACGTCCCATTGCTTCGCAGGCCGGAAGGGGCCTGGCAAAACCACGAGTTGCTTGAGTAGGTGTATCTCCAAATCCTTGGGCCGACTTTTTTGACCTCCGCTGCAATCATGGCAGCGAAGCCATCGAGGTTTTTGCCGGCAGTCGCGCCTCCACGATTTCCTTGGTCAATCAATCCTTTCGCAAGTTTCGCTTCAAGCGCCCGCTGTCGAGATCCCCAAAAGTAGTGAATGGCTTTGGCGACGAGTTTTTGGTAGGTGGCTTGATTCAAGGGTTGGTAAGTTTGGGTGTTTTATTGGCACTCGTTAGACACTCATGAAACTCCGACAGTCGATCCAGCCCGTAAGCTTCGATGGCGGCTTCGGTGGCGAGCTTGAAATTCTGGGTGTCGAAGGCCCGACTGAGTTTATCGGCGAGATTTGCAGAAATGGATTTCGGATCGGGAACCCGGATTCGTCGCAGATATTGCGCCTGGAAGCGGAGGTAGCCGCCCCGCATGCGGACGTCGTAGCAATGGATGAAGAACTCGCCGACTGCGGAAATCAGGAGGCCGCCTAGCAGCCTGTCGAACTTTTGAGTTTTTGGGTGATGCGTCGATATGCAGGTGTCTACGGTCGAGACGCTACCACAGGTCGTAGGGCTTGGCTTTGTAGTCTCCGCGAAACCAAACGACTGTTTGATTTAGTGCTGGCGATGTGATGTTTGAGGAATGGTTTTCGGGGGCCTTGCAGGCACCGGGAGTTGTTAGATCGCGCGGTTCCCGATTCGAAGCGGATGGCGCTTCACGCGGGCTGCTTGGTGCCGCAAGACGACAGCAAGACGACAGCAAGACGACCGTGAGGCCTCGGCGGGGCCTCATGCCACTGCGGTTTGCCCGGATTGGCGGATGTGATAGAGACGCTTGATGTTGTAGGCGAGCCGCACGAGGGTCCATTCGAGATCGACTTTGCCGAGACCGCGTAGAAGGAAGCGGCGGAAGCCGA
>JAYVNE010000111.1:0-14897 GCA_043758615.1 Akkermansiaceae bacterium
GGCTTTTTTTCCTCGCCCTTGAGGAACTCCATGAGGAGTTGCTGGTAATCCATCTTTTCGCTCTTGGCACCATAGATGCGTTTGAGCAGGGCGGCGACCGAGGCCTTTTTGAACCTCTAACTCGGCTTCGAGCGAGGCGACTTTTTCAGTCAGTTCGGCGATCTGTTGTTCGGGTGATTTGATATATCTAACACAGTATTAGGCGTGCCAAAACAAAGTATAACATGATATAATTTTCAACGAACTTCATACCATGCGCGTTGGGATCAGGCGAGTTGGCGGAGGAGTTCGACGAGTAGTGGAAGCTGGTCTCGGGAGGGGATGCGAACGACAGCACCGCAAAGAAGGCGGACCTCAAGTGTGGCGTTAGGCAGATCCGGCGTGGTGGCGACTTCGGCTAGGAGGAACGTTGGACGGTTCCCTATAACAGATGGGCTGCTCTCTCGCTTTCCTGCGGCGATCCAAGAGGCGAAGGTTGGATACTTGATGCCGCATTGGGCAGCGAATTGCGGAGCGCTGAGGCTGCTAGCCGTGTAAGCCGCTATGACCTCCTGCTTGTATTGGCGGGTGTAACGGGTGCGCCCCGTGCGGTCGGACTTGATGATGCTGGTGGTGGGATGGTCGGTATTGGACATGACCGCGCAGCTTACGCGAAATCCCACAGCGATGGATAGAGGGGTTCTGTTGACCGCTTACGATGCGGCGCAGCAACTTGTCAATGGAGGGCTGGGTGGTGGAGATGTTGCCGTGGCTGCGGATTTCACCGTCGGAGCCGGGATCGGCGATGGCGACGGCAGTTTGTTCTTTATGGACGTCAAGTCCGATGTAGAGTTTCGGGGTCGTGTCTGAGTTCGTTTTCATTATTGATTTATTGAATGTGGATAGGTCGCAACGGCTTCGTGCCGCCGCGATAGCCCACGATTTGAACCAGACACGACACCTCCCTTTCAATCCTCAAATCGATCGGAATCGCATCGCCTGGCTCAAGGCGCAGCCATAAGGTCTCGGCAAGAAAGCGGGCTTAAAAACGACCTTGACAGGGGATGACCTCCGGGTGAAATTTCCCCCGACAACAACCAATTCAAATTCGATACAGCATGACACAAGATTGATTTTCAAAGACTTATGGCGAAGAAGCAAGACTGGGGAACCATTGGCACAATAGCCTCAATTCTGGGATTCTTGGCCAGCATCATAATGATTTTCTTTACCGACTTCAAGGTCGGCGGCTTTAGTCAGCTTACTTGTGGCTGAGACTGCTATTGTCGGCGTTGTGTGGTTTTACGCCAAGCGTAGGTCATCATTGAGCCACCCGTTCGAGCGCGAAGACATCTTGGATCATGTCTGTTATCGCTTCGAATCGCTGACCAAAATTTCTTATGAGGTCACAGAGATATTCCGTGTGACGCAGTCACACTTGGACAATGTGCCCATAGAGCTTACATGGTCTGGACGAGGCAAGGTTCATGTTGAATCATGTCTTCATAAGGAGGAGATTCAGCCGAACGTGGATGGACAAACGGGCAAGATTCGTTTCAGTCTTCCGCTCACGGAGCCTAAGCGCTTCGGTGATACAGCAATGACTCACTACCGCCTTGAACTCGAAGACGAGGGACACCAGAACGTCCCTCAGTTATCGAAGAATGTTAAGAGGCCATGTCAGATGGTCATTTTTGAAGTTCAGTTGAATTTTCTACAGACCTGCAGTGATGCGAAGCTCACTTGGCGGGAGCGGGATGATTCGGAGCTTGGACAACCACACTTCATAAAGAACGTTCCCTTCGACAAAGCATCTAAGACTTTCCGAGTTGCAATTACAGATGTATGTGTTGGTCGCAAGTATCAACTTCGGTGGGAACCATCAGAGCCTTCCTAACAAGAAGAAGCCTAACAATAAAGGGTGCTGCGAAGGCTGAGCGACAGCGAAGACTTCGGCTGCGCCGTTGGGTTGAACAAGCCCGGGGTGGAAGGCGATGCACTCGCGTTTGACCTTGGCGGCGAGGTGGCAAAATCCGAAGTATCTCACGGCACGCAGGCCGCGCGGAAGGACGTGGCGAAGGTAGCGTCTGACGAATTCACCTCCTTCTAACGTCTCGATCTTTTGCGCGTCGCCATTGGCTCGGCCTTTCCAACGGAAGCTGACGTGAGTGCCTGTTAGTGAAACGAGGCGGGAATCGCTGATGGCAGTTCGGCGACGGGTCCGTATCCGGGTGGAAGTTTCTGGTAGGCGGACTCGTCGGTACGCTCATCAGGCTTTTTGGCTTGGCGCTGGAGGCAGTTGGGTGTTTGATTCGGCGGGTTGTCGGAGTGGGTTCTGTTGTTTTTTCTCATTGCAGTGCAACGATGATAGACCGCCCCGCAACCCACCCATTTCCGATCTCGCCCTTCCTCGTGCTCTTTTATTCTAACATTCTGCCGCAGAGCTGCTTAGTTCAACCAGCTGCGGAACCGAACCCGGCGTCAAGATGGCCGAGATCGCTTAACACTCGTCCAAGTTTACCGCTCCCTAAAATTTTCCTCACCACACTCTGAATGAAACCAAGCCTAATTATTTCCCCTTTGTTCGCACTGCTCGCCGTGGCCTCTGCAAATCTGTTCGCCGATGCACCCGCGCCCGATTTCGCTGCACTCACGGCCGCCGCCCGTGCCGCCAACGCCACCACCGAGCCCATCGCGCCTGGTCCGTTCGCCCCGACGTGGGATTCACTCAAAACCTACGAAACGCCCGAGTGGTTTCGCGATGCGAAGTTCGGCATCTGGGCCCACTGGGGTCCGCAGTGCCAGCCCGAGATGGGCGACTGGTATGCCCGCAAAATTTACCAGCCCACCACCACCGATAAAAAAACCGGCGAGGTTCGCCCCAACCTGATCAATCAGTTTCATGTCGCCCGTTACGGCCCGACCTCAAAGTTTGGCTTCAAGGACGTGATCAACACCTGGGAAGCCGAGCGCTGGGACCCCGTGAAACTCATGGTGCTTTATAAAAATGCGGGTGCGAAATACTTCATGGCGCTGGCCAACCACCACGACAACATGGACCTCTGGGACTCGAAGTATCAGCCGTGGAATTCGACGGTGCTGGGCCCGAAAAAAGACCTGATCGCCGGTTGGGAAAAAGCCGCGCGCGCGCAGGGCCTGCGTTTCGCCGTGAGCGTGCACGCCTCCCACGCCTGGAACTGGTATGAAACCTCCCAAGGTCCCGATGGCGATGGCCAGCTCACCGCCGCCGACGGTAAGGGCAAGTGGTGGAACGGCCTTGATCCGCAGGATCTCTACGCGCAATCCCACCCGGTCGGAAACGCCAGCTGGGAATGGGCGTATAAACCTGCGGCGACTGCCAACGACCCCCGCTCGCCCGACGCCGCGTATCTCAATAAATTCTACAACCGCACAGTCGATCTGATCAACCGCTACAACCCCGACGCCGTTTACTTTGACGACACCGTCCTACCGTTCGACCCGATCAGCGACATCGGCCTGAAGATCGCCGCGCATTATTACAACCACAGCCTCGCCAAACACGGGCAGGTCGAAGCCGTCATCTACGGCAAGCACCTCGACGACACCCAAAAACACTCGCTCGTTTACGACATCGAGCGCGGCAAAGCCCCCGACATCCTGCCCCGCCCGTGGCAGACCGACACCTGCATCGGCGACTGGCATTACCGCCGCAGCATCTACGAAAACCACGGTTACAAAAAGTCCGGCGATGTGATCCGCATGCTGGCCGACATCGTGAGCAAGAACGGAAACCTCATGCTCAACATCCCTCTGCGCGGTGACGGCACGCCCGACCCGGACGAAGTGCAGGTGCTCAAGGAAATCGGTGCGTGGATGGATGTGAACAGCCAGGCAATCTACGCCACTCGCCCGTGGAAAGTTTACGGCGACGGCCCGTCCGTCACCGCCACGCAAGAAAAGGGCCACTTCGACGGACTCAAGGATGTCGGCGTGTTCACCGGCCAGGATGTGCGTTACACCGTCACGAAGGATGGAGGCGCGCTTTACGCCATCGCCCTCGGCGAGCCCGGAGATGAACTCAAGCTCTCCTCGCTCGGCACCAAGGCTGGCCTGCTCGACCGCGACATCCGCGAGGTCGAACAACTTGGCGGGAAATCGGTCCGCTGGACGCGAACAAACGATGCCCTCGTGATCTCGCCCACGCCTGCCACTACCGGCACGCCTTCGGCCGTGGTGTTCAAAATCAGTTTGAAATAAGCCCGCCCACACGGTGCTTAACGGGTTTTCTATCTAAAACATGATCGGGGGCCTGCTGCAAACAATGCATGGCATTTCCGCATTCCTCAGGGCGTAGTCCCAGCGGGGGCGGGGTGGGCGGGTGAGGCTTTGGGTTGCAAAAGGGCCTTGAATTGCTGACCCCATTCGCGGGCGGAGGGGTGGTTGATGTTTTTCTCGATGATGGCGAGCATGCGCAGGGCTGCGGCGCTTTCATCGCCGTGCTTGAAGAGATCAAGTTCCATGTCCCACTGGAGTTGAGGGAGGCCTTCGGCGAGGAACTTTTCGTAATCAGGCGTCGAGGAATTAGCGCTGCCGGGTTTTTTGCCCGCCTGAGGACCCCAGAATTCGCGTTTTAAACACTCCTGATGGAGGCGCTTCATCCATGCGGAGCGCAAGGCGGGGAGGTGGTTGGGGTCCTGCAGAGGCGGGAGGACTACCTGATTGTAAAACTGTTCTAACGCAGTTGGCGAGCTGGGCCAATTCGCCGTTTTGACGGAGGTGACCTCGTAAACCTTGGCAAATACGGAGGCGGTTACGGCCTGACTGAGGAGTTGCTCTTGAGAGGCTAGATTGGCGGCGTCGAGGAAGATGGCGTCAACGACGGCTTGGCCTTCGCGAGTGAGTTGTGGCATGTCGGGTTTTTCGGCAGCGGCCTCAAGGGTCAGCACGAGCCAATCGAGCTGGATGCGCAGCGCTTTGCGGAAGGCGGGAGCTGCAAGTTTATCCGCTTCCTTGCGTTTCCATTCGCGGAAATCCTGGGTCTTTTTCTGCTGTTCCTCGTAGTTTACTTTTTCATAACAATTCAGGTAGAGCTCCAGCGCCTGATCATCGCTGCTCATGGCGTTACGAAAGGCGGTGATCGCGACGTGGTGCTTCCCATCCACTTTGGAAACGGCGGCTTCGCGGAGTTTTTCCAGATTTCCTAACAAAGCCTCGCGATCCGCATCCGTGAGAGTCTGAGCGTGGGCATGACCGAGGAGGGTGGCGGCAGCAACAAGAATGGCGAGAATTCGCATGACACATTTCATTACAGATTAGGAAGGATGCGCCAAGAGGTAAGAAGAAACAATGATCAGAAATCAACTCGCTCTGTGCTTGCGGGGGCAGCTGGAAATTTCCTACTTTCCTGGCATGGGGATTTTCCAGCTCAGAATAGTTTTATCGGTCGCGGTCTGCTGCTTTCTCACTCACTGTGAGTCATCCATGGGCTCTGGTAACTTGGGCGGGCCGACGGTCGAGGTGCGGAATGCGAAAATCGCCAGTGAGCCGACGGGAGATTTCTATTATGGCAGGCGCTATTTTGTGGAGAAAACCCGTTTTTGGGGTTATATGCGCCAACCCCGCCAGCCGTGGAGTCGCGCGAAGCTGGTGATCATGAACGAGGATAAAAAACATACCCCTGATCGGCTTCCTGAAAACGGCCCGCCGGGCCAGCGCTACTCGTTCGACAATAATTCTGATTACCGGATCCGTGGCTATTATAGTGGGCAGCAGAGCTACGATCCAAACAGCAATCAATTTTTGCCTGAATTTATGTTAACCGGATACGAGGTGCTGGATAGGCAACCCGGTTGGCTTTTCCGTCCGGATGATCGATACGATCGACTCCGAATCACGATGACGCCCAGATAAACTAACATAAGTTAGTGCTTGGAAGGCCACCATGAAACCCAAAAACATCCAGCTCAATATTCGTTCGCGAAATGAACGGGAAGTCGGCCAAGCACCCTGGATCGGCAAGGTGCCGCGACTGCGCGATCACGCTGCATCTAATACTGGGGAGTCCATGGGGCCAGGGAAAAGTGGAGTCTATAAGGCTTCGGACCTTAAGAATCCCGCACTTCGGAAATTGATTTTATTATGGTCGGCTGTTTTGGGTGTGGGAGCTGTCGCTGCCGTTGTGTTTTGGGGTTTACCCATGCTGAATCAACGCGATAAAGCGGCCGGGGAACAGACACCAAGTTCCGATGCGATGGTTCGTGTGGCCTCCAAGTTTCCATCGCCCAGCGAGAGCGAAGCGGTCAATTTGGTGAAGCGTGCGATTACTAACCGGGATCCGGCTAAGGTGGCGAAACTTCTCCGCATGGGTTCCGCAAGTGCGGCTCAAGTGATCGCTTTTTTTAAAGACTCGGAACTGAGTGATGGGGCGATTGAGCGCTACGACTGGTTGAGCAGCATCGATGCGGACGGACTTTTGATAGATGGTGTTAGAATTGTTTACCAAGGGCAGGGAAAACCCCGCGAACGATTGGCTCTCCTGACACCCAACAGCATGGGACTCTGGAAATTAGATTTCGATTCCTTTGCTAGATCGGTAAACCCTTCATGGAAAGAGATCTTGGCGAACTCGGTCGATCAGGCAATGGTGCGGGTGTTAATCGGGAATGATGCTTATTACAACGGCCCTTATACCGATGAAACTCAGTGGGTTTGCTATGGTATGGCATCGCCCGACATTGAAGAATCGCTGCTAGGATATTGCCGGAAAGGATCGGAGGAGGCGGCCGCGATGGACCAGATGTTTTTAGATAGACATCAGATTAACCGGGCGACTTTGGAGATTCGCCATATCAAAGAGGCGGATCCACGGCAGTTTGAAATTACCCGTGTGCTTGCGAAAGATTGGGTGATTTCCGATTGATTTCCTCCGCCGCTCGCCCGCCCACGAGCAAAGACGATGTGATCGGCAAAGAATGTTTTTCTGCTAGATGATTCACTCGTAGGAAGATTCTACGCGCATCGCCACATCGCGGTAACCGTAGTCCACTTCGTAGATTTGTTTAAAGCAATCAAGGGCAGCGGCTTTATCGCCCACTTCCGTATGAATAAGGCCCTTTTCGTAGAGTACCTCCTTCTTCGTATTATCCATCGCGACAAGATCCGCTAGGGCATCGGAGAGCTGCTTGATCGCAAGGTCAAACATGCCTTTTGCTCTGAAGGTCCGGGCTAGCATCAGCAGCACTCGTGTGCGGATGTGAGGATTGCGGGTTGCTTGTTGGAGGTGGGGAATGGCACCGCTGTGATCTCCTGAGTGGTAAAGCGCCGAGCCCAATTCGAAACGCAGTTGCGGGTCGGTTGGATTTTGATCGACACGTTTTTGGGCCTCTATCACCTGCCCCACTAAGCGATCGCTCTTGCGGAGGTCGAGTGCGGCTTTGAGTTCGGCATTATCGGGATCCGCCGCCGCAGCGATCTCCAGATTTTTCATGTCGAACTCGATGGCGCGGTCATTCATCGTGGAAGCCTTGGTCGCGAGTGCCACATCACCGTTGCTCAGAGTGTGTGCCCATGTGTAGAACGTATGGGCACTGTGCCAGTCTTCAAGTTGTTCGTAAATGGCGGCGAGATCCTTGACCGTGGCGAGGTGATTTGGGTCGGCATTGTATTTTTCAATAATCCTGTCGCGACGTTCTTCGAGTTGTTCGCGGGTGAGGCCGGTGCGGGATGCTTTTTCGAGCTCCTCGAATTCTGCGGAACTTTTCATCAGGGAGCGCATGTCGGCATTTTCATCCCACTTGCCCTTTTGCATTGAGGCGCGTGCGGAAGCGTCCTTGGAGCCTTTGATGGCCACACCATCGGTGGGATGATGCTTGATGATGTCGTTATAAACATTCGATGCCAGCGTGGGTTGCTCGCGGGTGATGTAAAACTCGGCAAGCCGATGAAGCAATTTTGCATTTTCCGGGCTTCCCTTGCGCACGGTTTCGAGAGCGAAGGCAGCCGTTTCGAAGAGTTCGAGCTTGAGGCAGGTGTCGAAAAGCAATTCGTTGGCAGAATCACTGAGAGGGTCTTTTTCAAGCTCTTTCTCGATAAGAGGTAACGTGCCTGCGGGATCTTTTTTTGCTTGTCCTGCTAGTTTCATGACGCCCATGCCACCCGTCTGCATGCCGAATAGCCCCGCTTTTTTCTTCGCGCCGCCCGCAATTTGAAGCTCGCACTTACGCAGCATTTTGCGCCCTTCAAGGAAGCCTGGGGAGTCCTTGAGCACCGCTTGGAGAAGGCTGATTCCGTACGTCAGATTCGAAGTTTGTACGGCGCTGAGGGCTTTGAGCCAGAGGGGTTTTAGATTCGGGGGGAGTTCTTTTTCGGTAATCTCTAACATGGCAGTGAAAATAGTGCGGTTTTTAAAATACCATGGATCGATGGCTTCACACGGAAATTTGAAGCCTCAGTGACGGCTTGGCAAGCATGGGGTGACACGGAAAAGAGGAAGATTGAGCAATTGCTGTGTTTTTTGGGGTTGATGGGCCGGAACGGATAAGCTACCCCAAGCGCAGCGGGCTTGGAAATTTCATTCTGCCTTGCACCTGATCCAAAGCCACTATGCCTCCTCGCCCACAGAAGTCCGGACGCCGTCCCACCCGAAACCGTAATCGTTACGGTCCACCGAAACGATCCACCAAGGATGAAGAGGAAAAGGCAGTGGAGGTCGATGGCGAAATTTCACAAGTTCTCGCAGGAACCATGTTCCGGGTGAAACTGGAAAGCGGGCACGAGGTCCTCGCGCACATTTCCGGGAAAATGCGCAAGCGCTTCATCCGCCTTGTCGTCGGCGACAAGGTGAAGATGGAAATGTCTCCCTACGATTTGACCAAGGCTCGGATCGTCTTCCGTTTGAGCTGACTCACTCGTAATCGGCGCCAACTTCCGCAGCTTCGAGTGCGGCCACAGAGGCATTGTCTCGTCTTTCGATCACGATGTCACCGAGCAGCTCGCGCTGACGGACGACGAATTGATTGAGCTTCATTAATTCTAACAGCGCAAGAAAGGTGACGATGACCTCCGCCTTGGTGGTGGCACTTTCAAAAAGCTCTTCAAAGCGCCTAGATTCGCCAGGCGCGAAGTGGCTGAGGAAAAGTTCGATTTTATCCGATACCGTGTAGCGGTCATCGATAATATCGCCGAAGTCGTGTGATTCCTCAAAGCGCTTCAAAACATTTTGAAAGGCGCGAATCAGATCGAAGATGGATACATCTGCTAGTGTTGCGGGCTCCACCTCAGGCTTATCATCGGCATCCGGCTGATGGGCGAAGCGGCCTTCCTGCTCTAACTCACGAAGACAGAGAAACCCAGCGGCGTCCTTGAATTTTTTGTATTCGATGAGTTGCCGGATCAGTTCCCAGCGCGGATCATCCTCTTCCGCATCTTCTTCTGGGGGTTGATCGACGCGAGGAAGCAAGGTCCGGCTTTTCAAATACATTAGATTAGCCGCCATCACGATGAACTCGGATGCAAGGTCGATGTTGAGCAACTTGAAGGTGTTGATATAATCGAGATACTGGCGAGTGATGCGCTCGATGGAAATGGAATGGATATCCACTTCATCTTTTTTGATCAGGTAAAGGAGCAGGTCGAGTGGCCCTTCAAAAATTTCGAGGCGGACTTTGTAGTCGTTGGCTTCCATGGAGGGTGGTCGTATGGGGTGAATGGCGGCTGCGCGAGGCAAATTTCCCTCGCCTCGCTGACAGGGCGGGGTTTTACTTTCCGCGCTGCAAGGCGAGTGGAAATATGGAACCTGAGCAATCGAAAAATTTCAATGAACGTTTGAGTCAGTGGGTGGCGCACCAAGGCTTTTGGTTCCAAATCCGTTACTCGATGTCCAGCAGCGGGACAAGAGGCAGGGCATTGTTCCACGCATTCAACCTCAGTTTCCGCCTGTTGATTTTTGTCTTGGTCGCTGCGGCTGCGACGTGGGTCTATCTGGTGAAACAAGCAGACAGCCCGAAATTCCAGAACGCAATCAGAGTCTCCTTGGAGACAGGACTATCCGCCAATGAATCCCAATTGCGGGGGTTTTCACAAATTCAGGGGCGGCTTGGAATCAGCCGTTTTGCCTGCCAAGGCGGAAAGGACGCCTTTTTTACCACCATGGAGGCAAGGAACATCCGCTGTAAGATGGGCCTGCTTGACGGCTTGAGAGGGCAATGGGATCCCGGCACGATTCTGATTTCCAAGCTCGACATGGACCTCCGTGCCGGTACCGACGATGCACAATCCGCGCAAGCGATCTCAGATGCGATTTTCAGGAAATTCCCCAAAGTCGTGGTGCATAACATCGAGGTGGCGGATGCCTCGCTGCATTGGGGATTTTCCGACCCGACTCAGGGTGCGATCCAAGACAGTGAGCTCAAGATTTTGCGCTACGACGGAGGCATGAAAATGGTGTTTCGCGGAGGCACCTTTTCCCAGAATTGGTTGAAAAATTTGACGATAGAAAACCTGGTAGTGGTTTGTGACGCGAAGGGGTTCACTTTTGAAAAGGCCGAGTTCAAGCAGGGAACAAGCGTCATTAATCTAACCGGAACAAAAGTAATCGGCGGTGAGCGGCCCACCGTCATGGGCCTAGCGAAAGTGCGAAACATTTCGCTGGAAAGCGTCTTGCCTACTGCCTTTCGAAGCTTTGTGGAGGGCACCTTCTCTGGCGACTTCAAACTTTCCGGATCAACGAACGCCTCGGAGGGGATCGGTTTCGAGGGACAAGTCGTGCTTGATGGCCAGGACATCATTTCTCTGCGGGAGCGCGTGCATTTGCTCAAGGCGCTCTCCGTTGTGGACTATTCAAGAAACTACCACCGTGTGGATTTCAGCGAAGGCTCATTCCAGATCAAAACCACCAGCGGGGGGCTGATTCTAACGGATGTGAATTTGAAGGCGAGCGATCTCTTTACCCTCGAGGGTAGCATGCGGGTGAGATTACCCACAGCAGAGGAAACCAAGTTGGCCGTTGAACAAACGGCGAAGAGTGGCGCACCCATTTTCCTCGCTGACGATGGGAAAACGGATGATCAGCAAACCAAGGATGATACGGTAAATTTCACTCTCAAACGTGCCGCGCTCGAAGCGAAACGCCTCAAAGAAGGCACTCAAGTTGAGGGGCCGGCTTCATTGTTTGATCGCCTCGGTCTGAGTCTTGAAATGCGCCGCCTCGAAGAACAGGCATCCGAGCGTCTTTCACGGATGTTGCGCTACGAGGGCTCATTCAAAATTTCGGTGCCCCATGATGCCTTCGAACGCACGCCCAGGTTGTCCGAACAATATCCAATCGACCCGGAAACACACCGGATTCCAATCACCGTCCCGATCGCGGGAAGCCTTTATGAAATCACCTTGAAACAAGCGGAGGAAGTCTATCAGCAAGGTCGCCGATAGACATTAACCAACAGTCGTTAGGCCGAGGCTTTGATAGATTTCCTGTGTCGCGTGGCTTTTGTTGAGAGTGTATAAATGGATTCCGTCCACCCCTTCATGCAAAAGCCCGGCACATTGCTCAGCTGCGTAATGAATCCCTACCCGTTCCACGGATTCCGGGTTGGACTTTGCACGGTCGAGCGCACGAATCAGCTTCGCGGGATACCTTGCCCCCGCAGCGAGCTCCGCCATCCGCTTCATGCCGGACAATGAGGTTACCGGCATCACACCGGCGATAATGGGCACATGAATTCCACCCAGCGCGCAACGATCCCGGAAATCGAAAAAATCATGGTTATCGAAGAACAGTTGCGTGCAAATGTAGTCCGCGCCTTCGTCCACCTTGGCCTTGAGAAAATCGAGTTCAACCATCCGGTTAGGCGTGGTAGGGTGGCCTTCTGGGAACCCCGCCACACCGATTCCGAATCCGCGGGGATCCGGGTGGACACCGGACTCGTTGAATTTTTTGATAAACCGCACCAGGTCGGCCGCATGGCGGAAACCGCTTTCCGACCAATCATAGTCGGGCCGATCCCGCGGCGGGTCACCCCGCAGGGCCAAGATGTTAGAAACGCCGGCAGCAGCATAGCGCTCAAGAATTTCCGTCACCTCCTGCTCCGAGTGCCCCACGCAAGTCAGATGGGGAACCGGTGGGATCGAGGTGGTTTCGGTAATTCTAACAACTAAATCGTGCGTCAGCTCGCGGGTGCCGCCCCCCGCGCCATAGGTCACCGAGACAAACGACGGGTGCAGAGGCTCCAGCTCGCGGATTGCTTGATATAAATCCTCCCAAGACGCCGCCGTCCGGGGTGGGAAAAACTCGAACGAAAGTGACGGATTGGAGTCGGTAAGGATGTCTCGGATGTGCATGACGGATGATGGCTCGGGATAACTACACGTTATTAAGCCGCAAGCCGAAACTTTTTTCGGGCTCTGGAGTTTCTACCTGCGTCGCCCCGTCGGAGGCGGCCAAACAAGCGCGAACCGTTCATGAAAACCACCCCTGCCTTTTTAGTGATCGCCAGTTTGTTATTTCCAGGACTGTGCCTCGCCGAGCCTGAAAACGACAAACCCGGGCCACCCAACGATCAAAAAGGCCCCCGCCACAGCCCTCCGAGACCCCCGATGGAGCGGTGGAAGATGGCGGACATGGATCACGATGGCTTTATTTCGAAAATGGAGTTCGACGCCATGCCGAGAGTCCAAAATCTACCCGATGAAAAACGCGCGAATCTGTTCACACGCTTAGATAAAGATAAGGACGGCAAACTCAGCCGTGAGGAACTCGGAAGCATCGGTAAAGGTCGGGAGGGTGGCGACGCTCACCGGATGCAGCGCTTGTGGGAACTTGATACTGATAAAAGTGGCGGCGTCAGCTTCGAGGAATTCAAGTTGGGGGAGTTCTTCAAAAAGCTTCCTCCCGAAAGGCAGCAGGCCGTTTTTAAGCGCTTGGATACCAATGGTGATGGCGTTATTTCACCCAGTGACCGCCCCGAACCACCGTTTAAACACCCGGACGGCAAGCGCGGCCCGAATGGGTTTGATGGCCCGAGAGCGGATGACGAAGGACCTCGGGATGAACCTGGCCACTTCAACAAAAAACTCGATACCAATGGCGATGGAGCCCTTTCATTCGAAGAGTTCCGTTTGGGTCCCGCGGTGAAAAACCTCACCGAAGATCAGCAGGAGGATCGTTTCGAACTTCTCGATAGGAACCATGATCAGAAAATTTCTCCTGAAGATTTTCCGCCGCCTGCACCGAAGCCGGACGGTCCCCCGCCGCCGGAGAAATGAGTTTCAGCCTGCGGTGTAGGTCACTCTTCTGCGGGAGCTTTGAGCTCGCCTTTGGAAGCAGCTAACAATGAGGCGACCACGCCGGTGGCAATGATGGTGAGAATGACCAATAAAACCGTTAGGTTAAATGAGTCACCTAGCCATAATTTGAGCCATTTCGCGGCGAGCATTTTAACACCCACGAGAATCAGCACGGCTGATAGAGCGGGCTTCAGATAGATGAACTTGGTGATCAGGCCTGCCAACGCGAAATACAGCGAACGAAGCCCAAGGATGGCGAAGACATTGCTGGTGAAAACAAGGAAGGGATCCGCCGTGATCGCGAACACGGCGGGGATCGAATCCACGGCAAAAATCAGATCAGTCACTTCCACTAAAATCAGAGCGACCGCAAGCGGCGTGAACAACCATTTGCCCGGAACAGCGCTATCCACGACCGGGTCAGGTTTGGCCGTTAGGCCCGGTTCGGCGGCTTCGTGAGACCACTTGCTACCTGCCCTAACAGCGAAGTGCTGCCCGTGAAATTCCCGGGTCACTGGAAAAAAATTTCGAATCCATCGGACGACTGGGTTATTCTCCGGATGCTCCTCCTTTTCCTTCATCACCAGCATTTTGACTCCAGTGAACATCAGGAAAGCTCCGAAGACATAGAGGATCCAATGGAAACTCTGCACGAGAACCGCCCCGATGCCGATCATTCCTCCGCGCATCACCAGCGCCCCTAGAATGCCCCAGAATAGCACCCGGTGCTGATAGCGAGCGGGGACCGCCAATGAACCAAAAACTATGGCAATGACAAAGATGTTATCCACGCTCAGGGATTTTTCTACCACGTAGGCGGTTAGATATTTGGTGGCAGCAAGCTGACCGGTGTTCACCAGCTTATCCACAGCATCCACCGCCAGGCCGAGGCCGAACCAGTGGCGCTCATAAGCAAAATAAACGAGAATCGAAAACGACAAGCCGAGCGTGATCCAAACCGCTGACCAGCCCAGCGACTCCTTGAAGCCAACGATATGGGATTTCCGGTGAAAGACGCCGAGATCAAGTGCCAGCATCAGGAAAACAAAGCCGATGAAAATGAACCACGCCCAAAACATACAGGAATCTGGACAAGGAGCGATGAGCCGGCCAATTAGAATGTCCCCTTCATTTTCCAACAAGCTCCCGCCCCCAGTCCCAGCCCTCCTTTGCGGTGATATCTGCTAGGTCCTCTCGCCCCCCCCCCCGACGCCCCGCACGAATCGGCCTGATTGACATACCCGTCTCGGAAAAATCCTTGCTAAATCAATGGTTGGTGGCGCCTCAGTAGCTTCCAATGAACGAAGCGGCGGCAGTATGAATGGAAGTCGAGTCCCTCTTGGTCGACGGAGGTGGTCGAGAGCACGAGCGGGCGGGAGGGTAAGTTGAGGACTTCTCGCAGACTGGTAGCTCGGTTCCGGCCTTAGTCGGTTTCGACCCTTTGACTGCCGAATTTGACTGCGTAGTGGCAGCGGAGCTTGCGTGACTTTGCCGCTTTGGAATGTGTCAAGGCTATCGACATTGATTCATGCCACCCCGAGCACCGTCTATACTGAGGCGCATAAAGATTTGTGGGTTTTGGAGTAATAAGGAGAAGGGGGTTCAAACCCCTTCTCCACAGCCGCATCCGCCTCGCAGGGATTCCACAAAACTTC
>JAYVNE010000112.1:0-38669 GCA_043758615.1 Akkermansiaceae bacterium
ATATATCTTTTTCCCGATTTCATTAGATATATTAAAAGCATTTTACGTGCCACAATTCATTGGATTACAATAGATTGTGAGTTTTTGGAAGTCCCCTAATGGCTTAGCAAGATTTAAAGTTACAGGTCTATAATAGTCTAACAGCGTCTTCATCGGAAGCCTTGGCTTTTCCCGCCCGTGCGGTAATATGCGGGTTGCTAAAATTAATGTCCCTGCGGTTTCTGGCGAGGCTCCCATTCTTTTCTCGAACGGGAACGGACGGAAAGCACTACCGGAATGCCGGGCGCGGGGTGAGCAGCGCGGTATTTATTGACGATGTAAGATTCGTAACTGTTAGCCATGAGGCGCTTGTCGTTGACGAAGAGCACGATCGTGGGCACCGGGATGACGCTGTATTTTTCCTCCACGGCGGCGGTGGCGTAGTAGAGTTTGAGGCGTTTGCGGAGCTTGTTATCAATCGGCGGCGGAGTTGCTTCGAAGGCACCTTGGAGGATGCGATTGAGTTGGCCGGTGCCGGGAATGTTTTGCGCGCCTTTTTTGATTTTGAGAGCTTCTTTGAGCACGTGTTCTACGGAACCTCCGGTTTTTGCCGAGCAGGCGACGAAAGGCGCGTAATGGAGGAAGAACAATTCCTTGCGGCAGTGTTCCGTCGCTTCTTCAAGGCGCGCGGTGCGGTTGGCTCCGGGGTGAAAGAGGTCGAACTTATTGAGCACGATCAGGCAGGGTTTTTTTTCCTCCATGATGAGCTGGGCGATCTTGCGATCCATCGAGGTGATGCCGGCTGCTAGATCGATCACGAGAATGCACAAGTCAGAACGGCGGACGGCCTTTTCGGTGCGCATCGCTGAGAAGACTTCGACGGAATTGTCGCGTTTTGCGCGTGGGCGGAGGCCGGCGGTGTCGATGAGTGTGAAGTTTTCTCCGGCAAATGTGTAAGGCAGATCGACGGCATCGCGGGTGGTGCCTGCGATTTCCGAGACAATGGTGCGCTCGTCTTTGAGGATCGCATTGACGAGGGAGGATTTACCCGCGTTTGGCTTGCCGACGATGGCGAGCTTGATGCCCACGGCTTCCGCGACGATGGCCTCTGCTTCGGTTTCAGAAACTAACGGGGCGATCACGGCGTCGATTTCGTCGCAAAGGTGGCCAAAATTCCGACCATGCTCTGCAGAAACGAAGACACTGTTGCCTAGACCCAGGCGGGTGAAATCCGAGTGCGATGACTCGTGTTTATCGTCGTCCACTTTGTTAATAACTAGCAGAACGGGTGGTTTTGCTTTGCGAAGTTTTTGCGCCAGCGCTTGGTCCACCGCTGTTAGTCCGGAATGGGCATCCACGACGAACAGAATCAAGTCCGCAGTTTGCATGGCGATATCCGCCTCGATGGAGACTTGTTCGTCGAAACCATCTTCAATGCCGCCGCCGATGCCGCCCGTATCGATCAAGGTGCAAGCGACCTGTGTGGCCTGGGAGGGTGCGGCAATGCGATCGCGAGTGACGCCCGGTTGATCGTGGACAATAGCGATCTTCCGCCCAGCGAGGCGGTTAAAGAGGGCGGACTTCCCTACATTTGGGCGTCCGACGATGGCAACAGTGGGCATAGGCGGGCATCAAATGGCGGAACGCAGCGAAGTGCAAGAACGGAGAAACCCTCATGGGAGGGTTTTTCAAGCCCGGGTCACGGCGAGAAACTGCGGCAAATTCACCCGGCAAAGCGCGCGCTCCCGATAGAAATGAGGGTGTCCCGAACATCCCCGGGTTCACTCCCCCGACTCTAGCATCCGCCGCAGCCGTTCCCTTTGCAATGTCCGGATGACGCGCAGCAGCAGCAAGATACAGATCACCGTCACCCCGAATTCAAAAACCGGCAGGCTGCCTCGCCCGCGATCACCCCCAAAAAATTTGATGACTCCCGGGATATTTCCCAGCCCACGAGCCGCGCCAAGAAGTGCCAGCACGCCCGCGCCGATCAGCCCGTGCCATGGCATTTTCAGCGAAAAAAGGCCGCAGATGATCATTCCGCCACCGAGCGTGAGTGCGCCTTGAAAAAATCCCATCCACTCATCCCGGACCATCAGCCGGCTGGTCGCCACGCCCATCGCCATGATCGTCACACCACACACAAACACGAAAAAACGCATGGCGGAATCTCGACCATCCGTCGTCGGCACGCAAGAGTTTACAAAATCCACCCATCGCGCTTAATTACGAGCGATGACTCAAATCTGGTGTAACGGCGAATGGCTCGACCCACTCGATTTCCCCGCATCTCTGCTAGATCGCGGCTCGATCTTAGGACTGGGCTTGTTTGAAACGATGTTGGCCCTCGATGGAGTGCCCGTTTTCGCGGAGCAGCACCTCGCCCGCTTGCGGAGTGGCTGCAAGCGGCTTGGCTGGCCAATGGTGCTCCCGGATCTTGAGGAGATCATCGCTGAGTTACTCGTGAAAAATGGACTCGATGTAGGACGCGCCAGAGTCCGGCTCACCATGACGGCGGGCAGCGGCCCGGTCGATGATCTTTCCCTTGGAACCTCGCCCCTGTTATGGATGATGGCCTTCGCAGTCATAGAGCCACCCAGGGAAATTCAGGTGAATTTAGCTCCTTGGCGGCGGAATGAGCACTCGCCATTGGCTGGGTTGAAATGCGCCTCTTACGCAGAAAACCTCGTCGCCCTCGATCACGCCCGGCGTCTCGGGTTTCAAGAAACGCTCTTTCTCAACACCGCCGGCCAGCTTTGTGAAGCCGCCACTGCGAACCTATTCATCGTGAAAAATGGCGTGCTGCTCACCCCGTCGCTAGAATCCGGTTGTCTGCCGGGAATCACCCGCGAGGTGGTGCTTGATCTCGCAAACCGCTGTGGGATCGCTCGACAAGAATGCACGCTGACACTCGATGACTTGCATTCGGCGAGCGAAATATTCCTCACCTCCTCCATTCGCGGGCTGGAGAGTGTTTCGCGCGTCGGCGAGCAAGCTTACCGTGACTTTACGGTCGCAGATCGTCTCAGGAAAATTTGGAAAGTTAAAATCGAGCGAAAGAGTTAGTGCGGCATCCTCGTTTTTGACTTTTGATCACACTTAAATTTTCATCGAATCCATTACACCCTATCCCATCCTACCATGTCACGCCCTGTCACACTTTTCACCGGCCAATGGGCCGATCTCCCGCTCGAAAAACTCGCGCCGCTCGCTCGTGAGATGGGCTACGATGGCCTCGAACTCGCCTGTTGGGGCGATCACTTCGATGTCGATGCGGCGATTTCTCAAAAATCCTATGTGAAGGAAAAATGGGAACTGTTAGCAGATCACGGACTCACCTGTTATGCGATTTCTAACCACCTCGTCGGCCAAGCGGTTTGCGATTTAATCGACGAGCGTCACAAGGCAATCCTTGCTCCCGATGTCTGGGGCGATGGCGATCCGGAAGGCGTTCGCAAGCGTGCGGCGAAGAAAATGATCGCTACCGGTAAGGCCGCCCGTGCGTTTTTCAATGCGAAGCCCGGCCGCAAAGGCAAGGACGAGTTTCCCGCCGTGGTCAATGGTTTCACTGGCTCCTCGATCTGGCACTCGATCTATGCCTTTCCGCCCACGTCTCAGGAGTATTATGAAAAGGGCTTTAAGGACTTTGCGAAACGCTGGCTACCGATTCTCGATGCTTATGACAAATTAGATGTGAACTTCGCTTTAGAAGTCCATCCAACAGAAATCGCCTTCGACATCGCTTCCGCCCAACGCGCTCTAGCAGCGGTGGGAAATCACAAGCGCTTCGGCTTCAATTACGATCCATCACACCTTGGCTATCAGGGCGTCGATTATGTGAAATTCATCCGGGACCTCGGCACCCGAATCTATCATGTCCACATGAAAGACGTCTGGTGGAATCATGGAGATGGCACCGTCGGCGTATTCGGTGGCCACACGAATTTTGGCGATGCCCGGCGTTTCTGGGACTTCCGCTCACTGGGCCGTGGCGATATCGAGTTCGAAGATATCATCGTGGCGCTCAACGATGTCGGCTACCAAGGCCCTCTATCCGTTGAGTGGGAAGATATCCGCATGGACCGCGTTCACGGTGGTGAAGAAGCTGCCGCCTTCGTGCGCAGTGTGGATTTCCCCTCTAGCAAGTTGGCCTTCGATGCCGCATTTGATAAGTCGAATCAATAAGCGGCATCACGCCGCCGCCGATCAGTTAGTCAAACAATTCGTTAGCCGTGTATGCCATCCCAATCGCGGCGGCAGCATCGCCACCCAGCGCCCACTCGAACTCGGTGGTCACGATTGCAGGGTCGAGCGGGCTGTGACGGTAAACCGGCCACGCGCGGTCGGCAAAGCCTTCCTGAATCCACCCCATGTATTGATCACGGAAGGAAGTTTCTGCTAGGCCGCCGCCGATCACGACGAGGCCTGGATCGAAAACGCGCACCAGATCAGCAATCGCGTAGCCGAGGATGAATCCCTGTTGTTTGAAAATTTGCACCGCTAGCGGATCGCCCTTTTCCGCGAATTCGCGCAGCTTGAATGCTTTTTCCTCCACGGGCACATCGCCCTGGTTGAGAGGATGCGCCGCCCATTCCGGTTTGGCCAGTTCCAGACGCAAGCGGCGGCGCAGTGCCACGAGTGAAACCCATGCTTCCGCGCATCCTTTCAAACCGCAAGAGCAGGTCGGTAGCTCGCCATCATCCTCGCGGAAAGGCACGCTGATATGGCCGACTTCTAACGAAAGTCCGTTTGCTCCCTCGTAACTTCGTCCGCCGGGAAGCACCAGCCCGCCTCCCAATCCAGTGCCAGGAGCGATCAGCATCAGGCTGCCAAGATGGTTGCGGCGCAGTGCGTATTCACCGAGGGCCGCTGCGTTTCCATCGTTGGTCATGAAAACAGGAATGCCGGTGCGCGCGGAAAGTTTGCCGCGGATGTCGGTGCCCACCCAGTCCTCACCCAGATTGGCGCGCCCCCAGATGACTCCGTCGCTGCTAGGTGCCGGCACGTCCAGGCCGATACCTTTAATGGCACTTCGCTCGATTCCCGCACCCGCGGCGAGCTGGTCGAGTGCTTGATCGAGCTGACCAAAAGTCGCGTCATAGCCATTTTTGACGAGGCTTCTCACCTCCGTCAGCGGCCCGGCCTGCTCGGCCAAGTGATTCACCAAAACAGCCTTCACCGTGGTGCCACCGATGTCCAAGCCCGCATAGTAAGAAGTTTCGTCTATCATATCAGCGCTGACATTGTTTTCCACGAAAGGCTCTGTCAAGGCAATGGCAGTAACCCTGGCGGACCCAGGCTTGTGCCAAGGAGAGTCAACCACGGATAGGGATTTCATCGGGATGTGGTCCCCGAAGGTGTTAAATGCAATTCAAACTGCATTCACGATGAACGGGACTTACCTCGTAGCGATGGTCCGTCTCCTCTCAGCATACGGCAAGGGAGAACACCGTGACATCCCGTGGAAAAGCTTGGTGACTATCTGAATTCTAACACTCTTCCCAAGAATCGCTTTACGTCTGAATCAACGGGCGTGTTGAAAAGCTGTTCTGGCCCTGCGCACTCGTTGATTTTTCCATCCGAAATGAAGGCCACTGCATCGGCGACGGCGCGGGCGAAGCCCATTTCGTGAGTGCATAAGATCACATCCTGGCCACCGAGGATTAACTCGCGCACCAGTTCTAGCACTTCCACCGTCATTTCCGGATCAAGCGCGGCGGTCGGTTCATCGAGAAACAGAAGTTCGGGAGCGGCGACCATCGCACGGATGAGAGCGACGCGTTGCTGCTGGCCACCGCTCAGTTGGACAGAAAGTTTCGCGGAATGGTGCGCGAGTCCGAAACGCTCCAGATTCGTGACGGCGAGATCATTGGCTTCTGCTGGAGTTTTCCCATGCACTTCGACGAGTGGCAGCACGATGTTCTGCATTGCCGTTAGGTGGGGGAAAAGGTTATATCCTTGGAAAAGAAAACCATTCCTTCGCCTGAATCGACGGAGTTCATTTTCATTGTTTGATAGAAGACTTCCGTTGACTTCGATGCTGCCCGCATCTGGCAATTCGAGCCCCCCGAGGTGCCGCAGCAGTGTGGATTTCCCGCCGCCGGATGGACCGATGAGCGCGAGGCAGCGGGTGCCCCCGGGTAGATCGAGCGAAAGTCCGTCGAGAGCGCGTTGGGTGCCATAACTTTTGACCAAGTCTGCGACGTGCAATTTCATAAGCCCCTCCATTTCATTTCCAAGCGCCGCACGAGCCAGCTCAGAGGCAGCGTGAGTGCGAGGTAGCCGATGGCCATCGGGATGTAGCCTTCTAACGGCGAGCTGGCGGTGCTTACTGCGACGTCGGTTTGTTTCGCAAATTCCACCACACCTAACACGCTCAGCAGGCTGGAGTCCTTCACCAACGAAGCGCATTGACCGGCCATGCCCGGCAGCACACGGCGCAGGGCTTGCGGGAGAATGACAAACCGCCACGTTTGTTTTCGATCAAAGCCCAAGGCACGCGCAGCATCCCACTGTGCCCGCTCGATGCTGGCGACGCCGCCACGTAAGATTTCTGCCATGTAGGCAGCTTCGAATGAGGTGAGTAAAATGATTCCAGCAAGGATTTTGTTATCGATGTGAAACGCGGCCGCGATGACGTAGTAGCCTAGCAGAAGCTGAGTGAGCAAGGGAGTGCCGCGAATAAGCTCCACGTAGCCAAGACAGACCGAACGCAGCACGGGTTCCTTCGCTTCCTGACCGATTGCGAGCAGAAGTCCGAAAAGAACCGTCCCGATCAGGGCACCTAACGAAATGAGAATCGTGAGTCCCCACCCGCGCATCAGCAATCCGCGCTGTTCCCAAATCCCCGCCCAGTTCCAATGGTAGCGGAGAGAGGCCAGCACCTGCCAGCATGCCAGTCCGAGAACTAACATGATTAAGGAACCTAGCAGCAAGGTGCGGATTTTCATTCGAGGACAAATGGCACACCGCGTTCCTTGAGCGCGGCTTTTTCCACCTTGAGGTATTTTTGTCCCAGTGCGTCCATGCCACCGTTAGCGCGGAAATCCTTAAGGAACGCGTTAATTTGTTCCTTCAGTTTTCCGTCATCCTTGCGAAGAGCCATGGCCCAGGATTCGGTCTGCAATGGATCTAGCAAGGCGCGCGTGTTTTCCACTTGGGCGAGGTGGAGTTTTAAAATCGAGAGCTGATCGTAAATGAAAGCGTCCGCTTTTTTCTGGGTCACCTCTAGCAGGCAAGCGGCGTTTTGATCTAGCAGAATCAGTTCAGCTTTGGGGAAATGGGTTTTCACGTAATCCACGGCGGTGGTGCCCAGGCGGGCCACGATTTTCCGTCCCGGCTGATTGAGATCGGCTGGGCCTTGGACACTCGAATCTTTTCCGACTAACAGCGCGAGACCAATTTTGCAATAAGCATCCGAGAAGTCGATCGATTCGCGGCGTTTTGGTGTATCGGTCATGCTAGAAAGAATAACGTCGATTTTTCCCGTCTTGAGAGCGGTTTCCAGACCTTTGAATGCCATGACTTGAATATCGAGCGGGCGCTTGAGTTGTTTTGCCAAAGCCTCGGCCAGCCTAACACCAATACCATCTGGATTTCCCGCGCGATCGACCATTTCAAACGGCGGGGTGCTAAGTTCCATGCCCACCCGCAACGGAGCGGGGCCATCGGTGGGTTTTGAGTTGCAAGCGCAGAAGAGGGCGGTGATTCCAAGTAGAAAAATATTTTTCACGGGCGAGGCTAGCAGGGGAGATGGGTTTTGCACGGGAGATTATCGGATTCCTTCGCGGTGTTTTTTAAAGATGGCGAGTGTGCGCTCGCGTTCGGTTTTGTGATCCACGCAGGGCAGGGGATAGCCCTTGGCGATGGGCAATCCGTTTTTAGGCGCTTCAAGGAATAAGGATGGGTGGCAATTCGCGAGCTCCGGAATCCAGCGTTTGATATAAATCCCATCGGCATCGTAGCGAGTAGTTTGCGACCACGGATTTTGAATGCGGAAATAAGGCGCGGCATCGGCACCGGTGCCAGCGGACCATTGCCAACCACCGTTGTTAGATGCGATTTCCCCATCGACGAGATTTTGCATGAACCAAGACTCTCCCTGCTTCCAGTCGATGTGGAGATCTTTAGTTAGAAACATCGCCGTGATCATGCGGACACGGTTGTGCATGAATCCAGTGGCGGTGAGTTCGCGCATTCCGGCATCCACGATTGGAAATCCGGTGCGCCCTTGTTTCCAAGCGTCGAATTTTTCGCCCGGCTCGTCCCAGGGTAGGCCGCGCCAATCGGCGTTGAACTCTTCATCTAATACATTCGGGAAGTGGTGGAGGATGGCGAAATAGAATTCCCGCCACGCGAGTTCCTTGATAAAAACATCGATTCCAAGTCGGTCGGGAAGGCTGGCGGCCACGCGTGCTTTCATTGCTTCGGCATAAACCGTCCGAATCGAGATGAGCCCGTAGCGAAGGTCCTGCGAAATCCGGGACGTTCCCCCCTTCGCTGGGAAATCCCGATTTGCCGAGTAATGCTGAATTTTTCCGGCGATGGCGGCTTTCAAGCGCTCGCGAGCCGCTCGTTCACCGGCTGCGAGCATCTCGGTGGGTGGGACTTTCAAGCCCCAAACTTTCACGCTTGGTAATGGGAGTGAGCTCAGATGCGCGGGCGTGCGCAGAGCTTTTGGTTTTGAAATAGGCGACGCCTTTGGTAACGCGAGCCAGTTTCTGCTATAGGGCGTATAAACCCGATAGGGCAAGGCACTTTGAGTCAGAACCTCATCTGGAGTGTGCAACGCGGCGTCTGCATGGGAATGACATTCCACTCCGAGCTCCGCGCAAAGCTGGCGAACTTTCACTTCCACGGATTTCCCAAATGGGTCTGGATCCGCATTAAAATGCAATGCGACAGTGTGGCTTTCCTTGATGAGCTGTCGGAGAACTTCGACCGCTTTTCCCTGTCTGACGATCAGCCTGCCACCCAGACTCTCCAGATTTTGGGCAAGGGATTCAAGTGCTTGGCAGAGAAAATGCTGCCGATTCGGACCTGTCCAAGGGTGCGACTTTTGCCAGTCGCTTAAAATATAAAGAGGAACAATCGGTAAGTCGGGTTTCGCCGCGTGGCTGAGAGCCATGTTATCTGCGATGCGAAGATCGCGGCGAAACCAATGAATTACAGTGACAATTTCTTTCGGCATGTTGGAGAAAATTAGACTTGCTGGAAATTCCGCGCAAGTTTTGTAAACTCCTACCGAAGGAAATTATGACTCTGCCAACAACTTTTCACCTTTTTTGACCGTTGCTGGGCTCAACTTTCCGTCGACACGCTTTGCGCCTTCGATTAGAGCCTTGAGTTCAACGAGCACTGCTTCAGCTGCTGCGAGGGACTTCTTGCCGCCACCGAACTTCTTATCAGGGAAGTATTTAGTGAAGGTAGTTCCAGCACGGCTGATGCACAGACGCCATCCTTCGAAGGCTGCTGTTTCATAGGTGAATCGGGTTAGATTTTTCTTTGATTTCATAGTTTTATTGTGGATTGCGGAGACAACCTGTACCATAACAGATAGGAAATCTAGCGATATTTTCATGAATTGTTCTGATTTGGTCATTTTTTTCGTAATGATCCGTTAAAAATTGCCTTGCCAGCCCTCCTGACCCGTCATTTAGTCGCGCCCCGCGAGCATTTTCACCATCGCCGTCGGTCCTTTGTATTGTCCCATTCATGAGTCAGCACGCTCGCAAAAGGGTAACCCGGTCACTAAAAAATAACATGTCAGCAGTTAAATTAGCTCGATTCGAGCTTCCGAACCGCCTCGTTCGCAACGAGGACACCGCCACCGATACTTACGCCCAATTCAGCGCCGAGCCTTTCGAGCGCGGATACGGCCACACGATTGGTAACTCACTTCGTCGCGTGCTTCTCTCATCTCTTGAGGGCGCCTCGATCACTTCCGTCCGTATTGCCGGCGTGCAGCACGAGTTTTCCAGCCTCCCTGGAGTCGTGGAAGATGTCACCGACATCGTGCTCAACCTGAAGAAGGTGAAGTTCAGCCACAACGAGAAGGAGCCACGTATCCTCACGATCAAAGTGGAAAAAGAAGGCGTTGTCACCGCGGGCGACATCGTTGCAGATCATATTTACGACATCGTCAACAAGGACCAGATCATCTGCACCCTCGATAAGAAGGTGAAATTTGATTGCGAATTCGAAGTTCGCGTTGGACGTGGTTTCTCCACCGGTGATGAAAACAAGCGCAAGGACCAACCGATCGGAGTCATCGCCATTGATTCGATCTTCTCGCCCGTCACCCGCGTTAAATACTCCGTGGAAACCACCCGCGTCGGCCAAATGACCGATTTCGACAAGTTGATCCTCGATATCTGGACCGACGGACGCATCACCCCACAAGACGCGCTTCTCCAAGCCTCCGCCATCCTTCGTCATCACCTCGACGTTTTCGTCAACTACGACGAAAATGCCGTGGACTTCGAAGAAGCACCGGCCGAGTCCAGCGAAGAAAACGCCGCTCTCAAGAAGCTTCTCAATATGTCGGTCAACGAAATCGAACTCTCGGTTCGTGCCGCCAACTGCCTCAACAACGCGAACATCACCTCGGTGGGTCAACTCGCGATGAAGTCAGAAGCAGAAATGCTCAAATACCGCAATTTCGGCAAGAAGTCCCTCAACGAAATCAAGGACAAGCTTGTCGAACTCGGCCTCGGCCTCGGCATGTCCTTCGAATCCTCGTTGCTTTCCGGACCTGCCGCCGCTTCCCGTGGCCCACGCCTCGGAGTGGAAGACGAAGCACCAGTCGGCCTTGCCGATCTGATCGCTCAAAACCTCGACGACTAATTTTTATATAATACCTAGAAACGGAGCAACCGATGAGACATCGCAGCAAAACAGTAAAACTTAAACGCAACGCCGCCCAGCGCCGTGCCCTGCTTTCCGGCTTGGCATGCAACCTGATCGAGCATGGCCGTATCAAGACCACCTTCGGAAAAGCCAAAGCACTTCGCCCAGTCGCCGAGAAGCTGATCACCCTCGCCAAGCGCGACGATCTGCATTCCCGCCGCCAAGCCATCGCCTTTCTTCGCCAAGAAGACATCGTGAAAAAGCTTTTCGCCGAAACCGCCCCTGCATCGAAGGATCGCAAAGGTGGCTACTGCCGCATCACGAAGCTCGGCGCCCGCATGAGCGACTCCGCACCGATGGCCATCATCGAGTGGGTCGATCGTCCGACCACCGCAGAGCCAATCGAAGAAGTGGCTGCCGCTAATGAAGTGGCTGCCCCGGCAAAAAAGACTGCCAATAAAAAGGCCGCTGAGGAAGTCGTCGAAGTCGCCGCTGAATAAGCCAAGCGCCTCAAAATAATTCCAAAACCGCCTGTGCACACGCGCAGGCGGTTTTTTATTTTTGCAGGCTCAGTCTGAGTGAATCAGAGTGTCGTTAGATTTTCCTGACTTGCAGTATTGACATCTCCTGTGAACATGTCCAACTTGGCTACATGCAAACAGCCAACATTGCTGCCGCAAAAAACCAATTCAGTCGCCTGATCGATCAAGTCAAGCAAGGTGAGTCCATTCTGATTACGGAACGCAATCGCCCCGTCGCGCGCCTTGAGCCGGTTCTGGTCCACAGTGCCGCACTCGAATCTCTGCATGCGGACGGATTGCTTACCCTCCCCAAGTCTCGGTTCGACCTTGTTGCTTTCCTGGCCATGCCCGCGCCAAGCCTTACGGCCGACCACTCGTTGAGACAAGCTGTCATCGCTGAGCGGGAGGAATCCCGATGATCTTCTGGGATAGTTCCGCCCTCGTCGCCTTGCTTGTAGAAGAACCGGAAAGCGTAACCCGTACTGCCATGTTAGAGGCAGACACCGCGATGGCCGTATGGTGGGCCACACCTGTGGAATGTGAATCGGCACTTCAGCGTCGCTTTCGAGAAGGTTCCATCGAGACCACAGCCGCACGCTTAGCGCGTGATCGTCTTGCTGCCCTCTCCGAAGCTTGGCACGAAGTGAGTCCCACCGCTGCCGTTCGTAAGCTCGCACTCCGCCTTCTCCGCACTCACCCCCTGCGTGCCGCCGACAGCCTTCAGCTCGCCGCCGTTCTCGCTCTCGAAGCCGCCGGCCTTCAAGATCTTCGCTTTGCCTGCGCCGATCAACGCCTCAACACCGCTGCCGAAGCGGAAGGACTTGTCCTTGCCTGATCAAGCCCGCTCTCTGTTGACCAAGGTTCAAAGAGTTTGCCCCAGCCTGGCAAGTCGCTAGTCTCCCGGCATGAGCGATTCGATTGCAGAGCTGACTGCGCAAATTCAGGCATTTGTAGATGCCCGTGATTGGCGGAAGTTCCATAACCCAAAAGATCTATCCGTCGCGATCGCGGCCGAGGCGGGAGAGCTGATGCAGCACTTCGTCTGGCAGCAGGAAGAACAAATCGAAAAACGGTTAGAGAAAAACCGCGAGGAAATCGCCTCCGAGATCGCCGACGTCGCCATTCTGTTATTCGAATTTGCCGACAATCTCGGGATGAATCTCGGCGAGGTCATGCAAGCGAAGATCGCCCGCAACGACATCCGCTACCCCGTGGAGAAATCCCGGGGCAACAACCTGAAATACTCTGAACTGTGAGCGAGGAAACTCCACGGCCACCCCGCCGGAAGCGTTATAGCGGGAAAAATCCGCAGCGGTTTGAGGATAAATACAAGGAGCACAATGCGGATCGCTACGGCGAAACGGTGGCCAAGGTGATCGCTTCGGGGAAAACTCCCGCCGGCACTCACCTCCCGATCATGGTCGCGGAATGTCTTGATGCGCTATCCCTCGCACCCGGGATGATCGGAATGGATACGACACTCGGCTACGGCGGGCATGCGTTGAGAATTTTGGAGAAAATAGCACCAGTCGGAAAATTGCTCGGCCTTGATGTCGATCCGCTAGAGCTGCCAAAAGCCGAAGCACGCATCCGTGGCGCAGGCTACGGGGAAGATCGTTTTGAGGCAGTAAAATCTAACTACGCCGGCATCACCAAAGTCCTAACATCGCGGGGCGTTTCGGAAGTAGATTTCGTTTTCGCGGATCTCGGCTGCTCATCGATGCAGCTCGACGATCCTTCACGCGGCTTCAGTTTCAAGACCACCGGCCCGCTTGACATGCGAATGAACCCCACTCGTGGACTCTCCGCTGCGGATTGGTTAGAGAAAGTCAGCGCGGAGAAACTCGAAGTTGCCCTCCATGTGAATGCCGACGAACCCCGTGCGGAATCCATCGCGAAGGCACTCGCCGGGCGGTGTTTTGCCAATACCGCTGCGTTCGCTCAGGCGATCCGAGAATCGGTAAGAATCAATGATGAGGACGAAGTGGATCTTACAGTGCGCCGGGTGTTTCAAGCTGTTAGGATCGCGGTGAATGAGGAATTTGTCGCGCTCGATGCCTTTCTCCGGGCTCTTCCTAACTGCCTGAAATCCGGTGGCCGTGCGGTGATCCTAACTTTCCATTCCGGCGAAGATCGGCGGGTGAAACAGGCGATGAGGGACGGAATTCGCACCGGTGTTTACTCGGAAATGAGTGATGGAATCATCGTCGCCAGTCCAGAAGAACGCCGTGTGAACCCTCGCAGCAGCTCGGCGAAGCTCCGCTGGGCCATCCGCAAATAGACCGCGTGGTAGCGTGAGTTGTGGCCTTGTCGGATTCTCCTCTACCGCCTATCTCTCAGCTCATGCATTCAGGAAATTTTAGTGAACCGGCGGTAGGCATCATCGGCGGCAGCGGGCTTTATGAAATGGAAGGCTTCGAGGAAATCTCGGAGCATGCCATTTCCACTCCCTTCGGCGATCCATCGGACAAGGTTGTTAGGGGGCGCATCGCCGGGCGGCGGGTTTGTTTCTTGCCGCGTCATGGAGTGGGCCACCGCGTGTTACCGCATGAGATTAATCACCGTGCGAACATCTGGGCCTTGCGTTCGTTAGGAGTGCGCTGGCTCGTTTCTGTTACTGCTGTTGGCAGTCTGAGGGAAGAACTCGCACCGCGTGACATCGTCGTGCCGGACCAGCTCATCGACCGCACCGGCACCGCTGGTAAACACACATTTTTTGGCAACGGAATCGCCGCGCATATCGGATTCGCCGATCCCTACTGCGCCTTGCTTCGTTCTAACTTATTAGACTCCGCCCGTTCGCTTGCGCCGAAAGTCCACGATGGCGGCACTTACCTCTGCATGAACGGTCCGGCTTTCTCGACCCGTTCCGAAGCGAATTTTCACCGCCTGATAGGTGCGGACATCATTGGCATGACGAACGGCCCGGAAGCCCGGCTCGCCCGCGAGGCAGAAATCGCCGCCGCCGCGCTCGCCCTTGTGACCGATTACGATTGCTGGAAAGAAGACGAAGCCGCGGTTGAGGTAGATGGCGTCATTGAAAATCTCCACGCTAACAGTTCTCTCGCGAAAACCATCATTCGCGACGTCATTTCCCGCATCCCGGAAGCGCCCGACGGCCCCTGCCACCGCGTGCTCGATACCGCGCTCTTCACCGACCGCAAGATCTGGCCGCCCCAGACCGCCGAAAATCTAGCACCTATCCTCGCCCGCTATCTCGCGGAGTCCTGAGAATCGCGAAAGTGCCAGTGAGACCGATAAATGGCCGCGCATGAGTTGACGCTTGAGGTTGACCGTCCGGCGCGGCGGGCATACTCAGTGGCGGATACTTTCACCACCATGGACCTCACCACCACAGCATACGGCACTTGGAGCGGCGGACGCTTCATGCACTTTGGCGAAACACTTTCCGAGGAACGCTTCATCGGTTGCATCGAGACGGCTTACGAGTCAGGCATTCGCACGTTCGTGACTTCCGATGTGTATGGAAATGGCAAGGCGGACGAGCTGCTAGGCGTGGCGTTGAAAGGAATTGATCGGAGCACTTACAGCCTGGTGGGAATGATCGGGCATGATTTTTATGAAGGTCAGCGCCAAGGCAGCAAGGGATACCCACGCTTCACCGACCCTGAATTGCGCGGGCCGGAAGGCTATGCGGATTTTGTGAAAATGGCCACCTGCAAGGAGCTGGAGCGTTGCGGAGTGGACAAGTTTGACCTCTTGATGCTGCACAACCCGGACAACACCGGCTTCACCAGCGAAGCGCTTTGGAAGGCTCTCGAAGATGCGAAAACTGAAGGACTCACCGACCGCCTTGGTATCGCGCCCGGACCGGCTAACGGATTTTCCCTCGACCTTCTCGGCTGCCTTGAAAAGTTCGGAGCACTGATCGATTGGTCGATGCTCATTTTAAATCCGCTAGAGCCATGGCCAGTCGGTCTAACTTTGCCCGCCTGTGAAAAGCATGGCGTGAAAGTCATGACCCGCGTCGTCGATTACGGCGGTGTTTTCCATGATGATCTCGATGGCCCGGATCACGCCTTCAAACCGGGCGACCACCGCACGTATCGTCCAGAAGGTTGGGTGAAACGAGGGATGGAAAAGGTCGAAAAGATGCGTCCTCTCGCTGAAAAATACGACCTGACTCTCATCCAATTCGCCTCAATTTGGAACCTCAGTCACCCTGCCGTCGAGAGCGTGGTGCCGACGTTCATTCAGGAAGCCGGAGAGGGTGCGCGGCTAATCGAAGACAAGATTCGCGAGTTCGCAAAAATGCCGGACGTGCGCCTCACCGCCGAGGAAGTCGAGTCTATCAGAATGATAGGAGACAACACTGGCTGCATGACACTCAAGGGAGCCGGCAAGCGCCATGAAACCAGCGAGCGCCCCGACGAATGGCCAATGCGTGCGGATCTGCTAGAGATCGCTGGGAGATACGGCTTCGGAGCCGAGTGGTAAGGAGTGTCCCGCCTCCTTATCTCGGTTTCACCGACGGTCTGATCTGGAAGGGTGAATTTTTGCATCGTCCTGCGGGGAATAAGTTCTATAATCACCGCAAATGATGCGGAGATTATGAGATTTATCCACGAGATATCGGAGTGGCCCAAGTTTTCTTGGAACGTTTCCGAACTGACCACGCTGATCGGGCAAGTGCGCCATCAGCAAGGTCGGTTGCTCGGGCGGATGGAAAATCTGGGCTTCGATATCTGCAAGGAGTCAAGTCTCGTCACGCTCACCGAGGACGTGGTGAAATCCAGCGCGATTGAAGGGGAATTTCTCGATCCCGACCAGGTGCGTTCCTCGATTGCCCGCCGCCTCGGAATCCAAACCGGTGAAAATGCCCCAGTGAGTCGTGACGTCGAGGGAATCGTGGAATTGATGTTGGACGCCACGCAGAATTTCGACCAGCCGCTGACTGCGGACCGGCTCTTCGCATGGCACTCCGCCTTGTTTCCCAACGGTCGCAGTGGGATGAGAAAAATCACCGTCGGCGCATGGCGCACCGCCGCATCCGGAGCCATGCAGGTCGTCTCCGGTCAGTTAGGAAATGAAACCGTTCATTTTGAAGCTCCTCATGCGGACCGCCTGGAGTCCGAGATGACCGCCTTTCTGAAATGGTTCGAAACAAGCCATGTGATGGACCCGGTCATGAAGGCCGCCATCGCACATTTCTGGTTCGTGACGATTCACCCTTTTGAGGATGGAAATGGCCGGATTGGCAGAGCCATCACCGATCTGCTGCTCGCTAGGGCGGATGGGATGTCAGATCGATTTTACAGCATGTCCTCCCAGATCGATGCCGAGCGCAAGGAATATTACCTCCAGCTCGAGCGCTCCCAACGCGGGACTCTCGACATCACGAGTTGGTTGGAATGGTTTATCAGTTGCATGCTGCACGCGCTAACGGGGACCGAGCAAAAACTCGCTGCAATTCTCTACAAAAGCAGAATCTGGGAGATCGCCAGCAAGACTCCAATCAACGAGCGGCAACGCAAGATCATCAACCGCTTGCTCGATGGATTCGAAGGCAAACTCAACACGTCGAAATACGCGAAACTGGCGAAATGCTCCGAAGACACCGCGCTGCGGGACATCCGGATCCTGCTGGATGGCGGGATCCTCGTGCAGAATGCGGGTGGCGGGAGAAGCACCAGTTATGCGCTTTTTTCCTGATATCCGCCATGTTCCAATTTGTCGGATCTGCGAACGTCAAAGCGGTTCGCAATGTGGGTAGACGGAAGAGTTCGACGAGAATACGCCCAAAGCCAAGGCTTTGGCAAAGGACTTCGCCCGCGGGTTGAGGGTTACCCGCGAGGCATCATTTACGGAGAGTAAGCCAGAACCCGTAGATTTACCCTAAAGAGGAAAATGGAAAGCTCGCCGGTCACTGGCGCTATGCCCACATTAACGCCCTTCGCGGCGATGGCACCAACCCGGGTCTGTTAGGCATGAACGGCACCGTCAGCGAGGACGCCGTGCGCCTCGCCATGGCCCGCATCCCTGAAACCGCCGCCAAAGGACTCCCCGGACTTTGGAGAATGTTAGAAAAACTTCCCCGTCACCAATGGCCCACCTTCACCCGTGGCGACTGCGGCTACGGTAGCGAGATTACCATGTTAGAGCACGAACGATCAACGTTGGACCCTGCTTTTGACCCGTTTGCTCCGTCACGGAGCGGCAGCGGCTTGTCGCAGCAGCTCTTCAGTCATCTCCCAGTCGATACACGCATCCGTGATGCTCTGTCCGTAAACTAGCCGATCGAGCGGCTGAGGGAATTTCTGTGCTCCGGCGACGAGGTTGCTTTCCAGCATGGCTCCGATGATCGAGGTGTCTCCTCCCGCCCGTTGGCGGACGATTTCAGCGAACACTTCAGGCATGAGATTATGATCCTTGCGACAGTTCCCATGGCTGGCATCGATCATGATGGCGGGTTTTAAACCACTTTTTACTAACATTTCTCGGGTTGTGGCAACACTCTGAGCATCGTGGTTAGGCCCGCTCTCGCCACCGCGGAGGATGATGTGGCAGTCGGGGTTTCCGGTGGTGGTGACGGCGGAAGCGCGTCCGTCCATGCCGACGCCGAGGAACGTTTGGGGATAGGTGGCAGCCTTGATCGCATTGATCGCGGGTTCGAGATTCCCGAGCGTGCCGTTCTTAAATCCGAGCGGCATCGACAGCCCGCTGGCCATTTGGCGGTGGGTTTGCGACTCGGTGGTGCGCGCGCCAATGGCCGACCAGCAAATCAAATCGGAGATGTATTGCGGCGTGATTGGATCGAGAAGCTCAGTGGCCGTGGGGATGCCGAGGCGGATCATGTCCAACAGAAACTGACGGGCAAGATGCAGGCCTTCCTCGATTTTGTTAGTTCCATCGAGATGAGGATCCATGATCAATCCTTTCCAACCGACAGTGGTGCGGGGCTTTTCGAAATACACGCGCATCACCAGTAGCATCGTGTCCTTCACTTCTTTTGCGAGCTTGGCAAAACGCTCCGCATATTCGCGGCCAGCCACCACATCGTGGATCGAGCATGGACCGACGATGACAAGGAAGCGCGGGTCGCTTCCAAAAATGATGTCCCGGATTTCACGGCGGCTGCGGGCGATGAAATCGGTATCGGCCTCGCTCGGTGGCAGGAGTCGGATCAATTCTTCGGGGGCGGGGAGGGCCACGTTTGAACTGACGTGGAGATCGCTAACGGTTTGCATGGAATTTTATATTAGCGAAGTGGGTGTTGCACCGGGGATTCATTCCTGAAAAGCAGTTCCGGATCTTGATGCCAGGGGATTCCGATATTGGCATTGCGTTGGAGATCCGCAATGACCTGCGCCCCTAGCAGGAGAATCAAAGCGATGGCTTCCAAGGTCAGTAGGACGATGATGATCGTGGCCATGGATCCATAAACGACGTTTACCATCGAAACGTTGGTATAGTAATAGACCAGAACATGCCGCACGAACTCCCATAAGATGGTGGCGGTGAATCCTCCTGCTAGTGCCCGGTGGAAAGAAATTCTAGCAACGGGCATGATCTTGTAGAATAATGTAAAAAGCATCACGAGGCCTAGCAAGCCGATGAGATAGATGATGGTGCCGAGGTATTGATGAAGTGATAGATCGATTCCCAAGAGGTAATGAGTTCGTACGCTTTTGACATCGACTAGGGCATTCACCGTTGTGACGACAATCAAGCCGCCTGCCACGATGAGGATGAACAAGTAAGGCATCAGCGCGGAGACCCAAAATTTTCGTTTCAAGGTCGGCAGCGGGCGTTGGAAGATGATCGCGATGGCATCTTCGATCACGCGGAAGGCCATCGAGCTGAAAAACAAAAGCGTGAGCAGTCCCAGCCACCCGACGATTTCCCGAGTGCGCAGAAATGCCAATAGAACTTCGGTGAGCGTGGTCGCAAAGCCCGGGGCGATCAGTGAAACCTCGGATGTTAGGGAAGATAGCAAAAGCGTTTGATCAAAAAAGTGGGAGAAGATCACCATCAGCACGGCACAAAGAGGGATCAGCGAAAGCATCATATTCTGGGCGACGGCAGCGGTGAGTAGCAGGCCGTGATTGCGGAGGAAAAAATCCCGCAGCACCCGTCCGCTGAAGCGGAAAATATGAAACAAGTGCTTTTCCATCCCGCACGACTGTGGATGCGATCCCGGTAAGAGGCAAACTCAAAGCACTCTGGGAGATTACAGATGAAGCGAAGCCTCCATGAGCTTGAGGAAATCCGCACGATCTGCGGGGAGATCAACTGAGTCAATTTCTCGTGCGAGCGCGGAGAGCAGATCGGTGTCGATCATACCGGATTGTTCTCCAGCAAGCCATTGGGAATAGGCACAGATGAGCGAGGCGAAGCGTGCGTCGTTGGAGGGTTCGTTATCGCCGCTGCGGGTGATGGTGATGCCTGCTGCCGGCTCATCGTTCACGCTCCATGAGATGGTGCCTAAATCACCCGTTGCGGTTGATGGCTCGATTTCGATCGCGAGTGTGGTCGCAGATCTAGCAGCGAGCTTGGTAGGTGTGGTCGCTACGATCGAGTCCTCGTTAGGATTGAAACCGAGGAGGCGATAATGGAAAACGGCGGCAGGGCTTGGATGGAAAATGACCTTGGCGTCGCAGTCGTTGTTCGCATTACCTCGGATAGAAATCAGCAGCAGGGTGGCGGAAGGTTTCCACGGACATGGCAAGGTTTCCGCTGCGAGGGTAGCCGTGTGCGCGCTGATGCCTTCGTCGCGGTTATCTGGGTGCCAGGTTTGTTTCGGCGCCCGAGCGATTGCAGTGACTCCATTCAAACGGATCGCAAAACAATTGAGAATTTCTTCAAGCCGCACGCGTTCCTTGATAGGGAGTTTGCGTTCGATGCGGATGGATTGGGTGATGGCGTCAAGATTGGGCTTTCCCGATAGAATTGGCAATTCGAGTGACGGGCTATCCGCTACGGTAACAAAGCCACGTGAACTCAGAACAGGCGCTTGCCCATCGGTGAGGTGACTGTTAGACGGCTCAATAACGGCCACCTTCGGGGGAATTACTGGCGGAGGTGACGCGGCGTTAGATTTTTCATGAGG
Source organism: Akkermansiaceae bacterium (assembly GCA_043758615.1). Lineage (GTDB taxonomy): Bacteria > Verrucomicrobiota > Verrucomicrobiia > Verrucomicrobiales > Akkermansiaceae > Luteolibacter. The sequence goes on from JAYVNE010000112.1 coordinate 20,419, forward strand.
ATCGGCTGATTGTATTTTTGGAGGTGACACCGGGTTGGAGGCGGTAGTGACTTTAGGGGTCGGAACCCGCGTATAGACGAAAAGCGCGATGATTACGGCAGCGGCTGCGGCGAGTGACATGAACCCAGGTTTCCAATTGCGGCGATGTAAATCGTAGTCCGTCTGATTTATTGTTAGATCGGCCTGGCGCGCTGCTTGGAGGATGCTTGCGCGTTGACCGGAGAGAAGTTTGTTAGGTAAGGGCGCTAAATGATCAGTGAGTGATTTTTGAATTGCCGCTAACTCCGTTAAAGCGTTTTGCACTGCTGGATCGGAGGCTGCTGCGAGCTCGACTGCGGCAGCTTCCTCATTGCCCAATTCTCCGAGGAGATAGGATGTGATACGCGGGTCTTCCGGGTGCAGTTTCATTTCAGATCGTCGGGGAGGATGTCGCGGAGGCGTTTGAGGCCGGTGTGGATGAGGAAGCCGATATTACCAGTGGTGAGGCCGGTAATTTCCCGGATTTCCAGATAACTGAGGTTCTGTTGGAACTTGAGCAGGATGACCTCTCGTTGGTTAGATGATAGGCGATTGAGGAATCCCATGAGCAGTGACAGGCGTTCCTCGTGCTCGGCGCTTTCATCCGGTTGAAGGTCAGGTCCGGCGACTTTTTGCCATCGAATGTCGTCAAGCGGAGGAATGCGTTTTTCCTTGCGGAGAATGTCGAGAGCTCGGTTTCGACAAACGGTAAAGAGCCATGCTTTAAGATTTGCCTGCACCTTGGCGATGTCCTGCTGACAAAGCCGGATGAAGGTATCCTGCACCACATCGCGCGCGCGATCGAGATCATGGAGGATGGTCGAGGCATAAGCAATGAGCTGCGATTCGTAATCCCGCATTGCGTGCTCGACGAATTTTTCACAGCAGGGTGAGAGAGCAGTTTTTTCATCGGGGGACGTGGCGTTCTTAGATGAAACGTCGGCCAGTCTGGAGATATTAGGAGAACTTTCCGCGGATTCCATGATGTCAGCGGATGAAATAACTGAGATGTTCGAGTTCCAGCGCGAGATCGACGTTGTTCACGGTGACGTCTGGGGTGACTTCGAGCACGATGGGGGAGAAATTGAGAATGCCTTGGATGCCGGCTGCGACGAGGCGGTTGACCACCGCTTGGGCAAATTCGACGGGCACGCAAAGGATGGCGAGTTTCACCGAGTTTTCCCCGATGAAGAACTCCAGATCGGAGTCTGGATAGACCGGTAACAGAACGCCACGGGATCGAGCGGCGTCGGGGTTCGCATCAAAGGCGGCGACCACTTCGAAACCCTCCTTCTCGAAGCCATGATAGCGCAAGAGGGCAGACCCCAAGTTGCCCGCGCCTACCAGAATAACAGGTTGGAGATGTTCGCGGCCGAGGGTGTCTCGGATGGTGGATGATAGAATTTCAACTGGGTAACCGAGCCCGCGGGTACCGAATTGCCCGAAGTAAGCTAGGTCTTTGCGAAGTTGTGCGGGCTTGACTCCGGCAGCCTTCGCTAAGGTGGTTGAACTCACCGTTTCGACCGCGTTTGCCTTCAACTTCTGAAGGCAACGATAGTAGATGGAAAGCCGGTAGATCGCCTTTTTCGGGATGTCGATCTTGCCGATTTTTTCGGAAGTGTCCACGGGGACGAGTTTTTTGTTAGAGTGCTTCGGGCTTTTGAAGAAGGGCTGACACGCGGTTGAGGAGTACGCCAGCCCCACCGCCATCCACGACGCGGTGATCGAAGGTGAGCAACAAATCCGCGACGGTGGCCGGGAGGAAAACTTCTGCTTCTTGGCTCCAAACCGGCTTTTTCACTCCGGCACCGATGCCAAGAATCAGAGTTTCATTTGGCAAGGGGATCGGTGTGCCAGTGGTGAGCCCGAAGGTGCCGAAGTTCGTCACCGTAGCGATGCCGCCGCGACAATCATCTTCCGTTAGGCGGCGGCGGCGGGCGCGGTCCACAAGATCATCGTATTCGGAAATAAGATCGCGGAGGGATTTTTGATCCACTTTTCTAACGACTGGGACGACCACTCCATCCTCGACCTGCACGGCCACGCCGATGTCAAACGAGCGGGGATGCACCACCTTGTCACCGATGAGATAGCCGGCGGTTGTCGGGTTTTCCGTTAGAGCAAGTGCGAAGGCACGAAGTAGATAGAGAGTGAGTCCGGGCTTGGGCGAGTGGTCGCGGCGGTGGTTTAACACGCGATCCAGGTTGACTGGCAGCCCGACGGTGGCCAGCGGGCGAGTCCAACTGCGGCGCATGGCATCCGCCACCGCGAGGCGCATGGGGGAGGCATGAGTGTTAGGCCAGGCTTCGAGGTAATTGAGGAATCGCTCGAGATCTTCGACGGTCACGCGTCCTCCTGCACCGGTTCCGGCGATGGCGGAAATATCGGCCTCGCGGATTCCGAGATCGTCCATGCGGGCGCGCATCCGGGGTGAAATGTAATGGGCTCCCATCGTTCCCGTGGGCACGGGCAGTCCTTTCACGCTTGGGACGACGGCGGGAGCTTCTTCGTAAGCGTCATCATCGAGAGCGAAATGCAGGTTGGCCTCGGCTTGTGCCGGATTGCTAGAATGGCTGCCTGCAGTGCGCTTGGTTTCGAGGGATTCTAATGTGTCCACTCCGGTTCGGGCAACTTCATCCTCGGTGACATCCAACAGACCTAGCAGCGTTCCAACGGAATACGAAACTCCTTCAAGCACGCGGATTTCCGAAACGACACCATCACAGAGCGTGGTCACTCCCATGACTGCCTTGTTAGTTTCCACCTCGATGATCTCTTGGTCGGTGCGCACCGAATCACCCACCGTGATTCCCAGGCGTATAATGGTAGCCTCGGCGATGGATTCTCCGAGCTGGGGCATGAGAATGGGGACAGTAGGCATCGCGGAAAATGATTTGAACTTTGAGAAACGAGATTTGAAACTTTTAGAAGGTAAGCAACTTGCGGAGTGCTTCGCAAATGGATTCGGGGGTCGGGCGGTGGGCAGCCCAAAGCTTCGGGTGATAGGGAACCGGTGTGTCCCGTGCGTTCAGGCGCTGCGGCGGGGCATCCAGCAAATGAAAGCCTTCTTCACAAACACGCGAAACGACCTCAGCCGTTACGCCGCCCCATGGGAACGCTTCACCCACTGCGAGCAAACGCCCGGTGCGCGCGACGGACGCTAGAATCGTATCGAGGTCGAGGGGCTTCACCGAGCGCAGATCGACCACTTCGATTTCCCATCCGTCCTGTTGGAGTCGATCCGCAGCGCGCACCGCTTCGTGCACCATCGCACTGTAAGCGACTACGGTGGCATGTTTTCCCGGGCGGATGATCCGCGCCTGTCCGATGGGTAGGTGATCGCCGTTGATCGACTTCGCTTTCAGCCACCGATAGAGAAATTTATGCTCACAAAAAATAACAGGATCATCGAGAGCCACGCCATCGATTAACATGTGATAGGCATCCGAAACCGTTGCGGGTGTTAGGACGACGAGCCCTGGATATTGGGCGTAGATTCCTTCCATGCTTTGACTGTGGAAAGGACCGGAGCCGGGAGTGCCGCCGGAGGGCAGACGCACGGTGATCGGAATCGGCATGCCGGTGCGGTAAAAGTGGGTCGCCGCTTGGTTGACGAGCTGGTTGAACGCCAGTGACGAAAAATCCGCGAACTGCATTTCCACGATCGGGCGCATGCCTTCAATCGCAGCACCCACGGCAAGGCCGATCATCGCGTCTTCTGAGATCGGAGCATCGAAGACCCTGCCGGGAAACTGTTCTGCTAGGCCTTTCGTGGCTTTGAAAGCTCCTCCGAAAGTGGCGATGTCTTGGCCGTAGAGGAAAACACGGGGATCTTCGCGCAGGAGTTTTTCCTGAGCTTCTCGAATGGCGTCGATGTAGGTTACACTCACTGGGCGGCGCAGGTCTGAGGGATTGGGAAACGGGTGGATAGAGCGGTCCAGTCTTCCTGATAGGGATCCGGCGGCGCTTCCTGTTGAGCTTGCGCCACGGCCCGCTGGACTTCTTCCGCGAATTGATCCTGCCAGGCGAGAATTTCATCCACGGTGGCGATCCCGTTTTCGACGAGTTGTCGCATCGCCACTTCCACGCAATCGCGGCCATAGTGACCGCTTTTGATTTCTGTTGGAACGTAGGAGCCATCGTCATGCTCGCCATGCCCTGAGAGGCGCAGCAAACGGGCGACCACCAATTGCGGCCCGCCACCTTCACGCGCCCGCCGCACGGCCTCGCTGATCACCGAGGCACACGCTAACAGATCCGTGCCATCCACCGAGAAACCACCCACTCCGTAGCCGCGTGCTTTCTCTACCAGATCCGCACAGGCGAACTGTCGGTGATTCGGCGTGGAGTAGGCGAATTGATTGTTGCCTACGATGACCACCATTGGCAGGTGTTCGACGGCTGCTAGATTTAAGCCCTCGTGGAATGCTCCGGTTGAGGTCGCGCCATCGCCGATGCAAGTGGCCCCCACCCGGCCATTTAAAGTTCCCTGCAGCCGCTTCGCAAAAAGCATTCCGGCAACCACCGGCACCTGCGCCCCGAGATGGGAAATCATCGCCGGCATTCCCATTTCGGGCCGTCCGCGGTGGATATTTCCATCCCTTCCGCGCATCGGCCCCAGCGCGGAGCCGAGGTAGGTGCGTGTGCAGTCGATGAGCGGCTCACCGAAGGCCGTGCGCCCTGCCTGATCGCGGATCAGCGGTGCGAAAAAGTCCGTGCCCTGAATCAAAGCGGTTCCGAGCGTGGCGCTGACTGCTTCTTGACCGCGTCCGAGATAGACGCCACCTACGATTTTCCCCGCTTTGTAGAGGCTGGAGAGCTTGTTTTCGAGGATCCGGGCTTTAAGCATCGAATGAAACACCGATCTCAGGAAATCGTGGTTCATCACCACTCCATCGGCGAAAGGCTGCATATCCAATTGGGGCACGCGGCGATGCTAAAACAATGAGAACGAAACCTGCAACCGCTTTCCCGAAAACTCATTCACCCCGATGGTTCCAAGCGACGAGTTCCTTGTAAACCAGCCCATGCCCCCCGAAAAGATCCAGCGCACTGCCCACCGTCACATCCACTTTTCCCTGTCCCGCTGATTCCACCAATCGCAGATCGGCGCTTGTTGCCGCGCCGCCTGCGTAGGTGATCGGGATTTTACCCCATGTTCCAAGCATGGCCACCAATTCCGCATCGATTCCACCGCACAGGCCTTCTACATCGGCTGCATGAATCAGGAACTCGGCACAAAACGGGGCGAGTCGGTCCAGCGTCGCATGATCGAGGGCAAGTTCCGTCAAAGTCTGCCAGCGGTTCATCGCCACCGTCCAGCCGCCGTCGGTGGCCCGGCAGGAAAGGTCGATCACCAGCTTCTCGTTGCCGATTGCCCTAAGTAGCGACTTGAGAGTTTCCTCCAAAAATTTTCCAGCAGGGTCAAATAGAGCGGAAGTCACGATCACTTGGCTCGCCCCCGCCACCAACCATTCTGCCGCGTTGCTTTCATCAATCCCGCCGCCGATTTGCAAGCCGCCGGGCCAAGCAGACAGCGCCTCACGCGCCGCCTCGTCATTTCCCGGTCCCAGCTTGATTACGTGCCCGCCCCGCAAGTCATCCTTTCGAAAGCACTCCGCAAACCAAGCAGGTGGATGTTCGGAAACGAAATTCTCCACCGGCCCCGGCCCATCATCGCGCAAGCTGCCTCCGACGATTTGTTTCACCTTGCCTTGGTGGAGATCGATGCACGGGCGGAATTTTGTCATGATGCGGAAAACTGGCGTCACGTGGATTCTCGCTAGCCTCCATCCCACCGCAAGAAGGAACTGGTGACTTCGGCGGCGCGGGCTATGAATGAAGGGAGGGGAGTTCAATCGGTTTCTTTAAAATAGAAAATACCTTTATCTAAATCGACCCATATTTGGGGCGTGTGGCTGGAATCTTTCCCTTGGTATAGGCCATCGGTAATGGTATCAGGCGTGAACCACTTGGCGGGTTCAAGGCATCCTGCTCCTTGGTGATCAACACGCGATAACTTCTTGCGCGGGTAAGATGACGTGCGGTGATTCATACGATCGCTCCATGCGATCACGGCATCCATGTGACTCACGCAATCTTTGACCGGTGCCTTGAACCGGACAATCCTCGTGTATGCCTGCCAATCTGCATACATTCCAAAGTATATTTCCGAACTCGATGCAGGTAAGGGGAACTCAACATCAGGATCTTTGATCGCCATTGCATAGGTGAGTGGCTTGTCGAAACGTTTCACATAATCAGGCTGACTGAATTTATACATTAGCAGGGAAATTCCGATTCCAAGAATTACCACAAAACATACGGATAAGCGGATGAGGAGTTTCATGGGGTTAAAGATCGAAGTAATGAAAATATCCTTTCGCTTTCTTGGTGTCGTAATATCCATCAATATAGTCGCGATGATTTACGTCAAGGAGACCGAGAACGATTGCAATGACGCCTGCAATAACAGGAATGTGCGTGTGGATTGTCATTTTTTGCTCGAACATTTTAAGTCAATTTCAGATAGATTGTCCACAGGGTGCTCGGGTGGCTAGTCTATTCGAAAGGCAATTCTTGGAATGTCAGATTTGCCTTGTCCGCCCGAGTGATCATCAAGGAATAGCGCGGGCTACCCGGGAGACAAAGGTCACCCACAGACTCAGCGATCTGCGAACCAATGGGTGATCAAGCGTGCCAGTGCCAGTGAGGCGACCAGTGCACAGATCGCTAGAACCATCATGATCAATTGAAGCATGGTATTCCCTCGCTCTGGCATCCTTGCGGGTCAAGTTTGGAAATAAAGTGAGCGCTTATTTTTTCGAATCGCCAACCGTTCGGACAAATTGGATATTTGCAGGGACAAACCCTCTGACACCCATCATGAAGCTCGTTTTCCGCCTGAATTACCACACCATCCCCGGCCAGTCACTTTGGTTGAAATACGCAATCGTGCTTGGCGCAGGCGGAGTCCGTTTTGATCAAGTGGCAGCGCTCCACTGGATCAATGACCAACAATGGGAGACGGAGATCGATATCAAGGGGGCAGGGGAGTTCCGCATGGAATACAGCTATCAGCTTCGCCAGTCCGGCAATGGGATGAAGCTCGATGAATGGCTTGCGCCACGGGTGATGGAGTTCGACCCCGCCACAAATGACGCACTGTTATTGTTAGATTCTTGGTGTTCGGCTGGCACGGTAGATTACGCATTCGAGACCAATGCATTTCGGGCGGTGCTGCCCGCCCGAGGGCCATTTGAAGTATTAGAGACTCCGCCGGCGGCCAACCATTCGTTCCAACTCAGAATGGCGGCGGTGCCAAAGGGCTTGGTTCCTTGTTTGATTGGAAGTGTGAAAGAAATTGGGGATTGGGGATGGCACCATGCCGTGCCCTTGCAGGAAATTTCTCCGAATGTCTGGCAGACGAATCTCTATCTTCCTAACGACTGGGGGATTCAATATAAATATGGAATGTTCGATCTGCGCTTGGAATGCGTTGTTAGCATGGAGCAGGGAGGAAATCGCTGGCTTCCTGAGCGAGAATACGGCAAGCAGCAATGGACGAAGGTAAGCGATGAAGCCTATCGTCGTGATGCGTCTGGATTGTTTCATGGGGCAGGTGTAGCGATTCCCGTGTTTTCTCTGCGCAGCCGGAAAAGCCTGGGTGTCGGTGAGTTCGCGGATCTCAAGCCTCTCGCAGATTGGGCGCATGGCGTAGGCCTTAAGCTGATCCAGATCCTCCCGATCAATGACACCACCTCATCGCACGATTGGACGGATTCCTATCCGTATTCGGCGATCAGTGTGTTCGCGCTTCATCCGCTTTATCTGCGGATCGATGATTTGAATTATATCATGCCCGCGGAGTTCGGCAACGAACTGGAAGCCGCACGCGCTACGCTCAACCCGCTCGCGCAGGTGAATTACGAGGCGGTCATGGCGATGAAAATCAAACTGACCCGACAGATTTTCGAGAAACATTTCAAAGTCATTATATCTAACGATAAGTTTAAATCCTTTCTCGAAGCAAACCGCGCTTGGGTGGTTCCCTACGGTGCGTTCTGCGTAAAACGCGATCACTTTGGGACGGCAGATTTCTCCCTCTGGGAGGATTGGGCGGTGTTCGACTCGAAGAAAGTGAAAGCACTGATGGATCCGACTCACCCGCAACATCGGGAGGTGATCTATCATATTTGGTTGCAATACGAATTGGATCTTCAACTCGTGGATGCCGTGGCCCATCTGCACCGCAACGGCCTTGCGTTGAAGGGTGACTTGCCCATCGGAATTGACCGTCAATCCGTGGACGCCTGGTCTGCGAGCCATCTTTTCAAAATGGACGCGCAAGCCGGTGCGCCACCCGATGCTTTCGCGGTCAAAGGCCAGAACTGGGGATTTCCGACCTACAATTGGGAAGTGATGCAGGAGGACCACTACGCTTGGTGGCGTTCGCGATTTGCTCAACTCAGCCGCTACTTTGATGCCTACCGGATCGATCACATCCTTGGATTTTTCCGGATCTGGCAGGTGCCTTATGATCACGTCGAGGGGATCATGGGCCATTTCGATCCCGCGATGCCGATCCATGTGGATGAAATGAGGCAGCGGGGGATTGACTTTGACTATAACAGATATTGCCGTCCCTACATTCGCGAACATTTTCTATCAGAGCGCTTCGGGGATGCAGTTGAGGAAGTAAAAAACCTTTTCCTACATGACAGTGGGTCCGGCTATTGGCAGTTACGGGAAAATTTTTCCACCCAGCGCCGCATCGTTGATTATTTTTCTACCCAGCCCAAAAACGATCATAACAACTGGATCATGGGGTGTCTGCTAGATTGTGCCAGCGATGTGCTTTTCTTCGAGGTGCCCGGCTCGCATGGAGCCCTTTTCCACCCGCGTTGCTCGATGCAGACGACCAAGTCCTATCAGGAGCTTCATTCAGATGTCCGCAGTCGGGTGGAGGATTTGTATATTGATTATTTCTATCGGCGCCAGGAGGATTTTTGGCAGGCGAGGGGATACGAAAAATTGCCCGCGATGCGCCAAGCCAGCCCCATGCTGCTCTGCGGGGAGGATCTCGGCATGGTTCCTGCGTGCGTGCCGGATGTGCTGAAGGAACTTGGGATTCTCTCGCTAGAAATCCAACGCATGCCGAAGACCCATGAGATTGAGTTTTTTAACCCGGCCAATGCACCTTATCTGAGCGTCGTCAGTCCATCGACTCACGACATGTCTACGCTCCGCGCTTGGTGGCACGAGGACTCTCGGACGACGTCGCGATTTGCGTGGCAGATGTTCGGAATTGATTTCGCGCCATCCTCCCTTTCGGGTGAAGTTTCGACGCGCATCATTGAGCAGCACCTCTACTCGCCGGCGATGTGGGCAATTTTCCCACTTCAGGATCTGTTGGCAATGGATGAAGAGCTACGCCACCCTGAACCCGGGGCGGAACGCATCAATGTGCCTGCGATCATGCCGTTTTACTGGCGCTACCGCATGCATTTGGATTTGGATGAACTTGCCGCCGCAGGTGCCTTCAACCGGAAGCTCCAAAGCCTCCTCGAATCCTCACAGCGCGCGGTGATCCGCTGAATCGAATTTTCGTCGAGGATGCCTTGACCGGGTGCGGGGCAGGACAATAGGGTGCGCCTGGTTTTCCGATTCGATACCGATCCCGCACTCTATGAACATCCACGAATATCAGGCTAAGGAACTTTTCGACCGCTTTGGCGTGCCGAGCCCCAAAGGAAAAGCCGCCTCGACCGCGAAGGAAGCCTACGACGCCGCCAAGTGGTTAGCGGTCACGAACTTGGTCGTCAAAGCCCAAGTCCATGCAGGCGGACGGGGCAAGGGCACATTCAAAAACGGTTTCCAAGGCGGCGTGCATCTCGTGGATTCTCCGGAAGCTGTGCGAGACGTGGCTGAGAAAATGCTCGGTGAAACGCTTGTCACGAAACAAACCGGCGCTGAAGGCAAACTTGTCCGCAAGGTCATGATCGCTGAGTCGGTGAACATCAGCCGTGAGCTCTATCTCGCCATTCTAATGGACCGCGAGTCCTGCCAGCCCGTCATCATTGTTTCCACTGAAGGTGGCATGGACATCGAGGACGTCGCTGAGAACACTCCTGAGAAAATTCTCCGTGAATTCGTGAATCCGCTGGCCGGACTTCAGGCCTATCAGGTGCGCAAGATGTGCAAAAATCTCGGCCTCACCACGACGGCCCGTCAGTTCGGACGATTGCTGCACTCTCTCTATAAATTGTTCATCGAGTGCGATTGTTCGATGGTCGAGATCAACCCGGTTGTTATCACCACCGACGATCATGTTTACGCACTCGATGCCAAGTTTAACTTCGACGACAACGCTCTCTATCGGCACCCGGAAATTTCCGCCATGCGCGACAAGGAAGAGGAAGACCCGCGCGAAGTAGCGGCAGCCGAATTTGAGCTGAACTACATCGGTCTCGATGGAAACATCGCCTGTCTCGTCAACGGTGCTGGCCTTGCCATGGCCACCATGGACATCATCAAACATTACGGTGGCGATCCCGCGAACTTCCTCGACGTGGGCGGCGGCGCATCCAAGGAGCAAGTGACCGCAGCGTTCAAGATCATCCTCGGTGATCCTAACGTAAAGGGGATCCTCATCAACATTTTTGGTGGCATCATGGACTGCAACATCATCGCCGAGGGCGTGATCGCCGCAGCCAAGGAAACCGGCTTACCGATCCCGCTCGTTGTGCGCCTCGAAGGCAATAACGTCGATATGGGTAAAGCCACCCTCGCCGCCTCCGGCCTGAACATCGTCAACGCCAGTGACATGGCCGACGGTGCCCAGAAGATCGTCGCGGCTGTTTCTTGAGTTTCCTTTTCAGTCCGTCCGTTTATTATTTAAAGAATGAAAGCAGAACTCGCCCAAAAACTGATTGAGCTTTCGCTTGAGGAGAAAAACGAAGTTTTCATCTTTCTCATGCCCTACGTGACCCCGCCGCATGAGGAGGATGAAATTTCGCCGGAATTGATGGCGGAGTTAGAACGGCGTTTTGCTGAGCATCGTGCGGATCCCTCTGGTTCGATCACACTGGAAGATTTCAAGAGCCGACGATTTAGTGTTCAATGACGGCTCTCTTTTACATTTCGCGAGCTGCTCAGATTGACATCATCGAAATATCAAATTGGTATGAAAACCAAACTCCTCAACTTGCTGAACGGTATCTACGTGAGATGGATGGGAAATTCGCAATGATCCGTGATTTCCCTGAAATATATAGCCCTGTGAGGAATTCAGAAATCCGCAAATGCAAGGTGGATGGCTGGCCATATCAAATATTTTTCGTTTTCACTTCAGACACTAACACCATTGAGATCATCGCCGTCATTCACACTTCCCGTGATCCAAAATATATAAGCTCTCGCACTCACTGAAGATATGACGCTCAGGCAATTTTACGACTGGCAAACCTTGGGCGGCGCGAAAGACGTTTCCCGGTTGGTTGCTGCGTTAGAAGAACGTGAGATTTCTTGGTGCATGATCGGTGGCCTAGCAGTAAATCATTGGGCAGAAGAACCGATGGCCACTGCAGACGTCGATTTGGTAATCGTTTCCGATAGAATTGAAGAAGCGGCGGAAGCACTGAAGAGTCTCGGGTTTTTTGAGAAGCGATTTCAAGGGTCAATCAATTTCAAAGGAGAATCCAAAGTCTCCATCCAAATCAGTACCGAAGAAATGTATTTAGATTTTCCGTCACGAGCTGTGCCTGCGAACGTTCATGGTATCCTCATGCATGTGGCTTCGTTAGAAGATACGTTAGCTGGAAAACTCGCGGCATACTTGGAACCTCAAAGACGGCGCACAAAAAAGCTCAAAGACATTCTCGATATTGGACGGCTCGTTGACGCCCACCCGGAACTCACCGCCCTCTTACCTGAGGAATTACTGTTTAAACTCAACAATCTTTGATTTACCAAATCGAACTAAACAACATGGCCATTCTAATCGACGAAAACACCAAGCTCCTGGTCCAAGGAATCACCGGCAGCTTCGGCGCACGCCACGCGCAACTCTCGCTGGAATACGGCACCAAGCTGGTGGCCGGTGTCACTCCCGGCAAGGGCGGGCAGAAGTTTGAGAACATCGTGCCGATCTTCGACACCGTTTTCGAAGCAGTGCAGGAAACCGGAGCTACCGCCTCCGCCATCTTCGTTCCACCGGCCTTTGCGGCTGATGCGATTCTCGAAGCGGCCGACGCCGGGGTGGAGCTCATCGTTTGCATCACCGAAGGCATTCCTGTGATGGACATGATGCGAGTGAAGGCCATGCTCAAGGGTTCCAAGTCGCGCCTCGTCGGGCCTAACTGCCCAGGCATCGTCACACCGGGTCGCGGTGAGAAAAGCCACGGCGGCTGCCGCATTGGTATCGCTCCCGGCTACATTCACAAGCGAGGAAATGTCGGTGTCGTCTCACGCTCAGGCACGCTCACTTACGAAGCGGTTTTCCAACTCACCCAGCTCGGTTACGGCCAGAGCACGTGCGTCGGCATCGGTGGCGATCCGATCAACGGCACTAACCACCAAGAAGTGCTCGAAATGTTCAACAACGACCCGGAAACCGAAGCCATCATTCTCATCGGCGAAATCGGCGGCAACGCCGAAGTCGAAGCCGCACGTTGGGCAAAGGAGCACTGCAAAAAGCCGATCGCTGGATTTATCGCTGGAGCCACCGCGCCTCCGGGCCGCCGCATGGGCCACGCAGGAGCCATCGTCGGCGGCGAGGAAGACACCGCCGAAGCCAAGAAGCGCATTCTCGCAGAATGCGGCATCGCAGTCGCGGAGACTCCTTCAGTCATGGCCAAGACCCTGCTTGAGCGCTGGGGCAAGTGATCTGAAATCATCTACCAAAAGGCGGGGCGTAAGCTCCGCCTTTTTTTGTCACCGGGAGCGCGGAATTCATTCCGCCAGAATCACTCTCACCCTAACAAAATATGCCAGTCCGCTCAGAGGCAGTGTCACGGTCGCTTCCGCAAAGCCTGCCGCGACTGGGGAATAGGCGGCGAGACTCGTCGATGCCCCCACTGGCAAGATGCTGCTCCAGGTCCGCATGTCGGTGGAAAATTCTAGGGTTTCGGTCAGTCCCCGCGCCGCAGCATCAGTGCGTAGTGGATAGTGAACTAATAAGTTAGACATTGTTTTTTGAAGCACCGGGCGCAGGCTCCGGCCATCCGACGTGAGCGCCGCCGCTTGTGACGGGGAGCCGCCGAAAGCGTATTCAATCAAGTTGCTGATTCCGTCCTGATCCGGGTCCGCATTAAAACTTGTGTCCGCCACGCCATTGATCCACGAAGCATAACTCTGCGTGATCGGCAGATTCGGATTCGTCGTGATCGCTCCTCCACCATCGTAGGATTGGACGACCATTAGCTGGAGATTTTCCACCGCAGTTAGACTGTTCCATGACACGGTGAGCGAGTGACTCGCCGCATTGGCGATTCCGCCACGGCGGCATGTCCAGACCAGTGGAGTGCTCGCCTCGCAGATCCATCCTGCACCACTGACGCTGGTGGGTGCAGTGGGAAATGTGATAGAAATGGATACGTTATGAGCCATCGCGGCACCTGAGTTAGAAGTGGTGATCGAAATGCTGCCGGGTTTCATCTGTCGCAGCGGAGATGGGGCGGACGCGCTGGTGCCAAGCGTGGTCGTGGCCGGATAGAAACGTTTCATGTGGTAACCTTGCGGGTCCATCAGGGCGTCCAGTTGCGGCAGATAGCTCGGAAGGGAAGACATGTAGCTTCTGAAAATCGGCCCGTTTTCAAGTCCGTTAGCCGGCGAAGATCGTCATAGCTGCTGATAGTTCCCACGATCGCAGGTTCGCCATTTTCCATGACGAACACCGGGCCGCCCGAATCCCCCGGGCGGACGTTGCAGCGGTGCAGCGCGTCAGTCGTGGCGTTGCGGTCGTAATCAAAATAGAGAAACCGTGTCGTATCAAATCCGGGGTCATTACTCGGCGTGGTGAAGCCCTGGACTTCTGTTGTGCCAGCGACGACAAAGCTGCCGCAGACAAGCAAGGGCTTGTGGAGGTAGGCGGCTTCACTTGCAAGATTGAGCACTTTGAAAGGAGTGATGCCAGCAGCGGTAACTGGAGCTGATAGAGTGACCAGCATCAAGTCCGTGGCTTGGTTCTGGCTATTGACGATTGGCACCTGGCTTTCGATTCCCACCGCGTGCTGCAGTCCGTCGCTACCGAGGAAATTTATCTGCCAAGCCGCCCCGAGTGTGTAATGGGTCGCATAGACGGCGTGGCGTGGAGAAACGAGAGCGATCTGGCGCGTCCATTCGGTGGGATGCTCGGGCCAGCCGATGGCGCGCAGTTTCGTGGCATCGAAGGTGGTGAAATTCGGGTTGAAGTAAGGTGGGCTGCCCCAATACCACTGGCCGGGAATATGGAGCAGCCACTTTTGATTCCCGTTGATGTCATCGCTGTTATACCCACGGATCTCGAGAGCTGCGGCAGTGCAGCATGTCGCCATAAAAATAGCGGTCCGGGAGCATCGGGGGGGGGAGTCTCACGCGCGGTGACGTAATCTCGATTGCGCACTTTGGCCAGTTTTACTCTTCAGGCAGAGTGAGCAACTCCTCGTCCTCCGCGTGATATTGTTCGAGGAGGAAGCCATCGTTGGCATGCCAGCGCAGCCAAACGTCATCGCCCCAAGTCGGCGGCACATCATCCAGTTGGAACGTCCGGTGCTGTTGTTCCGCGCAGATTCGATGCTCGCCGCAGCGAACCCAGAAGCGCGTGTGCGATCCGAAATAGATCACATCCTCCACCACACCCCGCACCGCGTTTTCCCACACTCCGGTATTTGGCGGTTCACGCGAGACGACCAATTTTTCCGGCCGCACGGATAGATGGATTCGGTCGCCGGGGCGAACGGGCTTATCGTTGTCAATGAGAACCACGCCCAATCCGGGGATTTCCGCACGGGAAAACCGCTCATCGATCGCTTCCGTCACCTGTCCTTCAAGGAAATTCGTATCACCGATGAATGCGGCGACGAATGATGTCCTCGGTGTTTCATAAATCGCCGCAGGCTTGCCAATCTGCTCAATGCGTCCTTGGTTCATCACCGCGATGGTGTCGGAAATAGACATGGCCTCGCCCTGATCGTGCGTCACGTAAAGGAAGGTAATGCCTACTTCGTCGTGAATCGCATCCAATTCAACTAACAGGCGCTGCCGCAGTTTCAAATCGAGCGCCGCTAGAGGTTCATCGAGCAGTAGTACCCGTGGTTTGTTAGCGAGTGCCCTTGCGATTCCCACCCGCTGCTTTTGCCCGCCGGATAGCTTGGACGGCATCTTGTCCGCATGGGCAGTTAGGTCCATGAGTTCCAGCATCCGGTCCACCTCTCGGATGATCACCGGCTTGGGCAGTTTCGCGATAGTTAGACCGAAGGCGATGTTAGCCCGCACGCTTAGATGAGGGAAAAGCGTGTAATTTTGGAAAACGGTGTTTACCGGTCGTTGCTCGGGCGGCAGCAGAGTGATATCCCGCCCATCTAGCAGCACCCGCCCTTCATCCGGTGTTTCAAATCCAGCAGCCATCCGCAGCAGGGTTGTTTTGCCACACCCAGATGGGCCTAACAGTGAAAACACCTTGCCGTGTTCGATCTCCAATGTCACCCGGTCCACCGCAGTGAAATCACCGAAGCGCTTCGTCACATTTTCAAATCGCAGGGTGCCTTGCATTTCCGTTCCGCGATTGGAAAGTCTTTCACGGAAAAGCTCAATGCCCATCTCCACCACAGAAAACTGGCAATGACCCGTCGCGTCCCTTATTGCTCTCCTGCGTGAAAATTCTTTCCGTTCTCATTCTCTCTCTCCTCGGATCCTGTGTGCCTTCCGTCACTCGCGAGGAGACGATTGCCACCGCCTATCGTTACACTCAAGTCCACTGGATGCCGTCCGAGGGCAAAGTGCGCCACGGCCCTGATTCCAGAGGCATCATGGTTCACACACCGGATCAAACGATAAAGAAATTCGGGGATACCCACGGCTGGTGGAAGCCTGGAAAGCTGGCAAAAAGCTTTCCAGTTAGAAGCTGCTAGGCGATTTCCGCAGGCGTCTCGCTGTCGTTCAGACCAAGGCAGTCAAACCGGAGGCCCGTCCTGGCGGCCCCGAGCGCCTGTTGCTCGAGGAAAACTACTTCAGCTTGATCCTTTTCGGCCTGTTCAACCCGGTCATCAAGACGATGCTCACAAATCTCTGTTTCTGTTCCATCGATGACACATTTTCCCAGGGCATTCGCCCAGTTAGATGTGTAACCCATGTCCCCGGTCAACTTGTAACCCATGTCCTCGGTCCGAACCCAGGACACCCAGCCTGACTAGCGGCGGAGTGTGACGACTTGGAGGAAGCCACCACCACCGCCGTCGGATGAGAGGAAGAACGAGTTCGCGCTCTTGAGGACGATCATTTGCGTCTGTTCGGTTTCGCGAACGGGAATGACGTTATTTTCCTGCATCTTCCACTCGTCACCCAGTTTGTAAGCGAGTTCATAAACGAGCTGACCGTTTTCTGCTGGGAAAACGAAAGCTTCGCGAGTTTTGAGTTCCTTGGTCACCTTGCTATTGCAGCGCACGGAGATCGGCACCGGGCTCAAGTTGTGAAGACGCATCTGCCCTAGCGGGAGCTTGCCCGGATCATCGTCAATGACGTAGGCAATGAAGGTTCCGGCATCGGCCGGGGCCAGGAGCACGGTGGCGCGTTGGCATCCGCTCGGGGGCAAGGCGGCGAGGGCGACCAAGGTCGGGTCTTTGACGCGGCGCTTTTGGAGTTCCAGAGCGAGGCCTTGTTTGGGCTTGGCTGCCTCGCTTGACGCGGCGTCGGCTGGTGATTCGAGCAAAGGCATGAGCTGGTGAGCTTTGTCCTCCGCAGAAGGTTCGGGCGCGTTGGAGGTTGCATCGCCGCCGGTCTTGTGAATTTCCAGGATGGCTGGCCCCGAATAGGTGACAGGCGCGGAATAGCGGAAGCTTAACGCCGTAATGGTGCCTTTCGATTCCCCGGATTTGAGGGACAAGCCGGTGATCTTATCGCCCCAGGCGACCAGGTCGAGCTTCATGGAAACCGACGCCTCCTGTGCCGACAGGGTGGGCACGAGAGACAGGAGAAGCGCCACCAGGAGGTTAGATTTCCTGCGGAGACAGCCAACGGAATGAAATGATGTGGAATTTGCGGCCATAGGTTTGGTTGAGAGTGGACAAGGCGGCTCCCCTAACGGAGGGAGCGTTGGCGGGATCGATGTATTCGGGAAAGCGCTGGACGACGGCTTCACACCATGCCTTGGCAACCGACTTGCCGGTTGGATCGAGCGACTCGCCATAGCTGCGGATGCGGAAAGTATCGGAGCGGGTGGTGAGTGAGTTGCCGATGACCTGAAGCACGTCCGCCTGGGTGAGCCAGCCGGGAATACCAGTGGACCGGTAGCCTTGCTCTTTCGCATGGGAATCCTTTAGCATTTCTTGGTCAGCGACGATACTGGCGACCGCGCCGTAGTTGCGGTCAGTGGAGTTGAGTGCGAAGTCGGGGTGGCTGGAATCGGCGTCGGTAGGGCGGTCGCCAGTTTGTCCGCCGTCCATATCGGCGCTGGGGGCACTCGATTTCCAGCCCAGGGTGACGGCGTCCGCAGTGGCATTGACGCTGGAAAAGGCCTTTTTACTGCCGTCGAAATTGATGTTAGCTCCGCTTTCATCGATGGCACCTTGGAGGGCTCCGCTGCGAGTCAATACGGGCTGGGCGGTGATTGTGCCGAGAGCGCGGTTAACGAAATGAGAAAGTGAAACGAAGGGGCCGCGAAGGCGAACCTGTTTTACGATCTCTACAGCCAGAGAGTCGAGCTGCACATCGGTCAGCCGGCGGTAGCCTGAAAACGAGTCCGCCGCACTGCCGGTCGGCGGAGTAGCCGATGGGCTGATTTGCTCAAGACTGCGGGGAAAAGCAGCGTCCGTGGCGCTAGCGGGACCGGCAGAATGTTTAAGATGTTTGGCGCTGGCGAGGAACGCTTTCCAAGCGTTTTTGTCGGTGCAATTCACGTTGAAGGCACCCTCAACGAGGAGTTGGGTCGCGGCCTTGACCGGCTCCCGGAGATCGGCTGCCGCGCCAGAATCGAGGGTGATGAGGGTGGGATTCACCGGTGTGGGGGGACCGGTGGCGGGGATGGTGGAGAGGAAATA
>JAYVNE010000113.1:0-4970 GCA_043758615.1 Akkermansiaceae bacterium
GAAAAAGCTGCGCGAGAACTGGACGGTTTACAAAGCCAACAGCTTGCTCAATGACCTCATCTCCGACCGCTTTCGCTACGACGTTCTCTCCCACACCGATCTCAGCCGCGAGCGCGGCTACTCCGGCGACATCGATCTCGAAACGCTGAACTGGGGCAACTACGACGTCGTGGTCATCGACGAGTCGCACAACTTCCGCAACAACACGCCAGGCAAGCGCGACGAATTCGGCAACATCATCCGCAAGAGCCGCTATCAGCGACTCATGGACGAGATCGTAAAATCCGGCGTCCGCACCAAAGTCCTTCTGCTCTCGGCCACGCCGGTCAACAACGACCTCAAAGACCTGCGAAACCAAATCTACTTCCTGACCGAAGGCAGCGACCACGCCTTTGCCGAAACGCTCGGCATCGGCAGTCTCAAGGAAACGCTCGCGACAGCGCAAAAGGTCTTCTCGGTTTGGGCGCGCAAGCAGACCGCAGAACGCAAGACCAGTGAGCTGCTGGTGAAGCTCAACGCCGCGTTTTTCACGCTGCTCGATGAGCTGACCATCGCCCGCTCCCGCAAGCACATTCAGAAGTATTACCAGGCCACCATCGCCCAGCTCGGCGGCTTCCCGGAGCGGAAGAAGCCCCTCTCGATCTATCCCGACATCGACCTGCGCGGGCGCTTTCTGTCCTACGACAAGCTCAACGACGAAATCACGGGCTACAAGCTGTCGCTCTTCAACCCGTCGAAATACGTCATTGAGGCATTCAAACCTCTTTATCAGACGACCACGCGCGACCCGTTCAGCCAGGCTGATCGCGAAAGATTCCTCATCGGTATGATGAAAGTGAACTTCCTCAAGCGCCTCGAAAGTTCGGTGAAGTCGTTCGAGATCACGATGGAGCGCACCATCGGCAAGATCGAGGGGCTGGAGACAAAGATTCGTAACTATCAGGCGCACCCCGAACAGAATCCGGACACCGACGAACTGGAACTCGAACTCGACGATCCCGGCCACGACGAGGAACTCGAAGAGGCGCTCCTCGTCGGCGGCAAATTCAAATACAAGCTGGAGCACCTACGCCTGAACGACTGGCTCAAGGAGCTAAAGAAGGACAAGGATCAGCTCCGCATCCTGTTCAACGCGGCGCAGGACGTGACGCCGGCCACGGACGCGAAACTGCATGAACTCAAGAAGCTCATCGGTGCGAAGATTTCCGACCCGACCATCAACAAGCTCGGTGAGCCGAACAAGAAGGTGCTCGTCTTCACCGCGTTCGCGGACACCGCCATCTACCTTTACGAATCGCTTTTGGAGTGGGGCGCGAAAGACCGCGGCATCCACATGGCGCTCGTCTGCGGCGGTGGCGACATCCGCACCACCTTCGGCGAAAACACCTTTCACCACATCCTCACGAACTTCTCTCCGCGCGCGAAGCATCGGAACAAAATCCCGACGATGCCGCAGACTGGCGAGATTGACCTGCTCATCGCCACCGACTGCATCAGCGAAGGCCAGAACCTTCAGGACTGCGACTACCTCATCAACTACGACATCCACTGGAACCCGGTGCGGATCATCCAGCGCTTCGGTCGTATCGACCGGATCGGCAGCGCCAGCCACACGGTCCAGCTCGTGAACTTCTGGCCTACGGAAGACCTCAACAAATACATCAACCTCAAGAATCGGGTTGAGGCGCGCATGGCCCTCGTGGATATCGCCGCCACCTTTGAGGACAACATCCTTCAAAACGCCGAGATCGAGGAACTCATCCACGACGACCTCCGCTATCGCGACAAGCAGCTCCTCCGGCTCAAGGACGAAGTGCTCGACATCGAAGACCTCGGCGACAGCGTTTCCCTCACCGAGTTCACCCTCGACGATTTCCGCCTCGAACTCCTGAAATACATCGAGGCGAATCGTGCCGCGTTGGAAGCCGCACCCTTCGGCCTCTACACCGTGGTGCCGCCAAGCCCGGAGCACAAAGTCATCTCGCCCGGCGTCATCTTCTGTTTCCGGCAGGAACGCGCCGAAGGTGCGGAGCCGGGCGCCACGAAGCCCGCGAAGTCCGTCAACCCGCTCCAGCCCTACTTCCTCGTCTATGTGCTCGACTCCGGCGACGTGCGCTTCGGGTTCGCGCATCCGAAGCAGATTCTCGACATCTACCGCATCCTCTGTTCCGGCAAAGGCGAGCCCTACACCCAGCTTTGCCATCTCTTCGACCAGCAGACCAATCACGGCGCGGACATGAGCGCCTACGACGTGCTCTTGCGAAAGTCCGTCGCCTCCATCGTCCACACCTTCAGCCATCGCGCCGCCGGCCAGCTCCTATCCAGCCGCGACGCCGTGCTGCCCACGCACAAGGAGCAAGCCACTGAGGATTCTGAATTTGAACTGGTCACATGGCTTGTGATCAAGAACCCAGCGCCATGAAGAAATCGACTCCCGCCCCTCCTTCCATCGACGTGCCACCAGCCTTGCTTGACTCGATCGGAAGCATTGCAGCCAGCTTTCAGGCCCTCAATCGACAGGCAGTGAAGGAATACACCCCCATTGTCGCAGCCATCCTACGCTCCCGCAGCCGCGACACCCGTCACATCGAGCAGACACTCGACGGACTGCTCGACTTTTGCGGGCATGCTCCCGTCCTCCAGTTGTTTAAGGAACTGTGCCGCCATTACTATTTCATCGACCCGCTTGCCACCGCTGAATACGTCCGCGCCTATCGCGAAATGTGGGACTCAGTGGAAGAAAAGTTTCACCCATGAGCAGCCACGCCATCACTCTTCCGCCCGATTATGCCGACTGGCTCGCCAGCGTGAAGCAGCGCATTGCAGGGGCCAGGCAGCGGGCATTGCTCTCGGCCAATGCAGAGCAGATCAGGCTCTATCACGACATCGGACGCGACATCCTGGAGCGCCAGGCTCGCGAAGGATGGGGAACCAAGGTCATCGGTGTTCTCTCCTCCGACCTCCGTGCCGCCTTCCCGGACATGAAGGGCTGGTCCACGCGAAATCTGCACTACATGAGGCTTTTTGCCGAGAAATGCCCCCATCTCCAATTTGTGCAGCAGACTGCTGCACAAATAGGGCAGCAGACTGCTGCCCAATTGAGTCAGCCGTCTGCTGACCAATTGCCCTGGTTCCACATCGTCACCCTCATCACCAAGCTTTCCGACCCTGCCCTCCCATGAAGCCCGCCAAGCCCATCGACGCCCTCATCCACAGCATCCGAGGTCAGAAAGTTCTGCTCGATTCCGATCTGGCTGAACTCTATGGAGTGACAACCAAGCGCCTCAACGAAGCCGTGAAGCGCAATGTGGACCGTTTCCCCTCGGACTTTCGCTTTCAGCTCACGGCGGAGGAATTTGCCGCCGTGAGGTCGCAAGCTGCCACAGCAACCGCCAACCGGTCGCAAATTGCGACCGGTTCCCCCGGCGACACACCACACCGTTTAAGGTCGCATTCTGCGACCTTGAACACTGCGGAGGAAGACCCCAACCGGTCACAATTTGTGATCGGTTCCCAGAAGCACCGAGACCCCCGTTTCCTCCCCTGGGCCTTCACCGAGCACGGAGCCATTATGGCCGCCACCGTCCTTAGCAGCCCGCAGGCCGTCAGCATGAGCGTTTTTGTCGTCCGCGCTTTCGTCCTGATGCGCGAGCAGCTCATGGTCAATGTCGATGTCCTCAAGCGCCTCGCCGACATCGACAAGACCTTGCTCAAGCACGACCGCTCCTTGCAACTCATCTGGCAGGAAATTCAGCCCTTGCTCTCGCCACCGCCCGCCCCACCGAAGCGCCGCATCGGCTTCCAGCCCTGACCCGCCTTCGTCATTCGTCAGTTCCCATCGTGCCCGACCTCACCCTCCGCCGCCAGATCGCCGCCGACCTCGGCCGCTTCGTCGCGCAGCCCCTCACGGAAGCCGCGCGCAGTCTGTTCAACACCCTCGGCTACCGCTCCGATCGCACACTTAACTTCGGTTCCATCCCCGATTTCCTCACCACCTACGATCCCAGGAACTCCCTCGCCGACTTCACCCCGCTGGCCTCGTGGCACAGCGTTCATCTCGTCTTCCAACTCACGGGCGAAGACATCGCCAAGGGCAGTTCCCACCAGCTTACCCTTCTCGAAGCCGAGCCCGCCGATCTCCACAAGATCGAGTCCTACCTGTTCATCGCGATCGATCTCCGCACCCCTGCCGACGCGAAGCTGCGCACCCGCACCGAGCTTTGCGATCTCGCGCGCGGCATCAATCGCCTGTTCCCCATGCCGGCCCTCGTTCTTTTCAAAGAAGGCGGGCGCATCTCCATCGCCATCACCTATCGCCGGGCCAGCAAAAAGGACGCCTCCAAGGATGTCGTCGGCAGAAAGGTCACGCTCATCCGCGACATCTCGATCACGCATCCGCATCCGGGGCACCTGGCGATTCTCGAAGACTTCGCCCTCCCCACGCTCAGCGCGTTCCGCAAACGCGACATCCGCACCTTTGCCGATCTCGATGCCGCGTGGCGCGAATCCCTTTCTGTCGAGCTGCTGCGTCGTCGCGCTTACGAGATGCTTGCCGACTGGTATTTCTGGGCACGCGAGCACGCGCAGTTTCCGCCCGATGCGTTGCCGGATTCCGATGGCAAGCCATCGCTCCACCTCATCCGCCTGCTCACCCGCATCATCTTTTGCTGGTTCGTCAAAGAGAAGACCCTGCCGGATGGCCGCCCGCTCATCCCGTCCGATCTGTTCGATGCCCCGCGCATTCGCGAGACCTTGAAGGACGCCTCGCCCAAGGCCGGCACCTACTACACCGCCGTCCTGCAAAACCTCTTCTTCGCCACGCTCAACACCGAGATGGACGAGCCGGGCAAGCCCGTCACCCGCCGCTTCGCCCGCAAGGCGAAGGAAGACCACATGGTCCACACCCTCTGGCGGCACGAGCAGCAGCTCACCGATCCCGCTGCCTTCACCACGCTGTTGCGCGACGTTCC
>JAYVNE010000114.1:0-14645 GCA_043758615.1 Akkermansiaceae bacterium
CTTTCATGCCTTTGATTTTAAATCGCTTGATCCAGCCAGCCGCCGCATTCCGATGAATGTCGAGAGTCTTTGCTATTGACGAAGGTCCTTCACCTTTCAGATCAAGCGCGCCGCTTGTTAGGAACCGTTTCGTTTTGGAAACCCTAGCTCCTCGCTTACTCATTCATTGTGAAAGCGACAATACTTACTGGCGCGAGTCTGATGAGAAATATCTCGGCTACTTGAACGACTCCCCGGCTCACTGGACGCAGGGTGAGAATTTGGTCGATCTCAACACACCTCCGGGACCACTTCAGTCCAGAGAACATTCCGGAAATCCGCAATAAGGAAGAGTTCGAAATTGAGTGAAACGGCGAGATTTTGTACACCCCACCTAACTAACGCACCCATTTTCAGGGTATTTGGACAATTTTCCTTTTCATTGAGATTTTTTTTGACAGAGTAGCGGGCTTTGCTACTGTCCGCCCGCTCTTCCCCACATCAAGTCAGGGGTGCCGCGCCTAGTCTCGCTTTTAATCGGGACCGGTCGCGGTGTTTTTGTCGGGACGAAGGTGGAGCAATACATGTCACATTGCTCGCGTAGCTCAGGGGTAGAGCGCATCCTTGGTAAGGATGAGGTCGGGGGTTCAATTCCCCCCGCGAGCTCCAGGGCAATCTCGAAAAATCTCAACAGTCCCAAGCAGAACAACAAACCACCATGGCAAAAGAAGCATTCCAGCGCAATAAGCCGCACGTAAACATCGGCACGATCGGTCACGTCGACCACGGCAAGACCACCCTCACCGCAGCAATCACCAACACACTTGCTGAGAAGGGGCTCTGCCAAAAGAAAAGCTATGCGGACATCGACGCAGCTCCCGAAGAACGCGAGCGCGGCATCACGATCAACACCGCTCACGTGGAATATGAAACCGTCAAGCGCCACTACGCTCACGTGGACTGTCCAGGGCACGCCGACTATGTGAAAAACATGATCACCGGTGCAGCTCAAATGGACGGTGGTATCCTCGTCGTTTCCGCTGCGGACGGCCCAATGCCACAAACCCGCGAGCACATCCTGCTTGCTCGTCAGGTCGGCGTTCCTGCTCTCGTTGTTTTCATGAACAAGGTTGACCTTGTTGACGATGCTGAGCTTCTCGAACTCGTTGAAATGGAAGTCCGTGACCTCCTTTCCATGTATGAATTCCCAGGCGACGACATTCCAATCGTCATGGGTTCCGCAAAACTTGCGCTTGATGGCGACGCTGAGCAAATGGCCAACGTCATGAAGCTCATGGATGCCGTGGATTCCTACATCCCTGAGCCTGAGCGTCCAATTGACAAAACTTTCCTGATGCCAATCGAAGACGTGTTCTCGATCGAAGGTCGTGGAACCGTCTGTACTGGCCGTGTCGAACGCGGTATTGTCAAAAAGATGGAAGAAGTCGAAATCGTGGGTATCCGCGACACGCAGAAGACCACCGTGACCGACATCGAAATGTTCCGTAAACTGCTCGACGAAGGTCGTGCCGGTGACAACGTGGGTCTCCTCATTCGCGGTCTCAAAAAGGACCAAGTTGAGCGTGGCCAAGTCATCGCCAAGGTAGGTACCGTCAAGGGTCACACGATCTTTAAGTCTGAAATCTACGTTCTTTCGAAAGAAGAAGGTGGACGCCACACCCCGTTCTTCTCGAACTATCGTCCTCAGTTCTACTTCCGCACCACCGACGTGACCGGCAGCATCAAGCTTCCTGAAGGCGTTGAAATGGTGATGCCTGGTGACAACATCAATCTTGAAGTTGAGCTCATCACTCCGATCGCCATGGAGCCTACCATGCGCTTCGCGATCCGCGAAGGTGGCCGTACCGTCGGTGCAGGTCGCGTTGGCGAGATCATCAAGTAATTCATTTAGCAACGAGGCTTCCTGCGGTTCGCCGCAGGAATGCCAGACTCCGGGGCATCCCGCTTCTAAAGCGGGATGCCCTTTGGTCGCCTCAAAACGGAAGTAGCTCAATTGGTAGAGTAGCGGTCTCCAAAACCGTTGGTTGTGGGTTCGAGTCCCACCTTCCGTGCCAATTTCATTTTAGTATCACGGTCAAAACGACATCATGTTTTCGAAAATTTCTAGTTTCCTAGGTGAAGTAAGAGGCGAGCTCCGCAAGGCAAGCTGGCCTTGGGAGTCCGATCCCAAGATCAAAGGCATCAAGAAATACAAAGAACTCGTTGATTCGACCATCGTCGTCCTGATTGCCATGATCCTGCTCGCAGGGTTCGTGCAATTTTGGGACTTCTTCCACGTATTGATTGTGGGATTTTTCACCAATCTGGGCCGCTAATCCGTTAGTTTTTCCGCTCCACCCATCTCCGACCGACCCGTCATGTCAGAAACCAAATCATTCCGCGATCAGTGGTACGTTGTGCAAGTCCTCTCCGGCCAGGAGGGAAAGGTCCGTGACCGGATCGCCCGCACGGCCGAAGCCGAGGACATGCAGGATTACATCCGCGAAGTGCTTGTGCCGACCGAAATGGTCTCCGAAATCCGCCGCGGCAAGAAAACGGAAACGAAGAAGAAATTCTTCCCCGGCTACATCATTGTCAACATGAACCTCGCCACCGAAGATGGCCAGCTCGTCGAGAAGACCTGGTTTTTCATCAAGGAAATGGACGGAGTGATTGGTTTCGCAGGCACGAAAGATCGCCCGGCACCCATGCGCCAGCGCGAGGTGGATGCGATGCTCTCCCAGATCAAAGAGCGCGAGGAAAGTGTCCGTCCTGCGATCAGCTTCGAAGTGGGCGACACGGTCAAAGTGGCCGACGGTCCATTCCAAAGCCAGAACGGCATTGTCGAAGAAATCGACCCGGAACGGGGCAAGCTTCGCGTCTCAGTCACCATCTTTGGCCGCAGCACTCCGGTCGAACTCGAATATTGGCAAGTCGAAAGAGAATAATTTGTCTCGACCTGCACTCGTAAATTTACAATCACCCCTCTCCCGCACTTAAAAAGCATCTATTATGGCCAAGGAAGTCGTCAAACTCATCAAGCTCCAGATCAAAGCTGGAGCCGCCAATCCATCACCACCCGTGGGCCCAGCTCTCGGTCAGGCAGGTGTCAACATCATGGCGTTCTGTAAGGAATTCAACGCTGCAACACAGGCCCAAACGGGTGATGTGCTTCCAGTGGTGATTTCAGTTTACAAGGACAAATCATTCTCTTTCATCACCAAAAAGCCACCCGCCGGCAACCTTCTCAAGAAGGCTGCGGGTCTTGCATCTGGTTCGAAAGAGGCGAACAAGATCAAGGTTGGCAAACTGACCAAGGCTCAGCTCATGGAAGTTGTCAAAATCAAGATGCCCGATCTCAACACCAAAGACCCCGAAGCAGCCTGCCGCATTCTTGCCGGCACCGCTCGTCAAATGGGCCTCGAAATCGAAGGTTACTGAAATTCTCCGCCGGGAGCTTTTTAAAAGTTTCCGGCACCCGCAGGAGGGAATGGTCAACGCCATTTCCGACCGAACTGCTAACAAATACCAAAATGGCCAAACACCGCAGCAAACGCTACAAACAGGCAGTCGCCCTTGTCCAAACCGGCAAGAGCTATTCCCTGACCGACGCAATCACGACCGTGAAGCAATTCCCGGCGCCCAAGTTCACCCCGACCGTCACTCTCTCGTTCCACCTCGGCGTGGACCCACGGAAGAGCGATCAAATGGTCCGTGGTTCGGTTTCCCTCCCCCACGGCACCGGCAGAAATGTCCGCGTGGTCGTCTTCGCCCAAGGCGCAGCCGCTGAAGCAGCCATCGCTGCCGGCGCTGAGC
The DNA here is from genome assembly GCA_043758615.1 of Akkermansiaceae bacterium. Taxonomy (GTDB): domain Bacteria; phylum Verrucomicrobiota; class Verrucomicrobiia; order Verrucomicrobiales; family Akkermansiaceae; genus Luteolibacter. Next base: position 3,796 of record JAYVNE010000114.1, read on the forward strand.
ATGTCGGTTACGAAGACCTGATCGCCAAGGTCCAGGCAGGTTTCACGGATTTCGATTCCGCGATCGCCACTCCAGACGCCATGACCGAAGTTCGGAAAATCGCCCGGATCCTCGGACCACGCGGCCTGATGCCGAACCCGAAGACTGGCACCGTCACTGACGACACCGCCAAGGCCGTGCGCGAAGTGAAAGCCGGACGCGTGGATTTCAAACTCGACAAAAACGGCAACGTTTCGGGTTCGATCGGCAAGTCCTCCTTCGAGCCTGCCCAATTGGAAGAAAACGCCCGTGCCTTCGTGGACAGCGTCGTTCGTGCCAAGCCACCCTCCGCAAAGGGCAACTACATCCAAGCCGTGACCCTCGCTGCTTCGATGCTCCCTGGCATCCCTCTGGAAGCCGCCACCTACACCAAAGCTTCAGCTTAACCCGGTAGCCAACGACCATGAATCCCGATAAGAAAATCATCATCAACGGCCTGTTGGATCGCGTGAACGCGTCTCCTTACCTGATCGTTATCGATTACACCGGCCTCACTGTGAAGCAGTTCACGGAACTCCGCAACCGCCTCGATGCAGGTGGTGCGCAGTGCACGGTTGCGAAAAACAGCTACATGCGCAAGGCACTCGCCGAAGCAGGTATGCCAGACATCGGCAACGATCTCGTGGGCCAAATGGCTTACGTGATGGGCCAAAGCGAAGTTTTCTCCGCCGCAAAGGTGATCAAGAATTTCGAAAAGGAATTCAAGAAGCCTGAGATGAAGGTGGGTATCCTTGGCAATGCCGTGCTCGACGCGGAAAAGCTCAAGGCCATCGCCGACATCCCATCCCGCGAAGCTGTCCTTTCCCAACTTCTTGCAACGATCCTCGAGCCTGCGACCCGCATCGCCCGTATCGTGCAAAACAAATTCAACCCGGAGGGCGAAAGCTCGTCCGTGGAAACCCCAGCTGCAGAAGCGGTTGCAGAAGCGGTTGCAGAAGCGGTGGCCGAAGTGGCACCCGCTGCTGAAGTCGTAGCGGAAACGACCCCGGTCGCTGAAGCTGAGGCCGAAACCCCTGCTGCTGAATCACAACAAATCTGAAGTGATGGTGACAGCGGCTCCCGTTTGTCACCTGAACCCATAATGGTTCCTCGTCGGAGCAGCGGCTGCTGCCCTGAAATCCCCAGAGGCTCTGGGGGCGACGATACCGAACAAGGAGAATACAAAAATGGCTAATATTGCAACACTGATTGAAGAACTCGGCAAGCTCACCGTCTTGGAAGCTGTCGATCTGGTTAAACAACTTGAAGAAACATGGGGCGTTTCCGCCGCTGCACCAGTCGGCGTTGCCGGTCCTGCTGCCGTCGCCGAAGCTGTCGAGGAGAAGACTGAATTCGACGTCGTGATCACCGATTGCGGCCCGAACAAGATTGCCGTGATTAAGGCAGTCCGCGAAGTCTCTCCCGGCCTTGGTCTTGCCGATGCGAAGAAGCTCGTCGAAAGCGCTCCTGCAAAGGTGCTCGAAGGCGTGGCCAAAGAAGCTGGCGAAACTGCCAAGAAGAAGCTCGAAGAGGCTGGTGCCAAAATCGAACTCAAGTAATCCCGCTTTGCTTTTTTCCCGGGGTGGAGCAATCCGCCCCGGGAATTTTTGCCGTGACCGGCGCGAGACTCTCAATCACCCCGAGGGTTTCGCGCCGATTCCGACACTACTTTTCAACGCTTGAATTCCACCCTGCCTGAGACCGTTCGCGGCTCGGGCTCAATTTGTAAGAAGAATACCACTAAACGCCATGGCTGAACGTCTCTATTTCGGGAAATTCGAAGAAGTTATCGAACCGCCTAACCTCATTGAGGTTCAGAGCCGGTCCTACGATGAATTCCTTCAGAAGGAAGTGCTCCCCAGCGAGCGCGCTGATGCCGGACTCCAAGCGGTTTTCCGCGAGGTGTTCCCCATCAAAAGTTACGACGAAGCGATCGAACTCGATTTCGTGACCTACGACATCGAAGATCCGAAAATCACGTCTCTCGAATCGCTACGAAATAGCGAAAGCTTCAGCGCCGCACTCTATGTGACGTTTAAGTTGAAAGACGAGACCGGCACGAAGAAAGAGCGCGTTTACATGGGCGAGCTCCCGATGATGACCCGCCGTGGCACGTTCATCATCAACGGTGCCGAGCGTGTGATCGTTTCCCAGCTCCATCGTTCACCCGGCATCTGCTTTGAAACTTCACAGCATTTAAATGGCAAGCTGCTTCATTCCTTCCGCATCATCCCTGACCGCGGATCTTGGTTGGAAGTCCAGTTCGACACCAACGATCTTCTCTACGTCTATCTCGACCGCCGCCGCCGCCGTCGCAAGTTCCTTGCTACGACTTTCCTGCGCGTGCTTGGCTACCCGACGGATCGCGACATCGTCAGCCATTTCTATTCTCCAGAATCCCTCGCCCTCAGCGAAAAAATGGACGAAGGCGAACTCGGCCACAAGGTGCCTTTCGAGGATATCCTCGATGGTGAACTCACCGTCGCAAAGGCCTACGAGCCACTCACGATCGGCATCGTCCGCCAGCTTCTCGCCCTCGGTCATAAAAACGTGGAAGTCATCGACGGCCGCGAAGATGAAATTTTGCTAAAGTCGCTCCGCAAAGATCCGGCGAAGGACGAAGAATCCGCGCTCAAGGACATCTATCGCAAGCTTCGTCCCGGCGATCCTCCAACGGCTGCAAACGCCCGCGCCCTGCTCAAGCGCCTGTTCTTCGATGCGAAGAAATACGACCTCACCCGCGTCGGTCGTTACAAGATCAACCAAAAGCTCGGCATCAAGGTGGATTCCGATCAGCGCATCATGGTCCCCGAGGATTTCATGGCCGCCGTTCGCTACATTTTGAAGTTGAAAAAAGGCGACGGTGTCATTGACGACATCGACCACCTTGGCTCCCGCCGCGTCCGTGCGGTGGGTGAACTTCTGGCCAACCAGTGCCGCGTGGGTCTTGCCCGCACCGAGCGTTTGGTCAAGGAGCGCATGACCCTTTTCGACGTGAATATCGAAGGCATGACGCCGCAGAAGCTGATCAACCCGAAGGCGCTTTCCGCCGTCGTGCGCGATTTCTTCGGCCGTTCGCAGCTCTCGCAGTTCATGGACCAAACGAACCCGCTCGCCGAGCTCACCCACAAGCGCCGGCTCTCGGCCCTTGGACCGGGTGGTCTCAATCGCGACCGCGCCGGCTTCGAAGTCCGCGACGTGCATCCGTCCCACTATGGCCGGATCTGCCCGATCGAAACTCCGGAAGGTCCGAACATTGGTCTCATCAACTCGATGTGTACCTACGCTCGGATCAACGAGTTCGGTTTCATCGAAACTCCTTACCGCCGCGTGGTGGACTCGAAGGTCACCAACGAGATTGAGTATCTCACCGCCGACCAAGAGGAAAACTTCCTCATCGCCCAGGCCAACAACCCGATCGACAAAAAGGGTGTTTTCCAAACCGAACGCATCACCGCCCGTGAAAAAGGCGGCGAGTTCATCGAAGCACTTCCCTCCGAAGTGAACTACATGGACGTCTCGCCGAAACAGCTCGTTTCGGTGGCTGCCGGACTGATTCCTTTCCTCGAACACGATGACGCGAACCGCGCGCTGATGGGTTCGAACATGCAACGCCAAGGCGTGCCGCTGCTCATTTCCGAGTCGCCGCTCGTCGGCACCGGACTCGAAGGCAAAGCCGCCCGCGATTCCCGCGCCGTGGTCGTTTCCGAAGCCGATGGCATCGTCGCCGCTGCCACTGCGGAAATCATTGTCACCACTCCAGATGGCAAGCTTCCCGTTTCCGAAGAAAAATTCCTCAGTGAAGCCGAGTCCGTGAAAACCAACGTGGAAAAAGGCATCATGGCCTATCCGCTGCGGAAATTCATGCGCTCGAACGCTGGCACTTGCATCAACCAGAAGCCAATCGTCAAGCTCGGCCAGAAGATCAAAAAAGGCCAAGTGCTCGCCGACGGACCTAACACCGAAGACGGCGAACTCGCCATCGGTCGTAACGTGCTCGTCGCCTTCATGCCTTGGAACGGCTACAACTTCGAAGATGCCATCGTCATCTCCGAGCGCGTGGTGAAAGACGATGTTTATACTTCGATCCACATTTCGGAATTCGACGTGGCCGCTCGCGACACCAAGCTCGGCCCGGAAGAAATCACCCGTGATATTCCAAACGTCGGCGAAGATGCCCTGCGCAACCTCGACCACGATGGCATCATCCGCATCGGTGCCGAAGTGAAACCTGGCGATATCCTCGTCGGCAAAATCACTCCGAAGTCCGAAACCGAACTCGCTCCCGAAGAGCGCCTCCTGCGCGCCATTTTCGGTGAAAAAGCTGCCGACGTGAAAGATACTTCCCTCCGCGTGCCATCCGGCTGCGTGGGAATCGTCCAAGACGTCCGCGTTTCACAAAGCGGCTTCGCTAAGAAGCGTGCGGAAAAAGTCGATCCGGTTGAGCTCAAGAAAACGCTCAAGAAGATCAACGACGAGCACAAGAAAAAGGCCGACAAACTCACGGACGACCTCACCGAGCGCCTCTCCGACATTTTGTTAGGCGAAAAGATCCCGCTCGATGTCGTCAACGCCCAAACCGGCGAAATCATCATCCCTGCGAATCGCAAAATCACCAAGACACTGCTCCGCAAGCTGGCTTCCGTCCACGATCACATCGAAATCGACCCTTCCCCGATCCGTAACAAGATCTTGGAAATCATCGGTTCTTTCGAAGCCCGCTTCCAAGAACTCGACACCGAGCGCGAGCGCAAACTCGACTCGCTCGAATCCGGTGATGAAGTCGATCCCGGCGTCATCAAGGAAGTGAAAGTCTTCATTGCCGCCAAACGGAAACTTTCCGTGGGTGACAAAATGGCCGGTCGTCACGGAAACAAGGGCGTTGTCGCCACCATCGTTCCCGAAGAAGATATGCCTTATCTATCGGACGGAACTCCGGTCGATATTTGCCTCAACCCACTCGGCGTGCCATCGCGGATGAACGTCGGACAGGTGCTTGAAACCCACCTCGGCGTCGCTGCCAAGGCACTCGGCTTCAAGGTTGCCACTCCGATTTTCGACGGCATCAAGGAAGAAGTCATCTGGGATTTCATGTCCAAGGCCAAGAAGGTCGATGGGGTGAAATTCGTCGGCGATAACGGCGAACTCCGCGAGCGCAAGCCCGGCGAACCCGAAGGCCGCGGCTACACTTGGATCGGTGACGGTAAAGACGGCACCACCGGTGGTAAATCGACCCTCTATGATGGTCGCACCGGCGAACAATTCCATAACCCCGTCGTGGTTGGCATGATCTACATCTTGAAACTCGGTCACTTGGTTGCCGATAAGATTCACGCCCGCGCCGTCGGCCCCTACTCGCTCGTCACCCAGCAGCCGCTCGGTGGTAAGGCGCAATACGGTGGTCAGCGTTTTGGAGAAATGGAAGTTTGGGCGCTCGAAGCATACGGTGCCGCTTACACCCTTCAAGAGCTCCTCACCGTCAAGTCGGACGATGTGCAAGGCCGCACCCGGATTTACGAGGCGATCGTCAAAGGCGATAACAACCTCGAAGCCGGAACGCCTGAGTCGTTCAACGTCCTCATCAAGGAAATGCAATCCCTCGGCCTCGATGTCCGTCCGGGTCGCAAGGGTTCCACCCACGGCTCCGGCATGACCGGTGGCTTGGATGACTACTCCCTCGATGATCTTACCCTATAATTTGAAACGCGAACCCCAACCCTGACCTAAACCGTTAATATTACTAACATGAGTGTCGATACCAACCTTCGCGAACTATTTGGCGTGGACGAACGCCCTGAGCAGTTTGACCAAGTCTCCATCACCGTGGCTTCCCCAGAAATCATCCGTTCCTGGTCCAAGGGCGAGGTGAAGAACCCGGAAACCATCAACTACCGGACCTTCAAACCCGAAAAAGGCGGCCTTTTCTGCGAGCGGATCTTCGGACCCACCCGCGACTGGGAGTGCGCCTGCGGCAAATACAAGCGCATTAAACACAAGGGCGTGATCTGCGACCGTTGCGGCGTCGAAGTGACCCTGAGCCGCGTCCGCCGCGAGCGCATGGGCCACATCGAGCTGGCCGTGCCGGTTTCCCACATCTGGTTCTACAAGTGTATGCCTTCCCGCATCGGCCTCATGCTCGACATGAGTGCCCGCCAGTTAGAGCGCGTGATTTACTATGAAGATTATGTCGTCACCGAACAGGGCAATACCGCCCTCGAAGTGGGCCAGCTCCTCACGGAAAATGAACTTCGCGAAGCCGAGGACACCTATGGCGACGGATCGTTCCAAGCCAGCATGGGGGCCGCCGCCATCATGGAGCTTCTCCGCCAGTGCGATCTTCCATCGTTGATCGTCGCTCTCGAAGAAGAACTGGGAACCACTCGTTCTAAGCAGAACAAGAAGAAGCTCTCGAAGCGCCTTAAAATCACTCAAGGTTTCCACCAGTCCAAGACCCGTCCTGAGTGGATGGTCCAGACGGTGCTTCCTGTGATCCCGCCGGACCTGCGCCCGTTGGTGCCTCTCGAAGGTGGACGTTTCGCCACTTCCGACCTGAACGACCTCTATCGTCGCGTCATCAACCGCAACAACCGTCTCAAAAACCTCCTGCTCCTCAAAACGCCGGAAGTCATTATCCGCAACGAAAAGCGGATGCTTCAAGAGGCTGTCGATGCGTTGTTCGACAACGGTCGCCATGGTCGTGCCGTCACCGGTGCTGGAAACCGCCCGCTCAAATCCCTCAGCGACATGCTCAAGGGTAAGGGTGGTCGTTTCCGTCAGAATCTTCTCGGAAAACGCGTCGATTACTCCGGCCGTTCCGTCATCGTCGTCGGTCCGGACCTCAAGCTCGGCCAGTGCGGTCTTCCGAAGAAGATGGCGCTTACTTTGTTTGAACCCTTCATCATCCGCCGCCTCAAAGAACTTGGCTATTGCCACACCGTGCGCTCGGCCAAGAAGATGATCGACCGCAAGACCACCGAAGTTTGGGACATCCTCGCGGAAGTCACCAAGGGCCACCCGATCCTGCTGAACCGCGCGCCGACGCTTCACCGTCTTTCGATCCAAGCCTTCGAACCGAAGCTCATCGAAGGTGAGGCCATCCGTGTTCACCCGCTCGTTTGTACCGCTTATAATGCGGACTTCGACGGTGACCAAATGGCCGTCCACGTTCCGCTTTCGATCGAGGCCCAGATGGAGTGCCGCCAGCTCATGCTCGCGCCTAACAACATCTTCTCGCCGGCATCCGGCCGCCCGGTGACTGTTCCAACCCAAGACATCATTCTTGGCACGTATTACCTCACATGGGCCGGTATTCGCACTCAGAAAGATCGTGAAAAAGAGGAGCACATGCCACTCTTTGAAAGCGCTTCCGAAGTCGAGTTCGCGCTCGCTGCGGAGAAAATCGAATACCATCAGTGGATCCGCGTTCGTAACCCGGATCATGGCAAAACCACCGTCTTCGGCTACAAAGGTGAAGAACTCACCGCAAAGGACCGCAAGGAACTCACCCCGATCCAACAGGCGCTTCGCCAAGGGAAGATCATCGAAACCACCCCAGGCCGTGTTCGTTTCAACGAAATCTGGCCAGCGGGCGTGGGCTTCATCAACCACAACGTGGGCAAGAAGCAGATCGGCGACATCATCTGGCGTTGCTATCAGGTGTCCGGCAAGCCGAAGACCGTAGAGGTGCTCGACGAGTTGAAAACACTCGGTTTCCGTGAGGCGACCCGATCGGGAACTTCCATCGGTATTGTTGACATGGTCATCCCCGAGGAAAAAACCGAAGTCATCGCCAAGGCCTACGAAGAAGTCGAAAAAGTCACCAAACAGTATCGCAACGGCGTCATCACCGACGGCGAGCGCTATCAGAAAGTGGTGGACGTCTGGACTCAAGCCACCGACACCATCGCCAACGCGCTCTATCGGAAGATCGAGTTCAACGAGGGCAAGAAAAAGGCATCACCCCTCTTCATGATGGTCGATTCCGGTGCGCGGGGTAACAAGTCCCAGATCAAACAGCTCGGCGGCATGCGCGGACTGATGGCGAAGCCTTCGGGCGAAATCATCGAACGTCCGATCATCTCGAACTTCCGCGAAGGTCTAACGGTGCTCGAGTATTTCATCTCCACCCACGGAGCTCGTAAGGGTCTCTCCGATACCGCCCTGAAAACTGCGGACTCCGGATACATGACCCGTAAGCTCGTGGACGTGGCTCAGGATGTCATCGTCTTCAAGCAAGATTGCGGAACCGCGAACGGGATCAGCGTCGCTGCCATTTTTGATGGTGACGAAGAAACCGCGTCCCTCTCCACCCGTATTTACGGCCGTGTTTCCTGCGAACACATCAAGGACCCGGTCTCCGGTGAAACCTTGGTCGCTGTGGACGATGTCATCAACGAAGTTCAAGCGAATGGCATCGAGCGTATCGGTGTTCTCAAGCTGAAAATCCGCTCCGTCCTCACTTGCGAAGCTGAACGCGGCTGCTGTGCGAACTGCTACGGCCTCAACCTTGCCACCGGCCTCCCCGTGAAAATCGGTGAAGCCGTCGGCATCATCGCTGCGCAATCCATCGGCGAGCCCGGCACTCAGCTCACCATGCGGACCTTCCACGTCGGTGGTGTGGCCGCCGCCACGTTCAAACAGCCGATCATCAAGGCCAAGAACAGCGGTCGCATTATCTATAAAGACATGCGCACGGTGCAAGACGTCGATGGACATTGGGTCGTGCTCAACAAGAACAGCACGATTTCCGTCCGCGACAAGGAGGGCCTCGAACTCGAAAGCCATCAAATCGTCATCGGCTCCGTCATTTCCGTGAAGGATGGCGAGGATGTCAAAAAGGGCGACACCGTCGTCACTTGGGACCCATACAACGTGCCGATCCTCACCGAGAAAAACGGTAAGGTCGAACTCCGCGACATGATCTCCGGCATCACCGTGACTAACGAAACGGACAAGGAAACCGGCAAGAAGGGCATGGTCGTCACCGAGCACAAGGAAGACCTTCACCCGCAGGTCGTCATCATCGACGAGAAGACGAAGGAAATCAAAGCGAGCTATTCCATCCCCGTCGGCGCCCACCTTTCCGTTAAGGAAGGCCAAGTCATCACCGCCGGAACGCAGATCGCCAAGACTCCGCGGAAAGTGGCCCGCACCAAGGACATCACCGGTGGTCTTCCACGGGTGGCCGAGCTTTTCGAAGCCCGCAAGCCCAAGGATTCCTGCGTCATCGCCAAGATCGAAGGTGCCGTTTCCTTCGGCGGCAACGTCCGCGGCAAGAAGAAGGTCATCGTCACTCATGCGGAGACCGGCGAGCAGGTCGATCACTTGGTCCCAATGGGCAAGCACGTGGTCGTCACCGAAGGCGATGTCGTGAAACGCGGCGATCAAATCACGGAAGGCCCAGTGTCTCCCGAGGATCTTTTGGAAGCTTGCGGCGCTCAAGAACTCCAAGAGCACCTGGTCAACGAAGTGCAATCCGTTTACCGCGTCCAAGGCGTGGAAATCAACGACAAGCACATCGAAGTCATCGTTCGCCAAATGCTCCGCAAGGTGAAAATCACCGATCCGGGCGATGCCGATCAATACCTCTGGGGTGACCAAGTTGACCGCTCGAACTTCAAGCGCGTCAACGCGGAAATCGTTGCGAATGGAGGTAAGCCAGCCGAGGGCGAACCTGTTCTGCTAGGCATTACCAAAGCCTCGCTGGAAACCGACTCGTTCATCTCCGCCGCCTCCTTCCAAGACACCACCCGTGTCCTTACCGAAGCAGCGACCCTCGGACGCGTCGATTACCTCAGCGGCTTCAAGGAAAACGTCATCATGGGTCACCTCATCCCTGCCGGCACCGGATTCTATCACCACCGCGAGGCGGAGTTCGAATTCACCGTCGAGGAGCCAGAACCCGTCGTCGTGCCGAAGGAAACCTTCGAAGACGACGAAGACGCCGCCACCGCATGATATAGGCATTCCTGCCTGTTCTTCAATTCAAACCCCGGCCCGCGTCAGCGAGCCGGGGTTTTTTGTGCCATGCTTTTCGTCTTCCCCAAGTGCCCTCACGTGATATAGGCATTCCTGCCTGTTCTACCGTTCAACCTTAGAATCCGCAGTTGAGTTCAATTTTTCACCGCAAAGCCGCAGTGGTCGTAAAGAGACGCAAAGCGGTGCTGATGGGATCAATTCAGTTTGTCTGGAAAAACTGAATTGTTCACCGCATCTTTAAGGCGTTCTGAAAGGGACCTCGCATCACCTCCCGCTTTCTCACAGATCTCTAACCAGCCAAGGAACCAGCGGATCGCCTCCTCCCATTGCCTGAGCTGCCACTCAGGGCGCTCTTTGGACTTCGCGACCTCCAGCCACCAAGCCTTCGCAGCAGCCCGACCAGCCGGAAGATCCCGACCCATCCTCCAGCTCTCGATCCAGCCAAGCACGTATCCGTATGCATTCGCTTCCCTCCCGCTGAGATCCCTCGATTTTACGAGATCCTCCCGCCAATCGAAACGTTTCCTGCGATCAGTCGATGCGGTATTACCATTCATCTGAACACTGTTTAAATGAACTCTTAATGAGGGCAAGAAATTTTTACAAGGTTCGATTCCCTGAAACTCTTTGTGTTCCAAAAAATCAACCCCGCAGTTTTGCGATAACAGAAACGCTAAGAAATCTGAATTTCTACTTGTTCCAAAAAATCAAACTCGCCAAATAAAAGTCACAAAAAACTCGTAGCCGATGACTTATCACGGCTTTTTCATTTGAAGGTATTGTTGCAGACCATGTTGTAGGGGATGGTGATTTTCATGGACGAGAGTTCAAAGATCGCAGGCCATGAGAGGTGG
>JAYVNE010000115.1:0-4910 GCA_043758615.1 Akkermansiaceae bacterium
CAACAGCAGCCGGGACTTAGAAGAAACCCTCTACCTCGGCAGTTACGAGCGAGAAATCCGCATGTCCCAGGCGAACGGCAGCGCCACGCCGCTGGTCACAAAAATCACCCACCGCCACACCCTCGGAGGCCTCGGGGTTTACACCCAGACGCTCAGCCCCACGGGCACCGAGACCACCCTCAGCACGCTCCTCAAAGACCACCTCGGCTCCACCGATGTCATCTACACCGGGAAATGGAGTTCCGTTAGTAACGCCTTCATCACCCCCACCACCGAGCGCCAAGCCTTCGATCCCTGGGGCGAGCGACGGAATGCAGACACTTGGCAAACCTACCGTCAAGTTAGCGCCGACCCCTTCCGGACCACCGCCACCTCCTACGACCGCGGCTACACCGGCCACGAACAGCTAGACGACAGCGGCCTCATCCACATGAACGGCCGGATCTACGATCCCGAGCTAGGCCGCATGCTCAGCCCAGACCCGGTGGTGCAACTCCCCGAATATTCGCAGAACTTCAACCGCTACAGCTATGTAATAAACAACCCGCTGAACCTGACCGACCCGAGTGGTTTTGATTGGCTCGGCAATTTCGGGGCAAAGGTGCTCAATAGATTGGGTAAATTTTTAGGCCCTACATGGAGCACGGTTTTGGTGATTGTGGTGCAAGTCGTGGTGACGGTTTTCGCTGGAGAAAGGTGGGGAGCAACTGCGTCGGCAGGATTACAAGCCGGGCTGAATGGTGGCACAGCCAGTGACATTCGCAGGGCGGAAGCAGTTGCATTTGCAACAGCGAGTATAACTCAGGGTGTCGATCAATATGCCAGTGGCGCTACCAGCTCAGCGATCGCAAATGGTGCCATTCAAACTGCTGGCCACGCCGTCGTCGGCGGCGCGGCGAACGTCGCAATGGGGGGGAAATTTCAAGATGGAGCCATTAATGCGGGGGTGGCCAACGAGCTAGGCGGGCTGAGTGGTGTTGCGGAGTATTATGGCGGATATGGAGGACCAATTTCCCGGACGATAAGCTCAGCAATCGTCGGGGGAACTGCCAGCGCGATAGGCGGTGGAAAATTTGCCAACGGAGCATGGACTTCAGCGTTTAGCTACTTGGCTACATCAAGTTTGCACGCAGGAATAGAAGCAGGTGAAAGTGGCGTATCCAATGAAACCGAGAGTTTGAACATTGACGGTAAATTTGTAAAACAGAATGTCGATTATAAGATTAATTTTGATCCTAATAGTCCGAATTTTGGCAACCCCGACCCTGCGGAAGGTTGGGTTAGTGATGGTATGCTAGACCCTTCACTTGCAACAGGTGTAGCATATGCTGAGAGCATGGGTGCTGGGGCCGCACTTAAAGGGGTTGGTATGGCTGCAACCAGCTTGGGGTCCAAAGCATTCCTGAGCGAGACGTTTGGAATTACTTCCACCCGCTTTGGCAATTCGTCTTCGGGTGCGGCTTCCGGCACATGGAACAAAGCAGGTTCATTTTTCAAAGCAGGCTGGTCCACCGTGAAAAACAGCGCTGGCGAGTGGGGCTATCAATTCAGGATTGGGATTGGCAAAACTGAGCTATCGCAGAATATTGCTCGTCTTCATTATTACGTTCCGACTACGTTCATTCCAAACTCCGTTGCAAATGCAGCACTTGAAGTCAAGCGATGGTTATTTAGAGCAGGTCCATAATGGCAATTTACAATAATAGCAAATCCTGTTTTGTGTTTGAAAATTCTCGTATGAAAGAATTTTCTAATTTAATATTTGTAGTTCCGGGAAAAGGCAACCTTGTGCGACAAAATATTTTTCAATTTGAAACAGTATGTGTCACCGATCATGTATTTATAAGGATTTCGTTGACGGATAGCGATGTCAGCATCGATCTGGGTGATGTGGGTGAGGCATTTTGCTGGCAACTTGATGATTCAAATCTTGATTTTGTTATTAAAAACCTCAATAAGCTCATTGATACCATTTTAAACAATCCATGCGAAATAATCACGGTTTCCTTTTTGGGGTTGTGTCGTATTTCAATAAATATTCCATCTTTTGGATGCTATAAATACTGGATATTGTTTAGCTTTGCATCTGGTCAACGAAAGAAGTTTGATCCTTGGATTAAATCAAAGGGAAGTGAACTGTACAAGCCAAACCAATAGCGTTGACCATGCCAACCTGTTCAGAAAACACAACAAGCTTCTCGGTGATTGAACGCTCTTGGGATAGTGAAGAACAATATTCGTTAGGCTACCCGCTGGCTGATGCTACTTTTCTAAGGTAATGCACGGGGTCAATGAACGGGGTCAGTCCTGAATGGCGCTAACTTAAGGGTCATTTGGGATAAAATATCGTTAGATTATCCCCCGAATGGAATAACTTCTGCTCATTGAGCATCAATGACTTCCGTTACTCCAATGTTTCAAGGCTGGCACCGAAAACTTTATGGAAGGAGGCCCGTCAGGCCCGGTATTGCAATGCAGCGCAAGGCCGTTGATCTCAGCTCGCTTTGTCTCCGTCAGGCGAAGGATCTGTTCGGAGATTTGCTAGCCGTTGGATTGCTGGAAAAAGTTCCGGGCTTTAGAAACCGTTCGTTTCCGCTGCCTGTGGTGTTCTGGACGTTTCTTTGTCAGGTGCTCGCCAACGGCTCTTGTCGACATGGTGTGGCCTCCGTGCAGTCGCTTCTCAGCCGACATGGGGAGGCGATCTGCTCGCCAAGGTAAGCGTAGTCCCAAGCGCCTTGTATAGGGTTTTGCTACAGCGGGTTCATAAGTGTCATAGTTTCCGCATCTATGACACTGATGAACTCAGGCTGCCTTGCGAACTCGCTTGCCGCTGCGGGTTTGCTGCCATTTCTCGGGTGTGAGGTGGGCGGCTTCGCTGGCCTTCATGGCGGGCAAGCGGGTGAGAACGTCTTCGAGGTAGTCTCGCGGCACGATGCCGCGGCGACGGCAGTTTTCCACGATGGTGTAGAGGATTGCGGATTTTTGGCCGGAGGCTTCGTTGCCGATGAACAGCCAGTTCTTGGCTCCGAGCTTCGTAGGGCGAATGGCGTTTTCGACGAGGTTGTTGTCGATCTCGACGCGCCCATCGCGCAGATAGGTTTTGAGGTGGGACCACTGGTTGAGGGCGTAGCGGATGGCTTTTCCTAACTGGGTCTTGGGGAGGATGGAGCGGCGCTGGGCAAGCTTGTCGAAGAGCTTCTTGAGACGCTGGTGGATGGGGCTGCTTTGCGAAGCGCGGATGGCTTCGCGAAGGGCGGGACCGGCCTTGGTTTCGCGCAGTTGTTTCTCGATGTGATAGAGGTGGGCGAGCTGGCGCAGGATCCAGCCAACGAGGCGCGGCGATTGGTCTTTGGCTTCGAAAAATTTCCGCCTAACATGGGCGTGGCAGCCCATGAGGGTGATGTGCGGTTTGTTCTTTGCCCAGGATGGGTAGGCGCTGTAGCCGTCGCTCTGGATGACGCGGGCGGTGGTGTCGGATGATTCGCCGGAGAGTTCGGTGATCCCGCCTTGGTCACGACTTTTCCGCCAGTGATAGAGTACACTGCCGCCAGGAATGTTAGACGTCCATAGATAGCCGGTGCGGGCTTTGCCGCTGCCGGGTTCGAGGTAGTCGATGGGGGTTTCATCAATCTGCCGGTAGAGGGCGCGCCAGTGTTCGTATTGGATTTCGCGGTAGATGATCGAGAGCCAGTCGGAGGCGAGCAGGGTCCAGTCACAGAGGGTCTTGCGGTGAAGGTGAACTCCGAGGCGGGCGAACATTTCGGACTGCCGATAGTAGGGAAGATGGCAGGTGAAGCGATTGTCGACGACTTCGGCGATGAGGGCTGGGGTGGCGATGCAGCGCTCTAGCAGACCGGGCGGCAGCGGGGCAATGACGGGCTTGGTGAGTGGCTCGCCAATTTTAACGTATTTGGGGCGGACGGTGCGAATGCGGCTAAACTCGCCGCGCTTGAAGTGGAGTTGCTCGCGGGTTTCCTCACCGATACGCCGCCATTGAGTCGGGTCGGCGAAGACCTCGGCGGGCTCGAGGATCTGCTCGGTGACAGGAAGGTGTTCGGGGATGCGCGTGGCGCGTGGCTTTTTGGAGGCCTTCTTGTGGGTGGGGATTTCAGCCGCCGGTCCGGGGTCTGCGGGATCGGCGGCGGGGGCTTTTTTTGCGAGGTCGGCTCCGAGCATGAGTTCGAGCTGGGCGGGGTCGAGCTTCTCGCTGGAGGTGCCAAAGATCCGGCGGCAGAGCGCGTCGATGGTTTGCTTGAGCACGACGATCTCGGCGGCTTGGCGGGCGATAATATCTAGCAGTTGCTGTCGTTCGTCGGCGTCCATTTACTAAGTTGATAGTAGCAAAATGAGTGCCATTGAGTGATCATATTTTACTTTTGATCATCGAATTTCATACCACGGGCGCTGGCAGCCGTCGCGCATGTCGATGCCGTCTAGCAGGAGGGCAAGGGCGGTGGAATTGAGACGGATTTTGCCATCTTTCACATCGATATAACAAAAAGTTTATTAATGACGGCTTACGTTTTGAAATTCCAATCTCATCTCTGCAGCTTGCAACACAGAAAAATTCTTATATGCTAGTCTATGGTGTGAGGAATATTACAAATGGCGATTTTGTATTCGATGGGGGAAAAAACGCAACTTTTAATTCTCCTTACAGCAATTCATCCTCTAGGTATACTTTTGATGCCCAATTAGTTTCGGTCTCCTTAATAGACATTAGAGATAAAACCATACAACAGGTTTTGCAAGATTCACCGGGCGCAGATTACAGCCAACAGGCAAGCTCAAAAAGTGCTCTAGGTGCCGTTAAGCACGGCATTTTCTTTTTGAAGGGAATATCCGCATAGGTTCCTGATTTCGAAAAAATCCTAGACAAACCTCCCCGATTCGACTCTGGTGGGGTTGGA
>JAYVNE010000116.1:0-14627 GCA_043758615.1 Akkermansiaceae bacterium
CCTGTGGCGCGGCCTGCGGAGACTCGAGGATATTACCGAGGCGTATCGAATATTTCGAAACCAAACAATTTGTGGGTAATGGGCAGAGCAGGCTGCCGCTTTGAGGCTACGCAGCCTGCTGCTGCCTCTGCGTGACCCTCACACGAATCGTGGGAAATTCCTTTTACTTTGCCTCCGCAGAGTGAGCCTCACCTTGTAGGTCGGCCAGACAGCAGGCTGTCCGGGCCAAAAAGATCAAATGGCTTGCCTGTAGCACAGACAGCCATGAATCAGCGGTGATGCGCGAAATTCCCGCATCAGAAGCCAGCGAGGAGAGATTCACAAGCTGGCCGATGCATCCGGCGCAAAGCTGGATGAAGCGCTGAAACGTGGCGAGATCCTGAATGTTGAGAATCTGCCTCACGTCGCGCTCCAAGTAAGTGCCAACGTAGTCCTGAATCCAGATGCTCGGTTCAATGGGACGGTCATAAATGGGCGGGAACAGTCCGGCATAGAGAAGGTTATCCACGGACGCGGGAGCGCAGTTCCCGGCCTGTAGCTCCGCCATGGAAAAGGTCAGGAGAGTGAGCAACGAGGCCCGTCCAGCCAAGCTCTGTGTTATCGACTGGATCAACTCGAACTGGCTGGAACCGGATACCGGTGCCAAAATACTCCCCCGACTTCACCCACTCCCAAGTCTCCCCCACCACAATCTGGGGATCGATTGCGTGGATCCGCATGAATGCAAACTGCTGTTTTCAGTCGGGTTCCGATGACATTCATTTTTCGGATTTACTGCGTTTTTAATGCGGGCCGCTTTCCGCTAACAAAAAATGGAGAGCCTTTCGGCTCCCCAAATCTTTGCAAATTAAAATGGTGGGTAGAGATGGATTCGAACCAACGTAAGCTTACGCTAGCAGATTTACAGTCTGCCCCCTTTAGCCACTCGGGCATCTACCCATTCCGCTTCACGCGGGGGCGGATGTATGAGGAGGGGGGCTTGTTTTGACAAGGGAAAACAATGCGCAAGCTCGGAAAATTTTCCCGGATGCTCGATTTCCCGAAGATTTCACTCCACCTTCTTTTCCGGCACCACGAGCACCATCCCTTTGAGTAGGCGGCAGAACGGCTTTTTCTCCATCACCGCCTGAGTCCCCTCGCCTTTCACGCTGCCGATTGTGTCCTTATATTCCACCTCGTAGCGATCGAGCCGCACGATGCGGATAAAGCGCTCGCCCTTTTGATAAATCTGATCTTGAAAAAGTCTCATGACGCAGCCTGCCGAAGCTTTCCCCATCTGGCAAGCGGGCTTCATCGTGTTTTGAATCGCCGCCGGGCCCCAAAGCCCTCCGCGCTCCGTGGGACGGGGCGACGAAATTGGAAGAAGGCAACGAAGGCAGTCAAACATGTAAATCCGTTAGGAATGACCCAATTTACTCGATCTCCCCTGAGCCTCGGACACACCAAGCTCACTGCAATTCCGCATTTCCAGCTTGGCAGTTTCTCGATGGTGGCTTAAAAAGTCTCCCATGTGCGGAATTCGCAGAAAAGTATCCATCCGGGTTGCATTTGCTTGGATTATACAGCCTGTTGCATTTGCCCAACAAATACAACCTGTTGTTCAATAACACTGTTCGGCAAAAATGAAAAAAATCATAACATTTTCGTGTATAATCTTTGCGCTAGCTGCAGGTTCATATGGCCAAACTTCAGCGGATTGGGATGCTCGCTATCAGTTAGCCAAAAACGAAGCCCTTAAACGTTATCCTGAAATCGGAATTGAGGGTAGTTTATTTCTTCGGGCCGTTAAAGACACGGCGGATTCGGGTCCCGGGGAGTAGTTAGCTCCCCGGTCCCACACCACCCTGCGTACGGCTTTGACTCCGTGCCTCCGTCCATGCGGGATGGCTTCGCAAATTGGGATTTACCGCTATCGCGGCCCTTCCGCCATTCATATTTGGAACTCCTTGTTCTTCTAACCAACAGTTGTTCAGCGCGTATCGCACAATTTCATTCTGACTCATCCGCCAGTAGTCCCGCCCTGCGGGACTGCGCGTCGCCATGTGCACCGTGTCGGGATCGGCTCCCAGTTCTAACAGGTGGCAGCGACGCGTGCGTGGTTGCTTCCACTGCTTCCAATAGTATAACCTTACCCGCCGCCTGATCCATTCCGACAAGGCTTTCGCTTCGCTACATGGAGTCAGTTGTTGCATTTCAACAATTTGAGCGCGGATGCAAACCTGGTATTCCTCAGCTCCGCGTCCCGCTCCCCGGCCTCTGCGTCTCTGCGTCTCTGCGTTTCGCTTGTGCTGGGCGAACACAAAAGGCGGAATGAATTTCGCGCTCCGTGGGGTGGGGCGGGGCGACGAAATTGGAAGGGGCCTTGTCGGTCGTATCAGAGCTCGATGCTCGTATTTTGATAGACTCCGGCTTGGAGGGTTTTGCGATCCGGGCTGGAGTTGTTAATCGCCACATTGCCTTCGATGATGACGCCGGGGGCGAGGTGGACTGGGCCAGTGATTTTCAGGGATTGGCAGCGGATCAGGCTGGGAACGCCGAGGGTTTCGATTTGATCGACGAGTTTGTAGTCATCGGATAGAACGATGGTGGGCGGAACGCCATTGCGGGAGGCCGCGAGACGGACTTGGCCGTCTGCGAGGACTTCATAGGCATCGGACCGGAGAGCGAGCAAATCACCCGTGGTTTTCACGGGCGCGAAACGGCTGCGCGGGACATCGATGGCGGTGGAACCTGCGAAGCATTCGATGGCGGCTCCCATGGCGATTTCTAACTGGATGACATCGGTGGATTTTTTATCGCGTGGATCGACGGTCTTGTTATTACGGATCATCGGCAGCGGTAAGACGCCGGAGTCGGCGGCGAGCTGCTGCTTGAGAAGATCGAGACGAAGCCAGAGACTGTTAGTATTAAAATACTGATGGCGGTCGATGTCCTGGAACGCATCGCTATCCGCGTCTGGACATTGGGCGACCTCGCGGAGGAGAAGCCTGCCGTCGCTTTCCCTAACAGCCAAGTGCCCGCCCTTGCGATCGGCGGCAGTGCGGCGGGTAACTTCCATCAGAAATGGGGCGCCGGAGTCAGCGAAATATTTAAGAATGGTGGGATCGAGGATGGCTCCGAGGTTGTCCGAGTTAGAAACAAAAGCGTATTTCACCCCCTCAGCGAGCAGACGATCTAACCAACCGCTGCCCACGAGCGCCGGATAGAGATCGCCGTGGCCGGGTGGGCACCATTCGTGCTCGCGGTCGGCTGGCCACTCGACAGGAGCGAGAGTGGCTGCATCAATTTTGGGGATTTGGTTTTGCATCAGCTCGATTTCCGAGGCATCGGCAAGTCCGGCGGCGCTATATTTTCCCAAATGGCCGAGTGTGTCCGCACTGGTGCTAAAGCTGTTCATGAGTAGCAATCTAACGGGAGCACCGCTGGTCAAGCGCAGGTCGAGGATCTGACGGACCATGAGGTCGAGAAAATTGACGCCTTCACGAACCGATAGAAGACTCTTCGGGCCTTGTAAGCCCATGCCGGTGCCGAGGCCGCCATTGAGCTTGATGACCACGGATTGAGCGAGCAGCGCGGCATCTGCGGGAGCACTGGCAGCGATGCTTTCAAACGATGCGAGACCGGTGGCCGGGGAGATGGTATCCTCGGGGATCATGCCGGTTTCATTACGAAGAAGCGCCTCGTAATTGCGGCGAAAGGCACGGATAGCGGCATCGCCCATTCCGGCGTCGGTCATTTTTTGTTCGAAAGCGGCGAAGTTTCCCATGGGTTGTGCGATGGTTGTTACGAGAGCTTGGCGATTCATTTCCGCAGGGTCACGCGAAAAATTGTTCCCAACTTTTCGACGAGTTTGCAAAAAGCTCGGCGACAAATGTGCTTGCCTTCCCCAAGGCCTGTCATCAGTCATCGAACAGTGAAAACCGCAAACCGCCGTCCGCTGGTCGTCCTCGCCATTTGTACGATCTTCACGGTGGGGTTTGTGCTGCTCTGGGCACGGGGATTCGTGCCTCTCCAGCAGGTCGAGTTTTTCGCGCAGGATTGGCAGGTGAGGCTGGGTCGTAAAACTCCGCTGGACGACCGGCTGGCGCTCATCGGCATCGACAAGCCGATCTACTCATCGGATTTCAGCGAGGAGGAACTGCAACGCGAGCCGGTGCTGCGGCATTTGCAAAACAACTTTCCATGGTCACGCGAAGTATGGGCGCGATTGATTGAAAAACTCGCGGATGCCGGGGCAAAAGTCATCGTGCTCGACCTCGTATTCGCCACGCCGGGGGATGGTGATGCGGAACTGCATCAAGCACTTGAAAAATATAAGGACCGCGTGGTCATCGGCTATAACATCAACGTCGGCCAAACCGAGCGCGGCGAATTCAGGGAATTGTTATTTCCTAACGAGAGTATTGTGCAATCGACGTCAACCGACGCGTGTGTGAGTGATGATCGCTTGGGTTATGTGAACATCTGGCCAGATATTGATGGCACCTTACGCCGTGGGAATTTCCGCCAGACCAGCGGACAAGTGGGCGATTTGGTTTCTGAGGGAGTCGTGCTCGAATCCATGGATGCGCGCGCATTGCGGAAATTCGGCCGTGCCGATGCGATTCCAACAGGTTTCGAATCCCCGTTAGTTCGTTTCACTGCTCCGCCGGGCATCGCTTACAAACCTTATAATATTGGAGATGTCCTCTCGCCGAAGCTATGGGAAAAAAATTATGCTAACGGTAAACTATTTGCAGGGAAAATCGTCCTCATCGGGCCCACCGCCGAAATTTTTCAGGATATTCACAACACGCCGTTTACGAATCCAAAGCCGATGGTCGGCCCGGAAATTCACCTTCATTTCCTCAACGCCGCCTTGCATGGAGAATTCTTGGTCGAGCCATCTCTCACGGTAAATCTCTGGATCATCGCTCTATCTGGCGCGCTGGCGGCGGTATCATGCTTCGTCATCCGCCAGCCCGGAACACGCTTGTTAGCGGTGATTGGCCTGGGGCTTGGCTATCTGTTCATGGCACAGTGGTTGTTCAATCACAATGGCTGGGCGATTCCCCTGTCCGTTCCGGTGATGGTTTTGATGCTGATCAGTCTGACGGTTTTCTTCTATGACTTTGTGTTAGAACGGCTCGAACGCATGATGCTTCGGAACACGATGGGGCTCTACTTTTCGCCGCGAGTGCTCGAGGCCGTGCTGGCCGATCCAGGCTCGATGGAGCCGCGCCGTGCCGATGTCACCTTGCTGCTAACGGATTTGCGCAATTCGACACCGCTGGCGGAAATGCTGGGACCGCAGGGAATGTTCGAGCTACTCAACCGTGTTTTCGAAGCACAGACGAACGCCATCATGAGTGAGGAGGGAAATTTAGAACATTTCCTTGGCGACCAATTCCTGAGTTATTGGGGTGCTCCACAAGCGCAGCCCGATGGAGTGGATTGCGCCAGTCGCGCTGCAATCAAATTAATTACCGCCATGGAAAAACTGCGCACTTCTTTGTCGCCGGAAGTTCATGAAATCTTTGGTTATGGAGTGGCGCTTCACAGCGGCGCGGTGCTTGTGGGGAACAAGGGCTCCGCCCAGCGACTCGATTACGGTCTCGTAGGTGACACGGTAAACGAGGCATCGCGGGTGGAGGCACTCACCAAGTATTATGGCGTTAAACTGTTAGTCACGAGTCTGACCTTGGTGCAGTTCAGCACACAGCCGACGCATCGCCTCGTGGATCGCGTGATCGTGAAGGGCAAGAGTGAACCGGTGGAATTGTTCGAGTGTAAAAACCCCTGCACGCCGCCGGAGTTTCCTGAAATCTGCGAACGCTATCATGCCGCCTACGACGCGTATTCCTCGGGAGATTTTACAAAAGCGCAAACGCAATTTGAGTCGCTGGTAAGTGAATTTTCCGATGGCCCTAGCAAAGCCCTTTCTGCACGCTGTGCGGAACTGATCGCACACCCTCCTGCTAGATGGGCGGGCATTTGGAAAATGGACGCGAAATAGGAGAATCGAAAAGGATTGATCGCACTGATGGAGGCATCACTCACTCTTGCCTGCCACCCAAGACTTCGCGAATCGTTCTGAAATCCGCCAGCATCCCAATTAGGGGGACTTAGGTGGCTTTGGCTTTGGCTTAGGCTTAGGCTTTGGTGGATTGACATCCGTCGCAGGCGAAGGATCGACAATTATAAAACCGATAGGCTGATTAATCCACGGAGGAATGAGTTGATAGCCATATAGGCCACCGGGAATCGGGCCTACCCCGCCACTACCCGGAAAATCTAGCGGATTCCCGAGACCGTTGAACGAGTAGAACGGCAGGTCATTTAACCCTCGGTACCTCACATCCAGTCCGAAGCTGGACTCTTGAAAAGGAAACAGTTGGGTGAGTGTTCCCAAAGCAATCTGCTCATTCTGCGCTTGAACGGCGGCTTGGATCAGGGCCCATGATGACACGGGCTTAGAAAACCCCACCATGAGCTGTAACCGAGCGACTAGCTCTCCTAACTTTAAATTCATCACATCGCTAAATTTGGTGCCATCCGCCGACACGATCACCATTTGACCGGGTTTCAGCGTGACCGTGGCTCCACTGATGATAGACACTTTCACGCTGCCTTCAAGATCCAGCACCTTGAAGCGCCCATCTCGCAGGACCGCGCCGATCATCGTGGTACCTAACACCGCCGCCGAACTGCCGCGGTTTTTGATCGCCCCGCCACCTGCCCCAGCAGGCGAATGGAAGAGGACACTGCCTTGTTTCAACTGAATTTCCCTGCCCGTAGGAGCGAAGGTGAAAGTGGTGTTCGCGCCGACTCTCGTGATCGTCTGATCCTTCGCCGTCAGCTCTACTCGCGATACCTGCCCTGTTCGCACGGAGTCGGGCGATTTGAAAAGTTCATTCGTCTTTGCGCGGGTCACGGATTTGTTAGATGCGGCCACCACATTGACCTCTTGGATGATTTCCGTGAACGTGCTCTCCGTGAGCGGTTCCACCGCCGAAACCTTCAAGATCCCGCAAATGAGACATGCCGCGATTTGAATTTTCATGTTCATGGCTGGTCGGAGGTGCACAAGCTCTGCCGCTTTAGGCCGGAAAAAGAGTCTATTGAAACAAGGGGGAAAGTTTTCTGCATAATCAACGTCGCAACTTAAACTTATGCTTTCGGCACTCGCTGCCAAGCAATTTGTTGGAAGATCACGAATACTGAACCCGGGGGGGCGCTCAAT
The DNA here is from genome assembly GCA_043758615.1 of Akkermansiaceae bacterium. Lineage (GTDB taxonomy): Bacteria > Verrucomicrobiota > Verrucomicrobiia > Verrucomicrobiales > Akkermansiaceae > Luteolibacter. Next base: position 7,223 of record JAYVNE010000116.1, read on the forward strand.
CCGGCCCGGCAGATGCATGCCCGGTCACGAAGGCTGTAGATTTCGGACCCGCAAATCGTTGGGTAGGAATCGGTAGCTCGCTCCACCTCACCATCTGCCGAGAGCGGCAGAAAGAGTGATGACCGTTAATTCCCCTGAGCGAACGAGTTTTTTGCCGACGGAGGACTGCGACAAAATGGCTTCGAGACAAGGCGCGGTATTCGCCGAGGCTGATAAAATGGGGCGCTCCGGAATCACGATGCTACCGGTGGAAATTTTTCCGCCCCAAGGATCGGCGTAGGTCACGGGGAATGCGCGGGTGCCCTTTTCGAGCTTCTGCGGCATGCGGATAAGGGTCACGAAATGGGCATCTAACACGATCCACTCCGAGCCACGGAGCACGTAACGGCGCAGGCTGAGAATCGGCGGCAGGCCTTTTGATAGAGAGGTATCGAGCCGCTGGTGAACGCGCAGGAGGAGTTGTTCTTGGGACTCTCCTTTTTTCGCAAAAAGCACTTCCTGGCTGATGAGAGGAAGCATCTGGCCGCAGGCAGTTTCGTTCGCCATGTCGCAAAGATCGGCGATGTTCACCCCCTTGCGAGACCAGCGCGGACGGCCTTTGAGATGGCTGGACGGGCGCATGCCGCATTCGCGGATGAGGGTGTAAATGCGCTCTTTATCCGTGGTCCCCGTAATTTGATTAGACGCGCGTTGCCAGTCGCCATTCCCAAATCGGAAAGCATTGAGAAGCGCCGTGGGGCCGCATGCATTTCCGGCGACGACAAGTTGGTTGGCCGGAGTCGCGCTGAAGTTAGGAGCATCCCGCATGGTCGGTCCAGCGACTGCCGGGATTGCCAGCGCGAAAACTAACAACGCGCTATTGACCACCTGGAATATATTTATCAACGCGGCGGTCATTAGAAGGTTTCGAGTCCTGAATACCACCTGATAGACGGACGCGAGAATCGTAGAGCAGAGAGGTGGATGGGGCTTGAGAGATCGGGACACGAATGGTTTGCACGGCATTGGGAGCAAGCGATGTAATGTTCGCAGTGGTGGTTCCGGCGGGAGTCGAGACATCCACGGCGGTGTTGATAAGAGTTTCGGTGCCACGGTTTTGGACAAGCACTTCGATTTCCCCGTTAGGTGCTCTGAGCGAGGGCTCGGTGATGCGCTGTGAGGAGAGGGCTGCATCATAAATGCCACGCGTGTTCGAGCTCAATGCTCGGCCAACATCGAGTGTGCCCGCACCGAGCACGCGATCCGCTCCTGCGACACCGCCATCATTCGCCACAGAAATCAGCAACACAGCAGCTTTCTGAATGGAGATACCCATCGCAGTAGCCACACCAGCCACTGAACCTGAAAAAATAGGAGAGCTGAACGAAGTGCCGCTGACCGCAGCCGCTTGGTCACTTTTCCACGCGGCATTGATCTCGAAACCGGCTGTGGAAATGGCGACCTGATTTCCCGTGTTCGAAAAATCCAAGTGATCATTGCGAGCATCCACTGCGCCTATGCCGAACACCCCAGCGTCAGCCGCTGGATAGGAAACTTGATTGGTGCCGTTGTTTCCGACCGCCGCGACGACCATGACTCCCGCAGCATAAGCATATTCTAACACCCGGGTGACAATGGGGCTCCGGTTGTCACTCGCCATCGAGATGTTGATAATTTTGGCACCGCCATCCACTGCGGCAAGGATGCCACTTGCGAGGAGGAAACTGTTGGATTGCCCTAGATCATCGGCAATTCGAATGGATAGAATGGGCGCGCTAGGTGCGACGCCGGGTGTGAGCGAACCTTGACCGATGATCATGGATGCCACGGCTGTCCCGTGTCCATTCTGGGTTGATAGATCCCCGGGAAGTGGCACGAGATTGATGGAGGAAATCTGGCTTTTAAATGCTGGATTCGACATGACGCCGGTATCGAGGATCGCAATGAGAATGCCCTTTCCCCACGAAGAATTGTCGCCGGTAATTCCTAACGATTCTAACAATCCGGCCCCGAGTCCGACAGCGCTGTCTTGAGCTTTCCCTTGCCCGCGTGTGGGGATATCAACTGGGAAAACAAACGATGTCTCCTCATTTCCCGTTAGAAGTCCCGCGAGATCCCCGTAATTTAAAAATCCGACCTGCAGCGCGTTCAGGGCATCGAGGCGGCCCATCAGACGGATGCGATCCCCTGCCCTTTTCAGGAAATCTTCAAGCGATGCACGATCCTTGAAAATAATGACCCGCTGATTGGAAAGTGCGCCCGCTTTAAAGGCTTCGTCATCCCTCATCGTCGCGGGGCCTCGTTCGCCACGTTTGAATTTCGGCATGTCGTCGTCCATGGGCACCACGCGCTTAGGAACGGACTTAATCGCGACCTGATTTTCGCGAGCGGCTTTGCGCGGGGCCGCAGTCCCTGCAAGCCAGTATCCCAGAATTGCAAACGCCGCGAAGCTGAAAATCAGGATGACTGGGCGACGACGCATTGCGGACAATTAACCCCTGAAAACTGAAAACGGCAGGAAAAATTTATCACTAGCTGAGGTTCATTAGTGGCGGTGAAATTCCTTTCGACATCCTTTCGTCTCGGGCCTCCTTGAAATCAAGCTACTGGCGGTATCACAGGAACGTCTTTCTTCGTCGCAGAATGTGTCGCAGCGCGGGCTACCATCACACGGGCGGCGAAAAATGAACCCACGCGCTAACCAATGACATTAGCCGTGCCAACCCATTTGAAATATGAAATCCATGCGGCTTGATGACTTCGTCACCGTACGGGCACGTCCCGTTCGGTCCTGTCCAAAACCTGCGGTTGTTCTCGGCTACGAACCTCCTTTTCCAGAACTTGAAAAGCGTTTGTGCGGCATAGCTACTCGTATGATTCACCAGTATTGCCATACCTCACGCTTCCCATGTTTCGGCATTTAGCGGACGGGAGAAATTTCGTATGGCGTCTTTTCTTACGGTGCTGCATCTGTTGCCGCGTGACTATCGACGTTGATGTTTCGCATGGAAATCGCCTTGCCGCCCCGCCGACCCTGGCAGGGCGCATCTTCTTGGTGGCTCTGGGGTTGATTTTGGCGGCGCTCGGGGGCATTTTTGTCTGGCTCATGGGCCGCAGCTATCTCCGTGCACATGAAATGCGAGCTTGGCCGGAAGTCCCGTGTGTGATTTTGAGCTCCGAACTGGAGGAGCGCCGACATGACCCGGACTCACCGATGGAGTATCGGCAGGACATCAGTTTCGGTTACGAATGGAATGGCACATCCCATACGGGCGATCATCTCACCCTCCGTGGCAGCCCGTGGTCTTCAAATCGGGCGGAAATCGAGAGTCGGGTGGCGGGTTTTCCGGTTGGGAAGTCCATCAGCTGCCGGGTCGATCCAGCACACCCGGATGTCGCAGTTTTAGCACCAGATTCCTTGGCTCCCGGCTATTCGATTTGGTTTCCTGCACTATTTGTCATCGGGGGCCTGGGTATTTCAATAAAGGCCTGTGTTGCTAGAACTGGACTGCCTCAGCGCTTTTCCTGAGCAGAGACTGGGATAGAAATTCTGCTACTAGGTTTTTATTGCGTGGATTCGTTTTCATGTCTTAAGCTTCCTCCCCGGCGATGGATGACATGGCATAATGCTTGTTGTGTCCATTTCCGGGCAATTTTTCAACTCCTGACGCGATGAATCCAGATAGAGCGACTCTTAATTTTCTCAATAGTTTCCCGGAAGAGGCCAGAAAACGCGGGGAGATGCTTCAAAAAGATGGAGCCGTCACCCAGATTTTCGGTAACCACCTTTTTATTCAAGGCCGCGTCGAGGATGAAACGGGGATCTTCCGCACCAGCCTCCGCCTTCAGGGTAACCGTTGGTTCGGGTCGTGTACTGCCGAGGATGAGCTCGTCGCCGGGGCTTGCCAATATGCGACCATGATGGAGCGCATGCACCGTGGTGAGGATCTCCCAGAATCTCCTAACGAATTCGACGATACCCCGGTTCTCGACATCATCGAAGAGAAACTCGGACGCGAACTCGACGACAAAGAAGCCGATTTCGTCACGAAAATTGAGAAACGCTACCGCCGCTATGTGATCGAGGGCGAACTTCACGACCACGACATGGTCCGCATCACGCCACGTTGGGAGATCACGACCTACGAGCCGCTCGAACTCTGGCCGATGCCCCCGGGCGATATCCTTGAGTTCTGGAACTACATCGCCTACGCCTTCTATAAAAAGAAACTCGCCTACCCCGAGTTCATGAGCGTGATCACCGATCTGGGTCACGTTCAGAAAAAAATGGCCGACTGGGAGCAAGAGCGCGAAGTCGCTGCTTGGTATGAGCGCATCGAACAAGTCAACGAACGTCCGCCGCAGGACGCACCGCTTTCCGTGGAATTTCGCTTGGTCGCCACGATCAACGAAGCCCGCATCGAGGTGAAGGAAGAGAAAGCCGGCGTCTGGATCCAACTTCGCGAAAAGAACGATATCGAAAGCTACGTCAACCTCCATCACGAAGCCGCCCTTCTGATGGATGCATCTAGCCAGACACTTTGGGAGCATTACCTCGCTTTCTATCGGAAATATGGCGACACCACGCTGGACTTCGATCAGGAGGAATCCTGCCGCTTTATGAACCGGGTTTTCCGCCAACCCGCGCTAACAGGCTACATCGTCAACCTCGACGAACGCCCGTTCAAGGTCTCCGAAGAGCGCTTGGCTTGGATTTGCGAAGACGATCCTTACGACGGCAAAAGTTTCGCGCTCCAACTCATCACCGCCTCTGGGGAAAATGTCTCCCACTCGGTGCGCCTTCTCCCAGGCCGCAAGGAATTCTATCAATCAGATGAAACCGTCTTCCCGGGGCCACCACGTTGGCTTGAGGAAACGGATGTCATGCCGCGCTATTTGATTCCAAAGCGTGTGATCGACTCTCTTGAGGGCGTCGAGTTCCTACGCAAGATCGGTGCCGCGCTGCCCGAATCGCTCAAGAAGCGCGTCGTCGATCTCGAACTGAAACCGAAGTTCGAAATGAAGCTCATTGCCGGCCTAACCGCCGCAGAAACTGAGCACCTTGTCATCGATGTCACCGCCATCGAAACCAAAGGCCGCCGCACCGAGCGCCTCGTCAAAGAAGGCTGGGAACTCGCGGAACAGCAGGCCATCAAAGGTAAACAGCTCTTACGTTTCGCCCGTGAAGATCTCTATCCGGTCCCTGCCATCCTCGATGAAATGGGCCTCAGCTACGACGAGAAGCTGCTCTCGTTCAAATCCCGCATCACCAAACAGTTCCCCGAAAAATTCGCGGAATGGATCAAGGCGATGCCGCAAAACATCGAACTCGACATCGATCTACGCCTCCGCTCGATCCTCGCCGACCCAGTTACCGCCGCCGTCCGCTTCGAGGTTGTCGGCCAGGACATCGACTGGTTCGACCTCCGCATCGTCATCGACGTGCAAGGTGCCAATCTCTCGAAAGCGCAAATCCGCCAGCTCGTCGCTGCCCGTGGTGGCTATGTCCGGATGGACGACGGTTCATGGATGCGCCTCGAAATCAAGCTCGATGCCGACCAACGCGAGGCCGTCACCCGTCTCGGTCTCGATCCCTTCGACCTCTCCGGTGAAACCCACCGTATGCACGCCCTTCAACTCTCAGACCCGAAGGCGGCCGAAGTCTTCGACCCGAAAGCATGGGAACGCATCAAGAACCGGGCAGGCGACATCCAGCTCGAAGTCAACCCGGATCTCCCAGATGGCCTCAACGCCACCCTCCGCCCCTATCAGGTCGATGGCTTCAAATTCCTCGCCTATCTATCTGTTAATAATTTCGGGGGTATTCTCGCAGATGACATGGGTCTTGGAAAAACCATCCAATCCCTCACCTACTTGCTCTGGCTCTTCGACGAGCATCGCAAGACAGGCGGCATGAAAAAACCCGCACTCGTCGTCTGCCCGAAATCCGTGCTAGACGTTTGGTATAGCGAGGCCGGGAAATTCACCCCGCAGCTCAAGGTCAAGATTCTCAAGAACCGCGACGACATCAATGTGGAATACATCCAGAACCACATCGACATCCTCGTTCTCAACTACGCCCAGCTCCGCGTCTGCGGCGAGGAATTGAATGGCATCAAGTGGCTCACCACCATCCTCGACGAAGGCCAGCAAATCAAGAACCCTGACTCCAAGGCCGCCAAGTGCGCCCGCGAACTGGATTCCCAAAACCGCTTGGTCCTCACCGGAACGCCCATCGAAAACCGCCTGCTCGACATGTGGTCGCTGATGGCCTTTGCCATGCCCGGCGTGCTCGGCTCCCGCGCGTATTTCAAAAAACGCTTCGACAAGCGCAAGGACCCGCTCAGCCAGTCCCGCCTCGCCTCGCGTCTCCGTCCATTCCTCCTCCGTCGCACCAAGCTACAGGTCGCCCAAGATCTTCCGCCGCGGACCGAAGAAGAGGTTTACTCGAAGATGGAAGGCATCCAAGTCGAGCTCTACAAAAACGAGCTCAAGCGCATTCAAAAAGCCCTGCTAGGCCTCGATTCCGACGAAGCGGTGAAGAAGAACTCCTTCGCCATCCTTCAAGGCCTCATGCGCCTGCGTCAGATCTGCTGCCACCCCGGCCTCATCGATCCGAAGTATCTCAAGGAAGAATCCGCTAAAATGGAGTCGCTCTTCTACCTGCTAGATCAGCTTCATGAAGAAGGTCACAAGGTGCTCGTCTTCTCGCAGTTTGTTTCGATGCTCGACCTCATCAAGGCCCGTCTCGAACTGGAAAACCGTCCCTACAATTACCTCACCGGCCAGACCAAGGACCGCAAAGGCGAAATCGAGCGCTTCCAGACGACCAAAGACCCGTCCGTCTTCATGCTCTCGCTCAAGGCGGGTGGTGCCGGCCTCAACCTCACCTCGGCATCGTATGTCATTCTCTACGATCCATGGTGGAACCCCGCCGTCGAAAACCAAGCCATCGACCGAACCCACCGGATCGGCCAGAAAAACAAGGTGATCGCTTACCGTTTGCTCACCCGCGACACCGTCGAGGAAAAAATCCGTATCCTTCAGCATCAAAAAACCCAGCTCGTCACCAACGTGCTCGGCGATGAAGGCTTCGCTTCTAACCTCGGTCTGGATGACCTCCAATTCATCCTCACCCACAACATCGACGAGGACGACGAGCCGAAGTAAAAATTCGCTTCTATCATCTCACAGAAAAGCCCGGCAGTCCTCTGCTGGGCTTTTTTATTTTCAAATTTCGCGATGGGAATGGTGAGTGTATTCCTTCGCCATGCTTTCAAGTTTTCATCCTCGCACGTCATCCAATAGGGCTCGGAAACTATACTGACGCGCATAAAGATTTGTGGGTTTTGGAGTAATAAGGAGAAGGGGGTTCAAACCCCTTCTCCACAGCCGCATCCGCCTCGCAGGGATTCCACAAAACTTC
>JAYVNE010000117.1:0-4901 GCA_043758615.1 Akkermansiaceae bacterium
TTGAAACGCTCCGTGCCACCACGGACCCCACGCCAAGCGGCTCCCATGCAGAACCGTGTGGAGCCCGTTTCACGAGCGGAACGAGCACTTTCCATCACGGTTTCCTTTGAGAGCAGGCGTTGATTTTCGAGGTCGGTCTCGTATCGGGAGGATTGGGTGCAGTAACCGCAATCTTCCGAGCAGCCACCGGTCTTGATGGATAGGAGCGTGCAAAGTTGGATTTTCCCATCGGGCCAGTTTTTTTCGTGCACGGCTCGGGCGCGAGAAATGAGATCGAAAAATGGCAGTGCGTGGAGCTCTTGAAGTTCAGCGAGATTCATAATCTTGGTAGCGTGCAGGTTTGTAATCCGGTTCCAAACGGCTTGGGAAGCAGATAGCAAAAAGTAGGAAGCAAATGGCGCTGGAGCTGCGTGATTAGCGGCACTCATCCGACGCATGAGCCATCATCGGATGTTCGATAAATTCAACGTCGCCACTGCGCATGAGACGTGCTAGGTAATCGCGACGTCGGTTCACAACTTCATCCAAATGCTCACCCGTTTTCTCAAACAGCACACAGGTCCCCTCACCCGGGATTTGGTGCAGGAACCGGGCCATTTCGGTCTTGGAAAAATTCCATCCCGCCTGAAACCCTCCTCCACAGTAACCTCCATCTGCGGCTATTGTGCAACCGGGTGCCAACTCAAAGTTCACCTCGACGCAAATGGCGAAGCGATCAATCTCAGCCCCCAAGCGGGCTATCCCGTGAACTTGGGAATGGCTTGCCCGAAGGGTTGGCAAGCACTCGATCCCCTTGAATCACCGGATCGCGCGACGGTGCCGCTCCTGCGAGATCGCTCAGGTAAACTGATGCCGACCGATTGGCCCACGGCGCTCGATACCTTCACCCAACGGCTGAGGGAAATTCAGGCGAAACATGGACGCGAATCCGTGGCCTTTCTATCAACCGGGCAAATTCCCTTCGAGGAAATGGCGTTTCTCGGCTGCCTTTTTAAATTCGGCATGGGCTTTCTGCATGGGGACGCGAATACGCGACAGTGCATGTCCACAGCAGTGACTGCCTACAAACAATCCTTTGGCTTCGATGCACCACCTGCCTGTTATTCGGATTTCGAGGAGTCCGATGTGATCGTTCTAATAGGAGCGAATCTTTGTATCGCGCATCCCATTCTTTGGCAGCGAGTGATGCGTAATCAACGGAACCCGCAGATTATCGTCATTGATCCTCGTGCCACGGAAACCGCGCAAGCTGCGAGTCAGCACATCGCACTCAAACCGAAAGGTGATCTCGCCCTGCTTTACGCCCTCGCCCATTGCATCCTCCGCGATGGACGAGTGGACGCTGCCTCCATCTCACGAACCGAGGGAATTGAGGAATTCACGGAGTTTGTAAAAGACTACTCTCCAACATCGGTCGCTGATAGGACCGGTCAATCGCTCGCAACCATCGAGGCCCTTGCCCTCGCTGTGTCGCAACCTAACAAACGCGTCTCCTGGTGGTGGACCATGGGCATCAACCAGTCCTACGAGGGAGTGAGAGCGGCGCAGGCGATCATCAATCTCTGCCTGATTACGGGAAATATCGGTAAGCCCGGCACCGGCCCCAGCTCGATCACAGGGCAATGCAACGCGATGGGTTCGCGCTTATTTTCTAACACCACGTCACTTGTCGGCGGACATGAATTTTCAGATCCAGAGCACAGGGAAAAAATCGCTGCGGGTCTCGGAATCCCCGTCGAAACCATTCCGAGCGAGCCTTCTCTTGCCTATGATCAAATCCTCGCTGCCGCAGAGTCCGGCGAGATCAAGGGCCTCTGGATCGTGGCGACCAACCCCTTTCATTCGTGGATCAACTCAGGGCGTCTCGCGGTTCTGCGGGAAAAGTTAGAATTCCTCGTTGTCCAAGATATGTATTTCACCACCGAGAGCGCTCTAGCAGCTGACCTCGTATTACCCGCCGCAGGATGGGGCGAAAAAAGCGGTTGTTTTATCAATTCCGAGCGCCGCATCGGCACACTCAAGGCTGTCCGCAAAGCCCCCGGTCAAGCACTCTCCGACTTCCGCATCTTCCGTCTCATCGCCGATGCATGGGGCTGCGGTGATATGTTCGGTGGATGGACTGACCCCGAGGCGGCCTTCCGGATAATCCGAGATCTAACGAAGGATCGTCCCTGTGATATCACGGGCGTAGAAGGCTACGAAATGATCGATCAAATGGGAGGCGTGCAATGGCCATACCCCGCTGGGTCGCAGGGGCCTCTACCGATCATCACGAACCTCGTTTCCCGCCGCCTCTTTGAAGACGGAATCTATTACACACCCAGCGGCAAAGCGAAAATCCTCTTCTCCCCACCCGCTGACCTTCCTGAGCCAACCGACTCGGAATACCCCTTCACCCTTCTCACCGGCCGCGGCACCAGCAGCCAATGGCACACCCAGAGCCGCACCGGCAAATCGGAGATTCTTAAAAAACTCTATCCGCCCAGTCCCTACGTGGAAATTCACCCGCAGGATGCCGCTCGGTTCAATCTCAAAGAGGGCAGCCGCGTCACCATCCGCTCTCGCCGGGGTCAAATGGATGCCGCTGTTTACCTCGCGCCCACCGTCCAGCAGGGTCAGATTTTCTTACCGATGCACTACCCTGAAGTCAACCGACTCACCCACCCGAGCTTTGATCCTCACTCCCGCCAGCCGAACTACAAAGCCTGCGCCGTGAGCATCCAACGGACTCCCTAACGGAAATCTATCCCTACGAAATTTTTTAAGGCCGCGCGCTGTGAGATGAGAATTTCGAGCTTTTATTGATCGCGGCGGATTGCCATCATGTTTGAAAGATTGCGTGAACTCATTTCCATTTTCCTGACGTCGCTGGTTTTCATGCTGGCAGGAGTCGCCCCCGCAACGGGGAGCCTCTCCACCTGCGAGCGCAGCAGCCTCAAATCCGGCACATTCAACGGCGCGAATCACTTCCCGCTCGTCGTCACTGAGGCCGATGGCACGGTTACTACCAAGCATGTGGACCTGCTCGTGGAGAACTCCGCCCCGGTAATCCACAGCTACGATGCCAACGGGAATCTCGAATCCGTCGCCCCGCAGGCTGCGCCCACCAGCCCCACGCGCACCTACCAATGGGACGCGGCGAACCGCTTGGTCGGAATCACCCGTATTCTCAGCGCTACGGAGGTCCGCAAGACCGAGTTCCTCTATAACGGAATGGGCGCGCGCGTCGGGAAAAAGGAACTCTTAAACGGCTCGGTGGAATCCGACATACGGTATTTTTACGGTGGCACGGGAGTTCTTCAAGAGCGCACCGCAGACGGCGGCACGGTGACAAAAACCTACACCCCACAAGGCGAGCAATCTTATCTTACCATCAACAATCAACCCTCAACCATCAACCTCTACCACACTCGCGACCACCTCGGCAGCGTGCGGGAAGTGGTGGCAGAGGACGGAACTCTCGTCTCCCGCTACGACTACAAACCCTACGGCGAGAGGGTTCTGGTATCCGGCACTTATGAATCCTCAAAGGGCTACACGGGGCATGATTATCATGCAGACAGCGGCCTCGTCCTCACTCGCTACCGCGCATACGATCCCAGCATAGGAAGATGGCTATCTGCCGATCCGATCGGGGAAGAGGGTGGGGTTAATTTGTATGGGTATCTGGGTGGGAATCCGCTGAATGCAATTGATCCGTTGGGATTAGCAAAATGCAAAATAACTACGAGTAGTGGACTCGGCTTCGAGGCTGAAAATCCAAATCCCAGGGCAATAAGAATTTTCCTAGGTTTAATGGGACCCGGTGACATGATTCGAGAATTCACCATTGATGGACACGGATACAACCAGGGCATTAACGTCAATGATCAAACTGGCCAGGGAATTGAGTTGGAGATTGGCATATCCTCAAGTGGAGCAGCAATAGCGATTCCCACTTGGAATGATACCGGCGGGAAAATATCGGATCAGCTCAGCGGACACATTGACAAAGATTCAAAGTTTAGATTTGACGGGTGCAACACGGCAAATGATCGCCCCGGCTTCCTTGGAAGCGCTAACAATCTCGCTAAAGCATTTAGCGCAGCTTTTCCAGATGCGGAAGTGACAGGATTGAGAGGTCCCGGGTGGATTTCAAATCCAGTAACTGGAAACGCAAATCATGTAGGGGGTATCACACGAACTTACCATGGAGGATATCCAAGGTAGATCCTGGAATTATGAATATCAAAATACGTGTCATAGTGACAGAAATTATTGCCACTAGCCTAGCAATGTTCGGGGTGATAGTTTTGGTGTTTTCATTTTTTCCAATTATAAACCCATCACATTACAAAGTGGGAAACCAAAACAGTGACTTTGGGATTTCTCGATATGCATCTGGGGCCGTAGCGGCAGGTGCATTATTTTGGTTTTCAAGTCGTTTCAACAAAAGGGCTGTATTGCTGAGACACGCCGCTAACGGGAGCGATCCCAAATGAATGGGGTCCTCGCATCTTAATCTAAAGTCATGTCAGATCATCTCCAGCACACTTTAGCAATACTCCTCCAAGATCGTCGCTCCGCCCCTGTATCCATCCCGCTGCGTGCTGATCACGTGTGCTGCTCGCCTTCGGGGCCATGTGACGTGCGCGGGGTAATGCTGCATCTCGGTCCGGGTGCCTCCCGCAAGCGGGTCCCTCCCTCCCCGGATGTTCCCTCGGGGAATACCCTCGGCAGCATTACCCGCCGCAGTCACAAGTCCCCTACGGCATGCAGCCCCCGCGCCAGCACGAAGTCAGGCTCGTTATCACTCGCATCCTCCGGCCACTTCCACCCCACACGGCCAGGCGGGCGGCGGTTCCCGCCCCCCCCGGTTCCGCTCCGCTTCACCGCCGCCCGCCTCGCCGTCCACCCCCCGC
>JAYVNE010000118.1:0-14545 GCA_043758615.1 Akkermansiaceae bacterium
CGAGAATCCAACCCAAATGGATATTTTAATTTTGGCTGAGTCCCTTAGTTAGAAAGTGATTCCTGTTCCGACTGAGAACACTGGCCAACCATTTCGTTCCAGCTCGTTTTTATTTAGCAGGACAGCCTTTCAGTCACCGACGCTCATAGAGACGCCGCTACAAAAAAACGGCAGCCCTTGTGGACTGCCGTTTTCATTTAAATTTCTATCAATGGAATCAGATTCCCTTTTTCACCACGTCGGTGAGGAGGTCGATGACGCGGTTAGAGTAGCCCCACTCATTGTCATACCAGCTGATGAGCTTGAAGAAGGTGGAGTTCAGCTCGATGGACGAACTGGCATCGAAGATCGACGAGCTCTTGTCGTGGATGAAGTCAGTGGAGACCACTTCGTCTTCGGTGTAGGCGAGGATGCCCTTGAGGTAGGTTTCGGAGGCGTTCTTGAGGGCTGCCTTGATTTCCTTCAACGAGGTTTCCTTCACGGTCTTCACGGTGAGGTCCACTGCGGAGACGGTAGGTGTAGGAACGCGGAACGCCATGCCGGTGAGCTTGCCGGCCACTTCAGGGCAAACAAGGGCAACCGCCTTAGCCGCACCCGTGGTGGATGGGATGATGTTAATCGCAGCCGAGCGGCCACCTTTCCAATCTTTCTTGGAAGGACCGTCCACTGTTTTTTGCGTGGCGGTGTAGGAGTGGATGGTGGTCATCAAACCTTCAGCGATGCCGAATCCTTCCTTGAGGAGAACGTGGACGATCGGCGCAAGGCAGTTCGTGGTGCAGCTCGCGTTAGAGATGATGTGGTGGATGGCTGGATCGTAGAGGTTGTCATTGACTCCGACAACGAAGGTAGCGTCCTCACCCTTGGCAGGAGCGGAGATGATGACCTTCTTAGCACCGGCGGTGATGTGGCCCTTGGCTTTTTCTGCTTCGGTGAAAAGGCCGGTGGATTCGATGACGACTTCGACACCGAGCTCTTTCCATGGCAGACCTTCCGGGCTGCGTGCGCTCACGACCTTGATGTCATGGCCGTTGACGACGATGATGTCGTCTTCTTCAAGCTCGGGGGAGGATTTCTTAGAGGAAACCGTGCCGGAGAAACGACCCTGTGTGGAGTCATATTTCAGAAGGTAGGCGAGGTTATCTGCGGGAACGATGTCACCGACAGCGACAACGTTGAAGGTGGTTCCAAGGTGGCCTTGTTCGACGAGGGCGCGAAAGACGAGGCGTCCAATGCGGCCGAATCCGTTGATTGCAATAGAGGTCATAACAGTATGTGTGAAGACCGATGCGGCACTTCCGCCCGGCGGGCGGGATTGTGCATGCGAATGCGAAAGCGTCAACCCTACGACTCGATTTCCTAGGAAATCCCCCAAGACCGACGGTATAGAATGAGATTTTTTCACTCAAAATGGGGAAAATTTCCTCATCAATGGAAATCATGGGAGCGCGCAACGTGTGTGGGTTCCGTGTGAGACAGCGGCTCGACATGAAGGACGTAAACTGTCGGTTGATCGCCCTCTGAGCGTTGCAAAATTCCGTTTGCTAGAAGAAAGGGCTCGGTCACGATCACCCTCCGCAGCAGATTGAAAGTTTCCTTTTTCACGAATAAATTGGCGATACCGGTCTCGTCTTCGAGGGAAATGAAACAATGCCCCTTCGCCGTTCCGGGACGCTGGCGGCAGATGGCCACATCATAGAATGTTTGCGGCCGCATGATCGGCAGTGTAGCCATTTGCGCGCGGCTCTCGACTTGGAAGGTGCCGATCGTATCGGCCCGGCATAACAGATCAAATACTGCGGGATCATCTTTGGGAATGGTCACCAGATCCACCGGGTGCCCCCTTCGCGAGCATATTTCCAAAGCATGTTCCATCGCTGCTAACATGCCGAGCCCTAGCAGGAGAGGCGGCATATTGCCATCGCGTGCGAGGAGATCCGCCGCCGCGTAACAATTCAAGTTAGTCGGGAGGTTTATTTCGCCAAGGCTAGCGAACCACGCCGCCTGCGCAGCATCCCGCTGATAAGTAATAGTCCGGCGAGTGCAGTGGTAGGCTCGGGCACGACAGACCATGATAGGGTGTTGCCACTATTGGTCCAACTGAAGCTGCCGTTTACCGGAGTGAGCGGGTTGGTGCCGTTCGTATAAGAGAAGCTAGAAAAGAGAGAACTCCAATCATTGGTTAGGCTGGTGCTGCCATTCGCACTCTTGAAGATGTCCGTCCAAGTGTGGTTAGCACTCCAGAAGTTGTCTCCAAAGCCTTCAACATCTGCTAGGGAAATTTGGAAAACTGCACCGGAGCCGTTGATCGAGGCGGTGTTGAGTCCATCGTATTCCGTTCCACGGCCGAACGCCACCGCATCCGTGTCGAGCTCCCATGAGAAAATCGAGCCCGTATTAAAGCTGGAGGTGCCCGTCACCGTCTGAATTCCGATACCATTGCCCACGGCAAGAGTGCCGCCGTTTTTCGCGCCGGGGGTGGCTTCCTGCGCTAGGGTGAAGCTTCCGATGATGGTGCCGGTGCCTCCCAAGATCGCGCCGCTGGCGACGCTGACATCGGAAGTGATGCTGCCAATGCCGCCGACTCCGACGATAAGCCTACCGCTGTTCACATTGGTCGGACCCGTATAGGTGTTAGAATTGCTCAAGGTGAGCTGGCCAGTGCCTGCTTTAGTGAGACCACCATTGCTGAGCGTGCCGGACATTGTCACACCGGAGGCAGTGGCGATCTGGCGAGTGGCACCGCCAAAATCCACGGGGCCTGAGAATGTGAGAGAGCCGCTGTTAGTAGTATTTCCGAGAGTCATGTCACCACCGAGGGCGACGCTATTAGAAAGCGCGCGGGCCGTCGTAGAATCGGAGGAAAGCGTCCCGCCGTTCAAGGCGACGAGGCCGGTGCCAAGCGCGCTGTTATTGCCCACCTGAAGGATGCCTGCGGTAAGCGTGGTTCCGTCGTTGTAGGAATTTGCGTTCGTGATCGTCAATGTGCCGGTGCCAGATTTCGTGAGCGAGCCGTTAGTGATCCCGGCGGCTCCTTGAAGGGTGTAGTTTTTGGTAGAATTGGCAAAAGTGGTGGATAACGGTGCCACGCCTGCAGCAATGCTCACCGTCGTCGTGCCGGTGGCATTATCATCAAAGAGCACCACATCATTGACAGCTTGGAATGTAGTGACCGTATTTGCCCCAATGAGTTTCCAGTTATTGGTGGTGGTTGTGTCCCACGCGCCGTTGGTCGCACCAGTCCAATACGGGTTGGCTCCGGTGACCACGTAATCGATCATGCTGTTATTGTTAGTCAGTGTGCCGGTTTGGCGGGCACCAATCACGGGTCCAAGGACGGAATACACGGCGAAGTCGGTGTTATTGATATTGTTGTTATGGCTAGCCAGATGGTAGGTTCCGAGAGTTAGACTGCTGGTCGGCAAGTTAAAAACGACGGAAACCAACGTGTCCACTGTTGTCAGGCTACCCGTGATCTCAAGCGCTGCGGAATTTATGTAGTTGCTCAGCGGGCCGATATTGATGATTCCATCACCGCCAAAGCTAAGATTGCCACCGATTTTAAGCGAGTTACTCAATCCATTTCCGGCAGTGATGATAGCACCCGCATTACCTGTCACATTGCCACTAACGGTGCCTATGCCGGATAGAGTCGCATCGGTTGTAATGGTAACGGCGGATCCAGAAGCGAGTGAGCCGTTGACGATTAAATTGCCTTCGTTGATCAAGGTCGCACCGGTGTAGGTGTTCGCTCCTGCTAGAGTGAGGGTGCCTAGGCCGGACTTGGTAAGAACCCCTGAGCCTGCGGCGATGCCGCCATACGTTAGCGTGGTGCCGGAAGCAACGTTGAGCGCCCCACCTGCCGTGATGCCGCGGTTACTGCTCATCGTGAAGGTAGCGGTGGTGGCCAATGTGCCACCACTGAGAACTAATTTTCCTGGGGTGACTGATCCCGGGACAGCTCCCAAGCCACTATCTGCCGAAATGCCGAGCGTGCCGGCACTGAGAGTCGTCGCACCGCTAAAGGTGTTTGTCCCAGCAAGAGTTAGGACGCCCGCACCGGACTGAATCAAGGAGCCGGTACCACTGATGACGCCCGCGAAGGTAGTCGTCGCGCCGCCAGCCACAGTTAGGGTGTTTGATTGGAGATTGACTAGGCCATCCGTCGCGCCGCCACCGGAAAGCGAGCCAAGGGTTTCACTGGCGTTGAGCAGCAAGACCGCACCGGAGGAGTTCGCCAGCGTCACAGAGGCGTTGTCTGGTAACGCCGAGCCGCCGGAGAGCGCTAAAGTTCCGCCGCTGATCGTGGTCGTACCGGCGAAGTTATTCACTCCGGAAAGGGTCAGGATGCCCACGCCAGTCTTAATCAGGGAGCCGCTGCCGGAAATGATTCCACCGTGGGCGAGGTCGTAGGTGTTCGTGTCGATGGTGGCCATCACCCCCGAGTTGATCGTGTAGCCCCGCGTGGTGGAAAATGAGGCAGCTATCCGCAGTGTGCTATTTCCACCAAAAACGAGGGCGGCGGAGGCATTTCCTAAGCTGGCTGAGGAATTGATCGCGAGAGTGCCGCCATTGAGGACCGTGCCACCGCTGTAGGTGTTCTGGCCCGTTAGAACAAGAACGCCGGACCCAGTTGCCGTGAGGGCCCCATTGATGATGACGCCGGAAAACGTGATCGCTGCCGCAGTGGTAATTTGGCGAGTCGCACCAAGGAGGTCCACGTTACCGGAAAGGCTCAAAGCACCATTTTGGGTTCCGTTGCCGAGCGTCACATCCGCACTCATGGTGATAGCGTTAGAAAGGGTGCGGCCGGTGATCGAGTCCGAGGAAAGGGTGCCGCCGTTAAGATTGAGATTACCGGCGCCAAGAGCACTGTTGTTGCCGATCTGGAGAACGCCCGCAGAAAGTGTCGTGCCATCCGCGTATGAATTTGCATTGGTGATTGCGAGAATTCCGCTGCCTGATTTCGTGAGCGATCCAGTGGTGATGCCGGCCCCACCCTGAAGGATGTAATTTTTCGTGGAATTCGTAAAACTGGTCACGGCCGGGTTGACATTTGCCGCGATGTCCACGGTGGTGCTTCCCGTCGCGCTATCAGTGAAGAGCACTGCGTCATTCGCGATGAACTGGGTATTGGTTCCCGCTAATACAAGTTTCCAGTTAGTGGCGATCGTATTCCAAGCGCTGCCGGCCGCGCCAGTCCAGAAAGGAGTGTCCCCGCTCACTACATAATCGATGACGCCGGTGTTGTTCGCCAACGCAGCGACTTGGCGAGCGCCCGTGGCGGGGCCAGTGACAGCAATGCCTGCTAGGTTTGTTAGGACGTTATTGTGGCTGATAAGGTGATAGGTGCCATTACTAAGTACTCCTGCGGGCAAGGCGAGTGTGACGGTTCCGGCACCGCTATTCAAAGTGAGCGCACCTGTGACATTGAGCGCGGAGGTACTCGTGTAATTTCCAAGCGTCCCGATGTCCACCTTGGCGGCACCATTGAACGTTAGATTCCCAAGATTGAGCCTTCCTGTCACGCCATCTCCCACCATAATTTCACTCGTGGCAGAATTGGCGACCGTGACCGTTCCGCTAATTGTACCAGTGCCGGAGAGGATGGCACCGCTGGCCAATGAAACCGCAGAACCGGAAGCGAGGGAGCCGTTCACGATGAGGCTTCCGGCGTTAATCAGCGTGGCCCCCGTGTAGGTATTTACCCCGGAGAGGGTGACAACTCCACCGGTGCTTTTGGTGAGACCGCCTGAACCTGCGAGGATGGCACTGATAGAGCCACTCTGGACGGCGTAGGAAGAACCCGTGAGGTTTGCAGAGCCATTGATGATCCCACTGGCCAATGTGACGGTGCCCACCGTGTCATTTGCGCCGACCGTGTAGGTGCCGCCATTGACCGTCACAGTACCTGCATCCGCCAAGGTGCCGGTGACATTGAGAGTTCCGGCGCTGAGCGTGGTGCCGCCGGTGAACGTGCTTGCACCTGACAGCGTGACCGATCCTGCGGTGCTTTTCGTCAATGCGCCAGAGCCAGCGAGGATAGTATTGATGGAACCGCTTTGCACGTCATAGGAGGAAGCCGTGAGAATAGCAGAGCCGTTGATCGTGCCACTCGTCAGTGTGATTACTCCAACCGTGTCATTTGCACCGACCGTGTAGATGCCGCCATTGACCGTGATTGCGCCCGTATCCGCTAGACTTCCCGTCACATTCAACGCGCCTGCGCTGATAGTGGTTCCGCCGGTGAAATTGCTCGCAACAGAGAGAGTAAGGATGCCTGTTCCAAGCTTCGATAAACTGCTGGTAGCCCCTGCAAGTGCGGTGGAGTAAGTCACATCGCGACCATTGGTATCGATGCTCCAAGTCTGACCACCTGCGGTACTAAAGCGCGCGGAATAATCGAAATTATTCACTGAGGAATACTGGAGTGTGCCACCCGTGAACAAGAGGGAACCCAAGGTGGTGGCGGGTTTACCCAACGGGCCGGAGGTGCCCGCAACCTCCGCGATACCAAGATTTGTTACTCCATCGCTGAGGGTCGTGATGCCGGTATACGTATTCGCACCGGAAAGAGTCAGTAGCCCTACACCGGTTTTGGTAAGTGCCCCAGTTCCACTTGCGACCCCGGAAAGCAGTGTATTTCCCGCACCTGCGATGGTTAGAATTTTCGCATTTGTGGCCACTGCCCCGCCGATGGTGAGTGTTTTTCCCGTGGCTACCGTCCAGCTTTGGGCCGCAGTAAGTTTGAGCGGCCCATTGAGGGTTGTGCTGCTGTTAGCGATGATGCCGCCGGAGTTGATCGAGAGCACACTCAAACCTGTGAGAATGTATCCATCGGTCGTGAAAGTAAGACTGGCGACGGTGAGCGCAGCTCCTAGAGTGACCGTACCAGCGGTACCGCCGAACGAAGCAGTGTAGCGTTTATTCCACGCGATGTGCCCAAGTCCACTGCCCTTGTCCCAATTTTTAATGCTTCCATCCCAAGTGCCACTGCCCCCTTGGCTGATGCCATCGCCATTCGTCGTGATGCTTACTGTGCCGCCATCCCAATAGATGACTGCCGCTTGAAGATTGGCAGAAAAGATTCCAACCACCGCGGTGGCGATAAAAAGGAATTTTGGCTTCATGGAGAATCGAAGGAAATTTGACGGATTGCGAAGGCTCGTGCGAATAACTACCCAGCTTGAATAACGATAAAATATCAAGATATCCAAATTTTCAAGTTTTTAATATTACAAAGGTGAACCACGAGAGACAGCGAAAATCAGAGTGCCTCGTGCAGGATTTCCTGCAAATCGTCATCAAGCCACCTCACTTGAGACCTAACAAAAAATAACAAGCAAGTCGTTCATTAGAAATAGGCTTCACCGGACAACGACCATCACAATCCTCGCTTAGACGCTGGCCCGATTTTCGGGGTTCGTCACAATCCTCACTCAAACAAAATTATTACCCATATTCATCATGCGACCAAGGGAGGCAGAATCTCCGATCTCCAATCTCCGATCCTCTTCCAAGCCCCCACCAACTTCCCCCGACAAAACGATAATCGAAATTAACACTAACCGCAGAGATCACAAAGGAACGCAGAGCCTTAGAATTGGAGCGCGGAAATTATTCCGCCCGAATTCTTTCCCCATGAAGAACCAAAACCATCCGCAACTCTTCTTTCGCGCCCCCTCTGCGACCTTTGCGCCTTTGCGGTTCAATCTTCCCCAATCTCCCAGCGAGAAACCAAACACATAGAAAAAATGAAATACAAACTGACATTCGCCCTCGTGGCGTCCCTCACAAGCACCGCCTTCGCGGAATTCAAAGCTCCGCTCCCGGAGTTTAAAAACGAAAAACAACTCGCTGAGTGGCGGGCTGAAAAATCGGCGGAAACTGACGCAAAATCCGTCACTCAGGAAACCGCCTTCTACACCGGCAAGCCGTATCTAGCATCATCTGGTGATTACGCATTCAAATACCGCAGCTACAGTCCTGAATTGGCCCGTTGGACCTCAGAAGATCCCAGTGGGTTTCCAGATGGAGCGAATTCAAATATTTCAAAGCCAAGCCTATACAATATGCTGCCTAAATAATGCGCGGGTTAATATCCGCGATAGCGGTATCTTCCAACAGGTCCACGTTCTAGCAGAAAGCAACCTTCCCATGGAAACACTGATCGCACAAGCTGCCCCGCTTCTTACCGGATTGGTAACAAAATCCATGAGGCCCGGACACGAACCTTTTTACGATTCTAACTGTGAATGACAGAGAAGGACCACGCAGTATCTGAGATTACGGTGGCATCCGACGTTTGACTTCACTGCCGTTACGTTGATCTTTATCTTTCAAAGCACCGCCATGAAACCATCTGTCAGTCCCCTCATCACGCTCACTCTCGCCTCATTTCTATTAGGAAGCGGCGCCTGCCACCGGGAGGCTTACTCCCCTGAGAAAGCAGCGTTTGCTCAAGGGATGGACCTGATCATGCAGGAACAAAGCACCTATCGTAACGAGGTCCGCCAACTCTACAAGGATCAGAAATTCGACGAACTCGAAGCTCGCGCAAACGAGGCCCGCAGCACCAAAGCGAAGTTCGGCAATCGTACATGGAAACTCACCAGCTTCTATGATTGCCTGACATGCCAAGAAGACGAACCGGAACCCATGTGGCTGCTTCATGAACAGATCCATCAGGAGTGGGAGAAAAAGTTCCCAGAATCTATCACCGCACGCGTTGCCCACGCCGATTTTCTAACCAGCTATGCATGGCACGCTCGGGGCACCGGCTATGCGAACGAGGTGACGGAAGATGGCTGGCGGCAGTTCCGAGAACGTCTGGCGGCGGCGAGAACCACGTTAGATCAATCAAGATCCCTACCTATCAAATGCCAGGCATGGTGGCAGGTGCAGATGAAAGTGGCGCTCGGCCAATCATGGAACAAAACAGACTTTGAAAAACTGTTTGAGGAGGCCAAGGACTTCGAGCCGCAGTATTTCAGATATGACTTCGCCCAAGCCAAGTTTCTGATGCCTCGCTGGTATGGCGAGCCCGGCGACTGGGAAACCGCTGCGGAAAAAGAGATCGATCGCCCAAACGGACTGGGTCTGGAAGGCTATGCCCGAGTCATCAGCGAGCAGCGCGGCTACTACGATGATATTTTCAGCGAGACCAAAGCCTCATGGAAAAAAACTGAGCAAGGATTCGAGATGATGCGGAAAAACGCTCCGAACTCCGCTGAAATCCTTAACGCTTATGCCCGTCTCGCCTGCATCGCGGAGGACCGCCCCCTCGCAAAAAAGCTGTTCGCTGAAATCGGCGACAAGGTCATCATCTACTGCTGGGGCGAGAGAAGACGTTTCACCCAATTGAAATACTGGGCGAACAACTGACTTTATGGGGATGGCCTATCGTTGCAGCATGCCTGCACGAGCCATTCACCAAGCCCTCCAAGCACCGCACCCACCGTGTAGGCCACCAGATTCCCCCATGAAAAAGCATACCCTAACAACAGATGCCCGAGCGTCGTGTTTCGAAAGGTTTCTAACCATGGGGCGTGATAGAATTTTAGCGACTCGACAACATACGAAGTGATCAGCGCAAGCAATACAATCCTGATAGTTGAAAGTCTCGGAAAAACAAAGCCCCATCCGAAGAAGACCATCAAGGTCCACAACACGTCGCCGGGATACTTCCCCAACACGGACGGAAAAACCCCATGAAATTTCCTCGAAGCCAAGCCAACCGCGATCACACAGATCACCATCAAACCATACCAAGCACGATTTCTGGGAGCCCCCCCCGGGAGCGGCAACATCAATGGGTTCAAGACTCATTCCTTGGATTTTACACAGCGAAAGCCGAGGTGATTGCTCGAAGTATTCACCTCACCCTTTCCACGAGTGCCGACCATATAACGGGTGCAATATTGATCCGTGCATAGAAACGAACCGCCACGATGCACCTTCTTCTTCTCCGAGGGTTCCGCAGGGTCATAGGACGTGGTAGGGCCTTGCGGATTGCGTGGGATAGATTCTAGCAGTTTTATGCGGGCATAAGTATCCGGGCGATACCAGTCATTCACCCACTCCCAAGCATTGGCGGCCACATCATAAAGGCCATAGCCGTTAGGTGGAAATTTCGCCACCGGGGCGAGACCCGCATAGCCATCCAAGCCCTCGTCCTTTACCGGGAATTTCCCCTGCCAAGTGTTCGCCATGGATTTTCCAGCCGGGTGAAATTCATCGCCCCATGCGTAGATTTTTCCGCTTAATCCGCCGCGTGCCGCAAATTCCCACTCGGCCTCGGTGGGAAGTCGTTTGTTAGCCCATTTTGCGTAAGCCACGGCATCAGGGTATGCGACTTGGACCACCGGGTAGTCTCCTTTCGTCTCAATGCTGCTAGTTTTTCCCTCGGGGTATTTCCAATTGGCACCCGGTTCATAACGCCACCACTGCAAAATGTCATCTAACATCACCGCTTGCGATGTGGGCGTAAACACCGTGGACCCCGCCACCAAATTTTCTAGCGGCGCGGTGGGAAACTCCTCATGAGTCGGCGCGATCTCGGCGATGGTCTTATAACCCGTAGCTTCCACAAATTTGGCAAACTGGGCGTTGGTCACTTCGGTTTTATCCGCCCAAAACCCATCCACATAGACCCGCACGACTGGCGTGGCATCGGAAACGGTTTCCGGCGAGCAGTGCCCGGTGCCACAATCGACGCTGCCCATTGAAAACTCGCCACCAGGGATCCACACCATGCCTACCGGCGCGGGACCTGGAGCCGGAGTTTTATTTTCCACAGTCGGCTGGAAGGGAGAATCCGCCGTTTCTTCGGAACGGCAAACAAGCGGACTGAGTGCGATAAGCGCCGTCAGGATTGAGTTGCGGTGGATCATTGGAATCAGGTTTTAATAAGATGTTTCTTCCATAAATTTACTCAGTCCCAGCCTTAAGAATCGGTGGCAGAGACAGCACCTAATATTTAATTAGATAAATGATACCAAAATCGCTCTGAATTTCCAGAGTGATTTGAGTGATGTGACGACAAATTAAAGCCCACGCTGAAAATGACAATCAGTTTCTACAGGGCATTACACCTCTTCTCGCCCCTTCTTCCGCCTGGTGGAAAACTTGCATTTTATACCTGCTGTAAACTTTTTTAAATTTGACCCAGAGCTCTCCCTCCTCAATCTCACACCATGTTTCAAAAATCCATCGTCTGCATGGCCCTAGGCTTTGCACTATCTTATTCCGCCAACGCCGCAGCCAAGCACAAGTTGCTCTTCTTTACGAAATCAAGCGGCTACGAGCATGAAGTAATCTCTTACAAAAAGGGCCAGCCCAGCTTCGCTGAAAAAATCTTCCTCGAACTCGGTGCCAAGGAATCCTGGGATTTCGAGTTTTCCAAAGACGGCTCCAAATTCACTCCCGAGTATCTCGCTGGATTTGATGCCGTCATCTTCTACACCACTGGCGATCTAACCACCGAGGGCAACGATAAACAACCCGCCATGTCCCCTGCCGGAAAACAAGCGTTCTTGGATTACGTAAAAGGCGGCAAGGGCTTCATCGGCCTGCACTCCGCGAGCGATACCTTCCACACCGCAAAAGAGTCCCAAAAAGGGCTAGACCGCTATCAAAACCACGGCAAAGAGGCCGATCCCTACATCTGCGTTCTCGGGGGCGAGTTCATCATGCACGGTGCCCAACAGGTCGCCACTAACACCGTGATTGACAAGAAATTTCCGGGGTTTGAAAAACTCGATGACACCTTTGCTTTCAACGAGGAGTGGTATTCCCTCAAGGATTTCAATCCGGACATTCACGTGCTCACCGTGATTGATGCGCCGAAGATGGAAGGCCCCGTCTATCAGCGCCCCGCCTACCCGAGCACTTGGGCACGGGCAGAAGGAAAAGGCCGCGTCTTTTACACGGCGATGGGCCACCGCAATGATGTCTGGACCAACCCGACCTTCCAAAGCATCCTCACCGGCGCGATTCATTGGGTCACCCGAGATGTGGACGCGGAAATCCCACCAAATCTAACGAAAGCCGCTCCTGGTGCGATGACGAATCCCTCCTTCGTGGCGCCAAAACCAGCCACAGCTCCCACAGCTCCCACAGCTCCCACAGCTCCCACAGCTCCCACAGCTCCCGCCCCGGCAGCCAAGTAATCATTGCGCTTTTAAGAAGAGGCGAAACGCGGTTTCTATTAGATCATCTCATTCACTTCCACGTCTTCACTTCCACACCAGCGGCGTGCCTTCTGGCAAAAGGTGGGCCGCCCGCTCGATATCCCAATTCGTTAGACGAAAGCCGCCAATGCTTTCATAGGTCTTCATGCGACTGGGAATGCTCGTTCCATGAAGGCCGTAGGGAAGTGGGGTCGTTGTTTTAGCTTTGGCCAGATGGATCCAACAGATCCCCACCGGATTTCTCGGCCCGGCAGCAAGGTATTGATCAGCAGCCAGCGGCTGCACAATGGGATCTGCTAGCGGGGGAGAAGCGGAAGGAGCGCCTAGCTTTGGGGGATTCGATAGCTCTTGGCGCGTCGCAAGTCGCGGTCCGGGGATGGCAGCCAGAACCGTCCATGTGCCCTTCCCGCGGAGGCCGGGTCTGGCCCGGGATACTGGCATTACCGCTACCAGTTGCTCACCCTGGCGGATTTCTAACCGGGAGAAATCCGTGATCACGGCGGTCATCGGTTTCGCAGGATCGGGCGCCGGTTGCAGTGGACCGACGAAACATTTTTCCACTTCAAATGGCACCACGTTCGGAACCTTGAGCTCGGTGCCCACTGCGGGCGCATGCTTGATTTTAGGATTCAGACTTCGGAGAAACGCCTCGTCGCAATGAAATTTCTCGGCAACGAAATCCCAAGCCGTGCGATAGGCCAAATATTTTTCCGCCGCCAGCTCTTCGTAAGTTGGAGGAGTTAGAGGCACTGCCTGAGGAGCAGCCGCCGGCTTGCTACCCTTGCGGGCGGGACGCGCCAATGGCACATGATCGGGTGCCTCAGGAGCCTTAATGAAGCGAAAATCGGCAGGTTTTAATTGATAGATTGCGTAGGGATGTCCTGCCACCGCGACCGCCTTTTCCCGCAGCTCCTCAGGAGTTGTTAGCCCTGGATGCGTGCTGCGGTAAATTGCCAAAGTCTGCTCGAAGGCGGCACCTCGGTTCCCATCAATCGGACCGCAACTGAAATTCTCGCGATCGAGAAAAACCTCAAGCAAGGTCGCTTCCGCCTCCAGATCCACTACCGGTTCTACCGGCACAATGGCTTTGGATTTTTTCCCCTTTTTGGACTCCTCGGGCACAATCTGGGCGACCGGCGGCGGAGGGGGCGGGGCGATGGCCATTAATTCTGCTAGGGAGGGGATTTTCAGAACCTGCCCGATCCGAATGGTGTCGTCTGGCAATGCATTGAAAATCTTTAATTGCTCCACGGAGATCCCAGCCTTTCTCGCGATTTTTGCCAGAGCATCGCCGCGTTTAATCTCATAATCTCCGGGGGAAATCGAAGCGGCCGGGGGCGAAGCGGCTGCAACGACTTTCCCGAGCGCACTGTTAGCAGGCACCTGTGCAGGAAGCACGACCGGTTCCTGAGCCGGAAAACCCCAGTCCTTTTCCTCCGATGGCAATACCCACCACTTCCATTTCACCGCAGTTTCCAAGCCCGGTTGCACGCGCTGGCCGGGGGTTTGAGCATACGCCGGAATCATCCCAGAACCCAAGAAGACAAGGACGATTCGTAATGAGTTGGATAACATAACTTCATTATGCTACTAACCGTATCTGAGATCAATTCTCAAAATAAGCATCTCCCTTGTGACGTCCCACGGGAAAAGTGCCGATGGTGGTCTTGGATTGGTTCCCCATTAGCAAGCGGGACGATGAACTGCCTAACCGCCTCAATCTCTTTGGAATCACGGGTGCTGCGAGCTACCAGAGCGACGGAGCGCCAGTTTTTTCATGGCCGCCTCAATCTCTTTGGAATCACGGGTGCTGCGAGCCGGTTTTCGCGCCGGAGGTGAACGCCTACGCCGGCCGCCTCAATCTCTTTGGAATCACGGGTGCTGCGAGGCATCCTTTCCGTTACGACGATCTTTACCTTGGCCCGCCTCAATCTCTTTGGAATCACGGGTGCTGCGAGGATATTGCTCAAGCAAATGTCGCGGTGCTTAACGCCCGCCTCAATCTCTTTGGAATCACGGGTGCTGCGAGTAATAGCGGTCGCTATTGGCGGGCCGGGGTGATCTCCGCCTCAATCTCTTTGGAATCACGGGTGCTGCGAGTTGTTGACAGCGGCCTCAATCCGGCTGTTTTCGACCGCCTCAATCTCTTTGGAATCACGGGTGCTGCGAGATATAGGCCCCAACTTCCTCGTCGGACATGCCAATCCGCCTCAATCTCTTTGGAATCACGGGTGCTGCGAGTTTCTTCTGGGGTTAATTCGTCAGCGAGATCGAACCGCCTCAATCTCTTTGGAATCACGGGTGCTGCGAGCGGCCACGGCTAAAACCTCTGGTACCGCCATCACCCGCCTCAATCT
>JAYVNE010000119.1:0-38033 GCA_043758615.1 Akkermansiaceae bacterium
AGTTTCCGGCACCGCGCCGGACGCCACTCTCGTCGGCATGCGCCTGATAGCTGCGGCTGTCACCGATGCACAGGAGGGTGAGGCCATGACGTATTTGCCCGACCTCATTCAAATTAAAACTAACAGTTGGAGGCCGAGTGATACGGGCAATGTTCTCGAAGGCCCTGGCCCGCTTGCGACCGCTGCGCTACAAACCGCCGCCACATTGGGCCGAGGTGGGAAAGGCAGCATCATCCTCTGGGCGGGTGGGAATGGTGGCGACGTGGGTGATAATTCTAACTACGACGGTTATGCGAATTCGATTTACACCATTGCCATCGGAGCCACTGACAGCGCTGGCAAGCGCGCTTATTATAGCGAGCCCGGCAGTAACCTCGTCGTCTGCGCTCCTTCCAGTGGGATTAGCGGCACCCTCGGTATCACCACCGTGGACCGCACCGGGGTGGATGGTTATAACAGCGGGTCCACAGCCGGAGAACTAACAGATTCTAATTATACCAAGACCTTCGGCGGTACTTCCTCTGCGACCCCTACCGCCGCAGGCGTGGTCGCCCTGATTTTGGGAAAAAATCCTAACCTCGGCTGGCGCGACGTGCAGGAGATTCTCATTCGCACCGCCGTGAAGCCGCCCGCCTCCACCGGCTGGGTCACTAACGGGGCAGGCTTTCCTTTCAACCACGACTTCGGAGCTGGCCTTATCGACGCCACAGCCGCTGTCAACCTCGCCTCCACTTGGACGAACCTCACCGCGCAGACATCTGCCACCTCGACGCAGTCTGGACTTACTGCCACCATTCCTAACAACAACACGACCGGCACCAGTCGCACCTTCGATCTCTCCGCTTCGAATATCCGCGTGGAGCAGGTCACTTTGAAACTCAGTGCGACTCACACCGCCCGTGGCAATTTGGAAATCACGCTGACCTCGCCCAGCGGGATGGTTAGTAAACTTTCCGAGGTTCACTCCGATACTGGCGACAATTATCCTAACTGGACCTTCAGCTCTGTGCGCCACTGGGGCGAGCTTTCCACCGGCACTTGGACGCTCAAGGTCGCCGATCTCAGCTCCACTAGCAATTCCACCGGCGGCACTCTCACCGCCGCTGAGCTGAAAATTTTCGGCGCGCCCGCCACCGCCGTGAATCCCGCGCCACTCGCGCAAATCACTCAACCCTCCAATGGACAAGTTTTCAGCCCCGGAGCACCCGTGACGGTAAACGTAAATGCGAGCGATCTCACAGTTACTAACATGACAGGCATCGTCAGTAAGGTCGAGCTCTTCGATGATAACGTCTTGCTCGGCACCGATACCGTTGCTCCTTATTTATTCACGATCCATCCGGCCCTTGGGAGTCATTCCCTGATCGCAAAAGCCACAGATAGCGAGAATGCCATCGGAAGTTCCGTGTCGGTCAATTTCACCGTGGCGAATCAAGCGCCGGTCATCACCGCTGCGACACTCTCCGCCACTGGGCAAGCCTATGCGGATGTTCCTCTAACGGTTTTATCTATCACTGCATCCGATCCTGAGGGTAGCTCGCTCACTTATTCCTATCGGTGGGAATCTAGCGTCAATGGCACGATTTTCACCAACGAGCCCGGAGCCACCCTAGTCACCTCTCCCGCCCTCGCCGGAAAACTGTTCCGCTGCGTGGTTACCGCATCCGATGGCACTTCTAGCAGCACTGCATTCAAAGACCCCATCCTCCCTGCCGACGATCTTGATCCTTCGGATGGCCGCATGGTCATCAGTAGCACCAATCACACTTATTTCGATGCGACTTACGCCTCTTGGCTTCCTCTTGGCAACAGTGGTGATACGATCTTCCTCAGCGATAATCTCGGAGTTGACGTCCACTCCATCGCCTACGGTAACAACCCCGCCACCTCTAGCACTCCGAATATCGGCAGCGTCGGTAGCGCCAAGTCTGCTTACTACGCTGGTGATACAGATGCCGGTGCCAGCGTGGCTGCTAACTGGCGTGTGACTACCTCCACCACACTACGATCCATTGAAACACGCGTGGCCGCCACGCTGCCAATCGTTTTCGGCGGGCCGTGGACACCCTTGCCCACAGGGTTCACAGGCGTTGGCATGGACACTCCCTACACCACCAGCCTCAGCGGGGACACCGCAACGGGCTCTGCTAAATTTGGCGATCAAGGTGATTCAACTACCATCGAGTTTTCCTCCCAAGCAGGAGCGATGAGCTATCGGATCAAAGGTAATCCGAACACCGGATCCGCGACCGTCGGCACGTTTCTCGTCCTGGAATCTGCCGATGGGACCACCTACACCACGCTGCGGACCATTACCAATGCGACCAACGTGGATACCGCTTACTCCGACACACCCCTCGCGGCCACCCGCTTCATTCGTTTTATCTATCAGGTGAAATCGGCGGGGAATATCCAGCTGGATAAACTTTCCATCACGGCATCCGTCGCGAATGCGCTCACCCTCTCCGTCACACCGACCACCTTTGCGGAAAATGTGGGTGCCTCGGCAGCCACCGGAACCGTTAGTATTTCTGCGCCTCTCGCCAGCCCTCTTATTGTCACGCTCGCCTCGTCGGATACTAGCGAAGCCAGCGTGCCCGCCTCAGTCACCATCGCCGCCGGTCAGACGAGCAGCCCCACCTTTGCCATTGCCGCGGTGGATGATTTGGATTCCGACGGTCCGCAGTTGGTCACCCTCACTGCCTCCGCTAGCAGTTTCACGAGCGCCTCTGCAATTGTCACCGTCACCGACAACGAACCCTCGGTCGAAGGCGTAACCCCTGGCAGCGCGAACAACCCCGCTAACCAGACCTTCGTTACCGCGCTCCGCAACGGCAGTCTGAACAGCCCCGCGCTTTATCGCGTCGGCGTCGGCGCGGTGATCCCCACGGGACTTGCGCTTAACCCGAATACCGGCGTCCTCAGCGGCACGCTGGCTAACAGTAATCCGCCGGGGGCCTACCTCATCGTCATCGAGCGCTACTGGGAGCACTCTGGTTTTCCAGCACACCCTCTCGAACACCCCAGCGTCTGACTTGACGGCTTCTTATGAATGGTCCACCAATCTCACGACATGGCAAGCCTCCTCCGCGACGGCTGGGGGGCTCACTGTCACTATCGCGGCGGCAATTCTTACCGATAACACCGCTCCCACCAACGACGTGATCCAGGTTACCGCGACCGTCACGGGCGCAACCACGAACCATCTTTTTGTCCGCCTTAAGGCATCGCAACCGTAAATGGGTTGAGGATGTCGATAGCTAGGGTGGACAAGTTCCGGCACCGGCCCTAAGTAGGGCGGACATGATGAAACGAACCTTGGGCAGAGATGGATTTGAAATTGGTGAAGTGGGAACCGGTTGCTGGCAGTTTGGCGGAGACTTTGGGCCGATGGAGGACGCCACAGCGTTCGCCATCCTCGATGCCGCCGTGGCGGGCGGGACAGATTTTTTCGACACCGCTGATGTCTATGGTGCGGGCCGGAGTGAGGAGCTGATAGGACGCTTTTTGAAAACCTGTGAAACCCCGATTACCGTGGCAACAAAGGTCGGAAGGGAGAGCGTTCTCTATCCAGACAAATACCGCCGTGAAGTTGTGCGTGATTCATTGCTTCGGTCGATGAAGCGGTTAGAAGTGGACGTTTTGGATCTTATTCAACTGCACTGTATCCCCACCGAGGTGATGCAGGATGGCGAAATTTTCGAATGGCTGCGGGATTTTAAAACGGAAGGCCTGATCAAACACTTCGGGGCGAGTGTGGAGAGTGTCGATCAGGGCCTGATCTGTCTGAAGCAGGAGGGACTGCTTTCTCTACAAGTTATCTTCAACCCCTTTCGGATGAAGCTCGTGACGGAACTTCTCCCCCAAGCCAAGGAACGCGGCGTGGGTATCATCATTCGGCTTCCGTTAGCGAGCGGATTGCTTACGGGTAAATTCACCAAAGCGACGAAATTCGCCGAGTCCGATCATCGGAACTACAACCGCGATGGGCAGCACTTCAACGTCGGTGAAACTTTTGCCGGGCTGCCCTTCGAAAAAGGCGTGGAGCTCGCGGAGGCTCTCAAAGCATTCGTTCCAGCAGGAATGACCCTGGCGCAAATGACGCTGCGTTGGATACTCGATCACGATGCCGTTTCCGTCATCATTCCCGGTGCCAGCTCGCCGGCCCAAGCGACAGGAAACGCCTCAGCCGCCGACTTAGAAAAACTCTCGCCCGAACTTCACGCAAAACTTGCCGAGTTCTATCAAAATGAGGTGGCGCAGCACATTCGAGGGCCCTATTGAATCCGCACTCGGGTGAAGTCACCCCCCGCTGATGACTACCATGGTGTTCATCGTCGGGGAAACCACTCCGCCTTCTTTTTCTTCAGTCACTGCAAACTTGGCTGCTGTCTTCACTGTTTGGCCCGGCTTGAAACTGAGCCTAACTTTGCCTTGGGCATCCACCTTGAAGACTCCCGCGCTCACAGGCGCGACGATTTCTGGATCAATAATCCATAGCTGATAGTCACGTCCTGCCTCCAGCACGGGAAGATTCTCAACCAAGAGTTGTCCAGTTTGCGCTTTACTGTCCCAGACACTCACCGCAACCGCCTGCGGCCTGTCCTTCAGTAATGAATCTAGCACTTCGATCTGGGCTTGAGCCAATGAATCTTTTTGATTCAATTCAGCTAGACGCGCTAGCATGCTTGTCTTTTCAGACCGAGCGCCTCCGAGTTGCTGCTCCAATTGTTTTCGAATCGCAAAAAATTGCTGCTCTTCCGTGGCGAGTCTCTCTTGAGACGTTTGCAGTTCAACTTGCCGTTGCTTTACCTCCGCTTGAAGCGCTGATTTCGCGCTATGATGAGACGAGACCTGCCAAGCGATGATGCCTAACAGGCACGCGGCGATTGACCACGGCACCACGGCCCACCAAGAGCGTTTCGGAAAATCCACCACCGTGCTGCTGCTGATTGTCGGCAAACGAAGTGTGGCAAGCAAACGTTGTTTCACTTCCGGTGAAAGTTCATGAGGCGGAGCAGAGCGGGCGAGTGCGAGAGTCGCATTGTTTGCCCCAGCCACAAAGTTGCGAAGCTCACGATTCCGCACCATCTCTCCCTGAAAGGCCAGAGTGTCCTTCTCTGACAGAAGCCCAAGCACAAAGAGGCAGGCTTCTTCTTGTAGAGATTCTTCGATCATAATTTTGCCTCCACGCAATCTTTAAGTCTTAATAAGCCGCGTCGGATCCATGCTTTAATTGAACCCAGTGGCTGAGTGAGACGCTCTGAGATTTCCTGCTGGGTCAGCCCACCGAAATAGGCCAAATCCAATGCTTCGCGCTGCTGAGTGGGAAGAATCTCTACACAATGTTTGAGCAGTGCAAGCTCATCGTCATGTGGATGCTCAGTGGCTGCCACGCTTGGCTCTGCTTCTCTGAATTGTTGATTCAAATACCTTTGATGTGTGGCCCGTTTGCGCAAACGATCAATCGCCATATTTCTCGCAACGGTGAGTAACCAAGCAATCGGTTTTCCAAAGGCGGAGTTGTAGAGGACACTCTTCGTATGCAATTTTAAGAACACATCATGCACCACATCCTGCGCTTCTTCAGCATCCCCAAGCTTTTGCGCGAGTACTGAATACATTAAAGGTGCATGTCGATCATAGAGCTGCTCCAACGCCCTCACATCTCCTTGAGAGGCGAGGCCCATCAGAAACAAGTCATTTTCATCACCCAGTGAAAATGGTTCCAAAGGTAACGCAGGTGAATATTCAACGAGAGACATAAATTTTGTGAAATACGGAACTTCCGATAAGGGGTAAGCGCTCTTCATTCATATAAACAACGGCCATCCGATTCATTTGGATGCAGCCTAACTCGCCTTTCTAAAATTTTGCGTAGAATCTGCGGATCGAACAGGTCGGGACGTTGAATGCTTCGAAGAGTGGTTATGGAAAAAACAAGAGACTGCCTTGTGCTTTTCAGGCTCAGTCACATCTCCATGTGAGGAGGCATTTTGAGCCCGTAACAACCAATTGCTAATAAACATTTCGTTATCTATCGACTCGACTCTGAAAAATGCAAATTCAATTCAGATTTATCTTTTTGGTCAAAATCGCCGTGAATCAGCTTGGCCCTGCCGCAAAGCAAATTGGCAATGAGCCATCTCTTTTTGCAACTCATGGTGGCGTCTTCAGCGCAACTCCAGCCACTGCTCGGAACGCCTAAATTCAGGAATTCATTTTTTTTGCATCCAATCGTGAGACTCAGCCGTTGAACCAACAGAAGCCAAAAAAGCTTCTCACTCACATCAACAAAAACAAAACAATATTATGAAAATTCCAAATCAGATTGAAAACCGCCACTTGGCGGGAATCAAAAAATCCTCTGCCGCATTCCTTTTCGGAGCTGCAGCTTGCTTCACTCCGATCGCCCAAACACAAGCGTCCAGCCACAGCGATGCTCCGCTCATCAAGCTGGACCCTCAAGCCAATCTCACCGATGTTTATGCCTTTATTCGCCAACGCCCCACCGGCGAACGCGCGCTCGTCGTCGAAGTGGCTGTCCGGCCTTTTTCAGAACCTGGGGACGGAGTGATGTATGATTCGTTCTCACCAGACGCGCTTTACAGCATCCACATTGCCAATCCCACGACGGGCGAAGAAGTACAACGATATGATTTTCAATTTTCGCCGGTGAGTGCAGCGTCGGGAAATTATAAGAATACCGATACCATCCTGCGTTATGGTCGAGGCACAGAAATCGGCCCCATCGTTAATGTGGGTGATGCTCGCCAAAATTTTGTCCAAACATACAATGTCACCAGTATCATTCGAAAAAAGCAAGTTTCCCTCAATGGCTCTACCAAATTGATGGTGCCACCGCCAAATGTGGGGAATCAAACCACTCCTAGCTATAATGGCGACGATGGTGCCGCGATTTCTGGGGCGAGTTCACGTGCCACGTTAGATGCTTACACCAAACAAACTACCTATGACTTACCCACGGCAGCCGTGCCCACGGGTTTCACGGTTTTCTGCGGCCCGCGTGACGATGGGTTCTTTGCTGACACTCCAGGAATTTTCGATCTGCTCCAGAGCCGGATTTTAGACAATAATGGGACTTTTGCTGATGGCTATGGCCAAGACGGCAACGGCGTCGATGGTTTCAAAGGCTTCAACGTTCTGCACTATGGAATCGTCATTCCTCTTACCGCCTTGCCGAGCTTTGATTACACCGGTGTCCTGCAACCTGCCAGCACGGGAGTAGGAGTGTATGCTTCAGTTAGTCGCCCCGCAGTGACTTTGCGTTCGGAGAAAAAAGAAGATAAATCCCGTGGTCCATTTGTCCAAGTGAACCGTATGGGGAATCCTCTGTTCAATGAAGTGCTCGTCGCTCTCGCAGGCAAAGACCTATACAATCGCACCTCCCCGATGGTGGATGCCACGACTTTTGCGACCTATGCGCAAAATCCTGAGATCGCTGTATTAATCAATGCTGTCTTTGGAACTTCGTTCCAAACCACAGGTCGTGTCGATCTTCAAGCGGTCTTTATTCCGGATGTCATCCGTGTTAACACCACTACCGCTGCCGTTCGTGTTCCCGGTGAAAATGGATTCAACCGCCTTAGCTTCATTGGTGGTGATACCATTGCAAATAGCGCTGGAGCACAAATTCCATCCGGTTGGCCTAACGGTCGTCGTCCCGGTGACGACGTAGTGGACATCGCACTCACCGCCGTCGCTAGCGGCCCTAGTTTTACTACGGTTACCGTCGTGGGAGACAATGTTCCTGCGAACGATCAAATCTATAACAAAACGTTCCCATACCTTGCAACCCCTCATGCTGGGCCGATCCATTCAAAGGACTCGGGTCCAAACGTCGGATTCTGATCGTATCGCTTTAATCGTGAGGTCTCCCCCAACTAAACGATTGATGTAAATTAGCGCGGGCAGCTCTTAACCCAAGGCTGCCCGTGCTTCTATCAAAAATCTAATATTATGAACTCTTCCATTCGATACCCCAATCGTTTATTTCTCATCACTCTTTGCATTGGTGGGGCAAGTATATTCGCATGGTTGGCCAAACCCTCGGTGATTTCAAAACCCCATCCCAAGCCAGTGGTCGCCATTAGTTCTGGACAGATCCTTGACGGGCTCCCCGCCGTTGACGCAACACTGCCTATTTCAAAGCCGTTTAAACTTTCAGTTTCCAAGACACGTAGTTTTCCTAATCTCGCCAGCAATTGGGTGGAGCTGGGAGAATATCTTGCCCAACTCCAGCGGGATAGCGGAGATGCAACTTACTACGACTACTCGGAATCGGTCTATCGGGAAGCCCTTCGACTGGATCCCAATAATGTAACAGCAATGACCGGGATGGCTTGGGTCACAGGTGGGCGCCATCGATTTGATGAGAGCGTTGAATGGGCAAATCAAGCGCTTTCGAAAAACCCAGATTGTACTGCCGCCTTTGGAATCTTGGGAGACGCCGCCTTGGAGTTAGGTGATTATGACGCCGCATTTTCTAACTATCAGAAAATGACGGATCTTCACCCCGATCTGTCTTCGTGGTCACGAGGAGCACATTTGTTATGGATTACCGGAAAAACCAATCATGCCATCACACTGATGGGACAAGCAATCCGCGCAGGCGCTCCCTACGCCGAGAACACCGCGTGGTGCCGAGCACGCTTAGCCTTGATGCATTTTAATCAAGGTGCTCTCTTACCTGCACAGCAAGCGATCCAACCATCATTAGATTCAGGCTCAAAAAATTTCCATGTGTTGCTCATCGCTGCGAGAATTGCTGCAGCAAAGCAAGACTATGATCACGCTTCCACGATCTATCATAAAATGCTTGAGATCCGGCCAAACCTAGAGGCCCTTGCGGGTCTTGGTGATCTCATGTTCGTTCAAAACAAACCTGAAGAGGCTGAAAAATTCTATCTGCAGGTAGAAGCTCTTCACGCTGCAAACTTGAAGTCTGGAACTCACGATCATGGTTTCATGACCCGATTTAATGCAGACCGTGACCGCAATCTTCCCGAGGCCCTCCGCATGGCGGAAGAACATAAGCTTACCCAAAACGTGCTAGAAGCAGACACTCTCGCTTGGGTCTATTATAAATGTCATTTGATGCCGCAGGCTATTGATGCTATGAAGCGCGCCTTAGCTCAAAACACGCCGGATCCAGAAATTCACTATCATGCCGGACTTATCGCCAAGGCATACGGCGATTTCCCATCCTCTCGAAAGCACCTCGAGCAAGCCATCGCGCTGAACCCTAACTTCAGCCTGTTGCAAGCCCCACGTGCCTCTCAAGAACTCAGTGCCCCTTTGACTTCCAAACAAGTAGCGAACCCATGAAACGCTTTATCTATTTCTTGTTGTGTGGACTGTTGCTCTATCTCACTCGCGCCATCTGCCAGGGTCACGAGGAACCTACCAGTTTTGCAAATTTAAAAATAGGTCCTGACTTCATTAATCTAACCATTACCGCTTCTAATCTGGATCTCGCTCATGACTTGAAGAATATCGAGCCTAAGATGCTTTTAGATGCAACAGTGATCAAGGAAAACCAAAATGAGTTGTCAAATATTCTTCTTTCCCGAATTAAGCTTTTAAGTGACGGGAAGTTATTATCTGGAAAACTTGTGACCGTTTCCTCTATTCCGGAGAAACGCGACATCTCCTTTGATTTTCGCTATCCGGTGACAGCTCTTCCTAAAGAATTCCAAATGGAATGTCAGCTATTTCCGTATGATCCAAGACATCGAACTTATTTAAACATCTATCAGGGAACGTCCTTGTTTCAACAGCTTACCCTAGAAGGGAAAGTTCGTTCGCTCACTTTCAAACCCAACGAGTCCCAGACTCTATTTTCGGTGATTCGAGAATTCACCTATGTGGGCATTCATCATATCTTTATCGGACCCGATCATATCTTGTTTGTGATTGGACTGCTTCTGCTCGGAGGAAGCATCAGTCAGCTACTGAAAATTCTAACTGCATTTACCATCGCGCACAGTATCACGCTTGGTTTGGCCACGTTTAGATTGTTAAGCCCGCCCGCTTCGGTCATCGAGCCGATGATCGCCCTAAGCATCGTGGTGGTGGGAATTCATTCATTCTATGGCGAGAGACAGCGTGATCCGAGGATGCTCTTTGCTTTTGGTTTCGGGCTGATCCATGGTTTCGGCTTTGCCAGTGTGCTTCAAGACATGGAGCTACCCACTCATGCTCTCGGGTGGTCACTTCTAGCATTTAATGTAGGGGTCGAAATTGGACAAGCTTGCATTTTGGTTGCCGTTGCCCCGGTCCTCGCGATTCTTGCGAATAACTCCCCGGTGCTCGCTCGGCGGCTCACCCACGGATTGGCACTGGGTGTCACGACAGCAGGTGCTTTTTGGTTTTTTCAGCGAGTTTTCTAAGGCTTAAATTTAGGCCCTGCATGCCATAGCCCTTTGGGCGGTAAGCGGGGTTTTCAGGCTTTCAATCCACGGTTGGGGATCTTGGTAAGATGTGCTTTCTTTCCTTGATACGATGCGCAATCATTCCCAGCGTTGATATTTTATCGAAAAGTCATTTGATCCCATGCGCAAATTCCTTCTCCTCGCACCATTTTCGCTCTGCGCTGTCACCTCTTGCAAGGACGATAAGATTCGCACCTACAAGGTTGCCACCGATTCCTCCGTGGAAAGTCCTGCGCTGCCCGCAGCCGACCCTACAAGCGCGGTTCCGAAGCAGGAAGAGCCCCATGCTGCCCGGGCCGACTCCGTGATCTGGCAGGCTCCAGAGGATTGGAAACACGAAGCAGCCAGTCAATTCCTCACTGCAGCATACACTCTACCGGGCGGCGGACGGATCACCGTTTCGAAGCTTGGAGGTGACGGCGGAGGCCTTGCTGCAAATATCAATCGCTGGCGGGGTCAGCTAGGCTTCGAGCCGCTCGATGAAAAAGACGTCGCGGGTCAGCCGCTGAAGGTTACCGACTCGAATGAAGAGATGCTACTTTTTAATCTAACTAAAAATGATTCCACAGAAGAAGCCCAGGGGATTCTAGCAGGTATTCTTCCTCTCAAGCTCGAAACTTGGTATTTCAAATTCTCCGCGCCTGTCGGTGTTCTCCGGAAATCAGAGGGATTATTCCTAGAGTTCTTGCGTAGCGTTCGCATTCCCAGCAGCCAGAAGAGCGCACCAGCTCCTAACTCTAGCGGAGTGAAAAAAATCCATGTGACGGGACCCGATGGATGGACCTCTAGCGAAGGCAGTTCCATGCGTGTCGCTAGTTTCAGCATCGCCGGTCCAGATGGAACCACCGCCGATGTTTCCGTCGTTCCACTGCCAGGCGATGCCGGCAGCATCCTCGACAACGTCAACCGCTGGCGCTCTCAACTTCAGCTCTCGCCCCTCGCTTCTGCTGACGATCCCGCTCTTGGGAAAAAAGAACAAATCTCCATCGGCGAAATTTTCATCAGCCACATGACGAGCTCCGAGCCTGTAGCGGATGGGAAAAAGGCTGCGATCGGCACCGCCATTCTCAAGCGCGCGGGCATGACTTGGTTCTTTAAAATCACCGGCGAAGCCACCCTAGTCCAAGCGAACCTAGAAAAATTCGACAGCTTCGTCCGCTCCGCAACCTTTCCTTGAGTAAGGTCCGGTGAAATTTTTAAAACTCGAAAAATAATTGAACCGCAGATGGACGCAGATAAAAAATTTGAGGGTGGCATATTGCTAGAAATTTTTCGCCATCTTGATTCTGGTCTCTGGACTCTGGTTTCTAAAGTTAAATGATGATTTTTAGGCTTTTCAAATTCTTCAGCTCTCTTCGTCTAACGGTCACTCTGCTTGGCTTCGCGATGGTGTTGATCTTCGTCGCCACGATCACTCAGGTCGAGTTAGGAATTCATGAGGTGCAGGCGAAATTTTTCCGTTCATGGATCGCATGGTGGGATATCATGCCTGGCGCAAAAAAGATCCTCATTCCCATCCCCGGTGGGACCTTGCTCGGAATTCTTCTGATCGTTAATCTCCTCGCTGCACACGCATCGCGCTTTAAGCTTCGTTGGAAC
This sequence comes from Akkermansiaceae bacterium, assembly GCA_043758615.1. GTDB lineage: Bacteria > Verrucomicrobiota > Verrucomicrobiia > Verrucomicrobiales > Akkermansiaceae > Luteolibacter. Next base: position 12,054 of record JAYVNE010000119.1, read on the forward strand.
AAGGCAGGCATGATTGTCATCCACTCTGGCATCCTGCTGATGCTGCTAGGCGAAATTTTCACCGGACTGCTCGGGCGCGAAGCGCAGATGACCGTCAGCGAGGGAAAAACATTGAACTACTCCACCTTCCCCCGAGAGATCGAACTCGTCGTCATACGACCCGACGATGATGGATTAGAAACCGTGACCGCCATCCCGCAGGCTCGCCTGAAGGACGGTGCGGAATTTCCATTAGGCGGCTTCTCAGTGAAAATCCACCGCTACTATCCTAACAGCGAGATTCTCCCGGAATCCGAAGCCACCGAGAACTTCGACAAGATCCGCGCCACCGAGGGACTCGGAAAAGACTACGCCGTTCGACGGGCTCCGCGCGAGACCGTGGATGATCGCCGCGATCTCACCACCGCCTTCGTCGATGTCATCCCGGACGGTGGAAAATCCGTGGGCCGATGGTTGCTCTCGAATGCGTTCAATCGCGAGCAATCGTTCGAGGTCGCCGGAAAACCTTGGAAAATGGCGATCCGTCAGCGCCGGCTCTATCATCCATTTTCTATCAAACTCATCGACTTCAGCCACGACCGTTACTTAGGCACCGACGTGCCGAAAAACTTCTCTAGCAAAATTAAAATTCTCAATCCTGACACCGGTGAGAATCGCGAGGATCTCATCTACATGAACCATCCGCTGCGCTACGGCGGCCTCACTTTCTATCAGGCGGGTTTTGAAAACAACGATACAACGACCATTTTCCAGGTTGTCCGAAATCCCGTTTGGACTCTTCCTTATATTTCCTGCGCCATGGTGGGGCTCGGCCTGCTCTGGGTCTTTTCTCAGCACCTGATTAAGGCTATTGCCGGGCGCAACAAAATTTCTCCTGCACCATGAGCGCCCTTCGAAAAATCAGCGTCTGGCTTATTCCCGCGCTGTGCATCCTCTTCATCGCCAGCGCCGTATTCAAGGTCACGCGGCCGTCGTTAGGTCTTGATTTCAAAGGCTTCGGGGCGCTTCCCATTATTTCTAACGGGCGTATTCAACCTCTCGATTCGCTGGCCCGTAACGCCTTGCTTTCCATCCATGGGAAACAAAGCGTCCCCGGCGATGACGTGCCCGCAACCCCGGCCGCATGGCTCGCGGAACTCGACTTCAATCCTGCGCTGGCCGATACCCGGAAAATTTTCCCCATCCATCACGATGACCTCCTTGGCCTAACCAAACTCACCCGTGGCGAAGGAAATTCTTGCTCCTACGCCCAGCTTCTGCCCGCCTTTCCGGCCTTGCAACCCGAGGCGAAACGAATTGGCGCGATCGACTCGAAAACCTGGTCCCCTTACGAGAAAGCACTGATGCTCCTCACCCGGAACCTCACGCTCTATAATCAGCTCAAGCACGCACTCGCCTTACCCGGACAGGGCCACATCGAATCCGAGTTCACCCTATTTCTAACAAAAATTAGCGAGGCACTCGTTGAGTCGGACAAACAGACCCGAGGTGAGGATTTTAACTCGGCCACCATGGACAGCGCCTCGTCGCGCGTGAAGGTTATCCTCGAATGGGCGACGATGACTGAGGTTTACACCACGCCTTCCGGCATTGGCGCAGACGGCTGGAGAAAACTACCGGATTCTCTAACGGATTCTGTTGCGAAGAATGCGCTGCATCCCTCCACCCTTGCATTCGCTCGCTTGGGTGATGCTTACCGCGCCAACGATGCCGCCGCTTTTAATTCCGCTATCAAAAACTACCAAGCGTGGTTGTCGGAAAACCGCCCGGGCCCTTTGAAAAAAGCATCAGCCGAAGCGCTCTTCAATGGGATCGCGCCGTTTTATCTCTGCATGGTGCTTTATGTGGTCGCATTTCTTTGCGCGATTGTTTCCTGGATTGTGTTAGGGGCCACCCTCCGGCAAGCCGCTTTCCGCGTCTTGCTCATTGGGTTCACCTTGCACACCCTCGGCCTTGTGGCCCGCATGATGTTAGAGGGCCGCCCGCCTGTCACGAACCTCTATTCCTCCGCTATTTTCATTGGGTGGGGAGCGATTATTCTTAGCATCGCTATCGAGCTCTTCCACCGCAATGCGATCGGCACGGCCGTCGCGGCGGTCGTCGGCTTCACCACCTTGCTCATCGCTCATCACTTATCTCTATCAGGTGATACTTTAGAAATGATGCGTGCCGTGCTGGATACGAATTTCTGGCTCGCCACCCATGTCGTCGTCATCACCCTCGGCTACGCATCTACCTTTCTCGCCGGCACCATCGCGATCGTCTATCTGATCCGCCGTGCCTTTGGTAATGTCCCACAAGCCACCACTACCTCGCTGCGCGGCATGGTTTATGGAGTGATCTGTTTTGCCACCCTCGCCAGTTTTGTGGGCACCGTGCTCGGCGGCATCTGGGCAGATCAATCATGGGGGCGTTTTTGGGGCTGGGACCCCAAGGAAAACGGCGCGCTGCTCATCGTCATTTGGAACGCGATTATCCTCCACGCCCGCTGGGGTGGTATGGTCCGCGAACGCGGCATGATGGTCATGGCCGTCTTCGGCAATATCGTTACCAGTTGGTCATGGTTCGGCACTAACATGCTCGGTATCGGACTCCATTCCTACGGCTTCACGGATGCCGCCTTCATCTGGCTCAGCGCTTTTATGATCAGCCAAATGCTCATCATGTCACTCGGGCTGATCCGTGAACGTGAGCAAAAGGTGCTGACTTAGATCTCGCGGAATTGCCCGGGTAATCTAGCAATCAACCGCCATTTCAAACTCCGCCGCAAATCTATCGACTCATCCCGATAATCCATCGGTTTCTGAGAAGGTTTACTTGTTATAAAAAGTACCGGGAACAGGACTCGAACCTGCACGACGGACTTAGGTTTATTCATTCTAGCGGAAGGCCGCGCATCAGAACCGCTGTCTTGGCCAGTGCCACTCTTTGCGACTTGGATTTCCCAACGGCACGAAGCCGCAACGAAAAGAGCGAGTGGGAATTTCAGGAATCCGCTCTTACGGCCACCGCATCCATCATGATGGTGCTGAATCAGCTCATCGCCGAAATGGGTCTTGATCCCGAAGCCATGGCCCAAAACGGCCCGCCGCGCCATCTGTATGTCACTGCGACGATCACCCTGACAGTAAGCGAGGATGACACGGAGCTTGTGGAAGTCCACCTGCAACACATGCGGGAACACAAACATGTTAGATTACTATGGGTGGTGTTTTCCCTAGTGTAGGGGCCCTGCCCCGCACCTAATTTGTCGCTGCTTTTCCATATCAAGCTGCCGTTCGACCGCGCCGATTCATGGGCTAGTGTCGTTTAAAATTTCATATGCCGAGTGGAGTGATGGTCGTGGGTGCGGCGAGACGCCCAATCCTGTCAGCATAAGAGATTTCTAACCGCAGATGGACGCAGATAAACGCAGATAAACGCAGATAAACGCAGATAAACGCAGATAAACGCAGATAGAAGAAGGGTTGAAGAGTTTGAGGCACCGCGAATCTGGCGAATCCAGTAAATAAAAATTTCCAAATCTTATCTGCGTAAATCCTGTTCATCTGCGGTTAAATTCTTCGATCTTAAATGCTTAAACTGACGGTATTGGGCGAGACGCCGCAACCACGTTATGCCAGCCTGTCCGTCACTTTGAATTTTACGCGACACTGGCCGCCGGGAAGAATCGCTTGCTGGGCCGCCTCAGAGAGGTCGCGGTGGACGCTGTGGGTGAAGAGAGCCTCGACCTTGCGGATTTTCTCGATGAGCTCGTCGCGAGTCATGAAATCGAATGGGCGAAAATGGGCTCACCAACCGAACTCGGGAATCTCGCGAGTTTTGTAAAGATGCTCGTTGTTAAACTGGAAAGAATAAAAGGCGGATCTGCCATCCGGCGCGGTAAGCTGGACAGGCTGTGTGGCGAAGGAGGGATCCTCGTTGCCTGAGCTGTAAGTTTGCAGCTTGTGGCCCATGATGGAGACGGAATCTTTCGAGTCCGTTTGGATCTTGGGGTTGTCTTGGCCGTGATAAAAAACTTCCACGACATCTTTTGGCGATCCGTCTTTCACATACCCGACGCGGCTGTAACCGGTGACATCTAGCAAGGGTTTGCCATCGCCCAGCACGTGCCAGCCCGGAGTGATCACGCGAGGCAATGGGGCGTTCCCTGCTTCTTTTTCCCGGTTGAGCACGACTTTTTGGCTGTCGGCGGCGGGGTTGCTAGGCTCGCAGGAAACAAAACAAAAACCGGCGACTGCTGCTAGAACAAGAGAGTTGTGATTTTTCATGGGCGTCAATGGACGGATCTTGTGAGCGTCTTCGGCGAACTGCTTCGCCTTGCCGCCAAACATGACTGCCGCGATGATCATGCAAAGGATGACCAGCAGAACAAGGCCACCACATCCGATCCCAATCTTGGCACCTGTGCCAAGACCTTTTTTCGGAGTTGGTGCAAAAGGCGGAGATACGGGCGCTTGGGTTGTTTCTATAAGAACGCAGTCACTAGCAAGTCCGCTGGACGCTGACAAGCACGGTCTGGACGTTTCAGAGAAAATCGGCTTTCCGCTCTGGCCCGTCAGTTCGCCACGATGTTGAAAATTTTACCAGGGATGAAGACGATCTTGCGAATGGTTTTCCCTTCGAGTTGCTCACTGACCTTGCTGCTCGCAAAAGCGGCGGCTTTGACGGTTTCCTCGTCCGCATCTTTGGCGATCATAAAGCGATCACGCAGCTTGCCGTTCACTTGGACGACGAGCTCGACCTCACTTCTAACGAGCGCGGCTTCATCGTAGCTTGGCCAGATTGATTCTGATAGTTGATAGGCTTGGCGGTTGAAAACCGCCGCCACGCGCTCGTTGATTTCTTCAGCGAGGTGCGGGGCGAATGGATTTAACACAGTTAGAAATTCTATGAACTCCTTCAACGGCACTACCGCAGCCTGGGTAAATGCGTTAGTGCAGATCATCATCTGTGAGATCGCGGTGTTAAAGCTGAGTTTCTCAATATCCTCACCGACTTTTTTGATCGTCTCATGAACGACGCGGAGAAGCTCCTTTTCATTGCAGGGAACATCTTGGATTTTTGTGGAAACGGAAATTTCGCCATCCACCTCATCGATAGCGACACGCCAAACGCGAGCGAGGAAGCGGGAAACGCCTTCGACGCCTTTCATCTGCCACGGCTTCACCTGTTCCAGCGGACCCATGAACATTTCATAGAGGCGCAGGGCGTCGGCTCCGTATTCGGAAACAACGTCATCGGGATTCACCACGTTGCCACGGGATTTCGACATTTTCTGGCCGTCCTCGCCGAGAATGAGACCTTGGTTGACGAGTTTCTGAAACGGCTCAGGTGCTCTAACATGGCCGAGGTCGAAGAGGACCTTGTGCCAGAAACGGGCATAGAGCAGGTGAAGTACGGCGTGTTCCGTACCTCCCACGTAAAGATCGACCATGCCCGGCTTCTCACTGGTCCAATAGTCTTCAGCTTCGTTTGAAATGAAGCGGCCGGTATTGCTAGGATCACAGTAGCGCAGGTAGTACCAACACGAGCCAGCCCATTGCGGCATCGTGTTAGTTTCGCGGAGTGAACCGTCCGGTAGCTCTACCCAATCGCGGGCCTTCGTGAGAATCGGTTCGGGTGAACCGCTCGGTTTGTAATCCTCTAACGGCGGCGCGAGCAATGGGAGATCGCTTTCGGAAATGGCGAAGTGATGGCCGTCTTTCCAAATGATCGGAAACGGCTCGCCCCAGTAACGCTGGCGAGAGAAAAGCCAGTCGCGGAGTTTGTATTGAATGCGGCGCTTGCCTTTACTGTTAGTTTCCAGCCAGTCGATCATTTTTGCTTTCGCTTCGACGGTGGGAAGGCCGTCGAGGAAGCCGGAATTGATGGCGATTCCTAGCTCCATGAAAAGGGGCACAGGCGTCTCGCCTGTTCTTCCTTTCACAAACACACTCGCCTCACCTTCCAGCAGTCCTGCCTTCACAGGGTTTTCCTCAATGTAGGAAATCAATGTCTCAAGATGGGCCGATGATCTAACGATCCGATCAAACGACTCATCCTGCCAAACCGTATCTGAGCTTCCTGATGCCTTGTTGATCTGTTTCGCGGTAAAGCTTTTCCACGAGTGCAGCACGTCTGATAGATCCTCCCCTGTGATGAGGCGGATGACGACATGGACATGGTTCGGCATGACCGCAGAGGCGATCAAATCGTAGCGTTCCCCGTCAAAATGAGCCAGCGCGTCCTCAACGATCTTGCGCAACGAGGAATCCTTCAGGATGCAAGAGCCTTCTCCCGCATCGAGCCATTCCTCGATTTTCCCGGAAAAAAGCTCGTGAAACTCCTTCTCGCCTTCCGCATCGAGGGGTTCCGGGTTTACTTGTTGCCAGGAGGATTTTTTTTCCTTGAGCTCCTTTAGCTTTGCTGAAGGCAGGCTGTCGGCCAGCCGCCAGGTGAGAAAGTGATAGCTATCGTCCTGCTGCCAATGAGGGAGATTGCGGCGGGATTTGGAGATGGCGGTATGGGTGGATAGCTTGGGCGTGGGAAGAACAGGCGAGACGCCTGTGCCCCTTTCTTCTTGGCGCGCGACGACTTGCCGGATCGGCAAATTGAAGCGCTCCGCAAACTCAAAGTCCCGCTCATCATGCGCTGGCACTGCCATGATCGCACCGGTGCCATAGCCCATCATCACATAGTCTGCGATCCACACGGGGATTTCGACGTTGTTGACTGGATTGACGGCGAACGCGCCGGTGAAGACACCGGACTTGTCCTTATTCAGCTCGCCGCGATCCATGTCGGATTTCGAGGAACAGGCTTTCTGATAGGCTTCGACTGCGGCTTTTTGTTCGGCGGTTGTAATTTCAGGAACTAACGGATGCTCGGGCGCGATGACCATGTAGGTCGCGCCGAAGAGAGTGTCCGGACGGGTGGTGAATACTTCAATTTCAAATTTGAAATCTGAAATTTCAAATTTCACAATCGCGCCCTCACTTCGGCCGATCCAGTTTTTCTGCAATAGCTTGATACCTTCCGGCCAATCCAGCGTGTCTAACTCATCGATCAAGCGCTGGGCGTACTTCGTGATCCGCAGCATCCATTGGCGCAGCGGGCGGCGTTCGACGGTGTGGCCTTTTGATTTCCACTCCTCAACTTCCTCATTCGCCAACACGGTGCCGAGGTCAGGCGACCACCAGACCGGCGTGTTCGCGACGTAGGCAAAACGCACTTCGTCGATCTGCTCGCGGGTCCAGCCCTTCGCTTCGAGTTCGGAAACGGGCTTCGCTTTACCAGCCTCTTCATCGTAGTAGGAGCCGTAAAGCTGGAGGAAAATCCACTGGGTCCAGCGCACATATTCCGGGTCGGTCGTGGCGATTTCCCGGTCCCAATCGTAGCCGAAACCGAGCGATTTCAACTGCCGCCGAAAATTCTCGATGTTCGCCGCCGTGGTGATCGCCGGATGCTGGCCCGTCTTGATCGCGTATTGCTCCGCAGGCAGGCCGAACGAGTCGTAGCCCATGGGGTGCAAGACATTGAAGCCCTTCATCCGCTTATAACGGCCGATGATATCCGTGGCCGTGTAACCTTCCGGATGACCGACGTGAAGTCCCGCACCACTCGGGTAAGGGAACATGTCGAGCACGTAGTATTTCGGCTTTGAGGCATCGAAATCCGCATCACCCGGGCCAGGAGTGCGAAAAGTCTTTTCTGTCTCCCAACGTTGTTGCCATTTAGGCTCAAAATCGCGGAAAGGGAATGGTTTACGGGCGTCGGACATAGTCGGGAAAGGACGAGCAACGTGGCGGATCTTGTTTATGATGAAAAGAAAAACTCCGGTTTTACCTTATATGGCTTTGACTTGCTATCAACGATAGCGCATGTTTTTCTCATGGCACAGTTGCTTGTTAGAAATCTGGATGACGATCTGGTCCGCGGCTTGAAAAAACGGGCGGGGGAGCATGGGATTTCCGTGGAGGAAGAGCATCGTCGGATTTTGCGGGCGGCGTTAAGTGAGAATTCGGAGCTGCGGAAGACCTTTTGGCAAGTGCTCGGCGAAATGCCGGATGTGGGTAATGATTCGCTGTTCGAGCGAGAGCGGGGTCTTCCCGGCCGGGCAACTGAGCAAACCCTTTTCGAGGACTAAATGCCCGGTTTTCTCATCGATACCAACGTGCTCAGCGAGATCCGTAAAGGCGAGCAGCGTGCACTAACGGAAGTCTGGCATTGGTGGCTTGCCATGCGGGATCAGAAACTTTTCCTGAGCGTGATGACGCTTGGCGAGATCCGCAAAGGGATTGATCGGCTTGCCTCCCGTGACGCACCGCAGACGCTCGTGTTAGAGCGTTGGTTGGAGGAGGTGAAAAGTGCTTTTTCGGGTCAGCTGATAGAAATCACTCCCGCTGTCGCCGAATGGTGGGGCTCTCTGCAAGCGATCCGCTCGCTGCCCGAAGTCGATGCACTGTTAGCCGCGAGCGCTCTTCAGCATGACCTCACACTAGTGACTCGCAACGAGGCGGATTTCACAGGTCTTGGAATCCGTGTGCTCAATCCATTTCGGAATGATAGATCTTCGCCGGCTTCTACCTCACCGGGAAATACAGGACCGTGACAAGATCATTCTCGGCCACGGTGATCGGATCGTTTTCATAAACCTCGAAGGCATCGATTTTCTTTTTCGGCGCGTAAACTTTCGCCCTTCCACGTAGCGGAATTCAGAAAATGAGTTCAGACCGGGAAAATCTAATTTCGAGGGATTCTCTCCCGTTTCGATAACAGCCTTTAGCATCATCAGACCACGCTGATAGTCGGGACCGATAAAACGGCTCATCATCGCCTTCATCCAGAACATGAAAAACAGCAGTGAGCCCTCCATCGTCCATGGCACCTCGGTGCCACTATTTCTATCAGAAAGCGTGAAGCGCGCGGTGTTCACCGATTTCCACGGCTTGAGAAACGTGAACTGATAGTCGATGGACTGCGGACTCTCGCCCATAATTTTCATCTCGCCGCTGCCGGTGATTTTTCCATCCCAAGTGTAGCTTTTTCCTTCAGTGGAATCGTCCATGCGGCTGTCTGGCTCGGCGATCAGCCATGGCGACCACGCAGGCCATTGGCGGAAATCGCGGACGGCGGCGTGAACCTGCTTCACCGGAGCTTCAATCAAAATGGATTTTTGGCCGTTGAATTTTGCCATAATGATCGGGGTTCCGGTGCCAAGCAGCGGGGGAAATGGCGAGAAAATTGGTGGATTCCGGGCGTGCGAAATTTTCCTCCTGCGTCATCTTCGCGCTGTTATGGAAATGCGGGAAATCGCCGAGCGGGTGTTGTTTGCGAATACGCTTGAGGAAAAACTGCGGCTCGGGCCGGCCGGTGCGGCGGATGATTCTCCTGGTCCCTCAATCGCGCTGCCGGATGCGCCCGGTCGGCCTCAGGAACTCCGCGTGCGGGGCGATGGCGTGCGCGTGGATTTTCCCGGGATCCATTGTTTGGACGACGAGCGCGAGCGCGGGGTGATGCTGCATTTCCTAGCAAACCACGAGCTGTTAGCCGCCGAGCTAATGGCGTTAGTTCTGCTGCGTTTTCCTAACGCGCCGAAGGAATACCGCGCCGGAGTATATGAAGCGATGCGAGAGGAGCAGGCGCATGCGCTGATGTATGTCCGCCGGATGAAAGAGTGCGGCATCGCTTTCGGTGAGCTGCCAGTGAACGATCACTTCTGGCGGCTGGTCGCGCCGATGGAAACTCCGATAGATTTTGTCACGCGGCTGAATCTAACATTCGAGCAGGCGAACTTGGATTTCTCAAAACACTACGCCGGGTTGTTCCGTCAAGTAGGCGATACGGCGACGGCAGCGGTTTTGGAAAAAATCCACCTTGATGAGATCGGCCATGTCGGTCATGGCTTGAAATGGTTCCGCCGCTGGAAAGAGCGCGGCGAGAGTGATTGGGAGGGCTACCGCCGATGCTTGCATTTTCCTCTAACTCCCGCACGGGCAAAGGGCCTTGCACCCTTCAATGCGGAGAGCCGCCGCCTCGCCGGGCTGGATGAGGATTTCATTCGCCACCTCGAAGTCTGCGAGCACTCGCGCGGACGCACTCCGGTGGTCCACTGGTTCAATCCGAATGCCGAGTCTCACGCCCGCGCCGCGATGATCGGAAAACCTTGGCAACCGGATAAAACCGCGCTCGCCCTAGAACTCGACCTCGAAGCGCTCATGTTTGGGTGCTGTCGCCGCGACGATGCGGTGCTCATGCGCCGCCCACCCTCCATCGATCATCTCACGCAACTCAAGAGCGCCGGCTACGAACTTCCTGAAATTCTAACCGCCGGTAGCCCCGCAGGCCGCAAGCTCGGTGGGCTGCGGCCGTGGGCGTGGTCGCCCGATGCCGTGGAGCAGCTCCGTCCCTACGCGAACGACGTTTCTCCTAACATGGATCAACCTTGGCGCGGTGCTTTGCCGCCGGAATGGTTTTCAAAGGAAATCGGTCTTCGTCTCGAACACGCGCTCGGCCCCGTTACAGAAACAGGCGCATTGTTCCACGAGACTGAATCCATTCTAGCGGAAATCAACCATCACCTCACCTCGGGCCAAGCCCTTCTCAAAGCCCCTATGTCCTACGCCGGTCGCGGCCATCTGCGTGTGAACGCCACAAGCATTAAGGCGAAAACCCTTGGCTGGATCGAGAACACGCTCGCGAGTCACGGAGCAGTCGTCGTGGAGCCGTGGTTGGATCGGGTGCTAGATTTTTCAGCACTTTACGAAATGAAACCCGGGGGCAACGTTTCACTCATCGGCCTCACGCGTATGGAGAACGACGCTGCCGGACGTTTCTTAGGCATCCACGTCAGCCCGAAATGGGGGACACTGCTAGAACCAGAAATCGCCGTCTTCCTTTTCCGCGAGGTGAGAGTAATGGAGATCTACCAGAAACATATTCCCGAGAAACTCACCAGCCTACTTCCCGGCTACATCGGCCCATTGTGTGTCGATGCCATGGTCCACCGTCGCGCGGATGGCTCGCTCGCACTCAAGCCGGTGGTGGAAATGAACGTGCGCCTGACGATGGGCCGCATCGCTTGGGAATGGATGAAACGCCGCCCGGGCATCAATGGTGCTAGGTTGCGTTTACTCCGACGCCAAACGTTGACGGAACAAGAACTCATTGACCTAACAAGCGGCCCGGGTATTTTCCTAAACGACCCTAACACTGCCACCACATTCCTTGCGTATTGGCAGGCAGGATGAGGCAAAGAGGTCCGGCGCACCCACATCGTTGGCCGATTCAGTTAGGGCTTCCGGCGCCGCCCAAGATTTCCATATAAAGATCCTCCAACGAGCGGCGGATCGGGGCGAAGGCGCGGACTCGAACGCCCGCTCCGACGAGCATCTCCACGAGGGCGGCGGGGTCGGCACCGTGGCGCAGACAAATTCGATTTGTAGATATTACTTCGCCACCAGTGCTTGCAATGATCCCACAGGCAATGCCCCAGGGTACGAGATCGACGTCGAAGACGAGGGCATCATCGTTTAGGTCACCGATCGTTCCCTCGAAAACACGTTTGCCTTCCCGAAGGATGGCCACGCGATCGCACATCAGCTCGACCTCAGCTAACAGGTGCGAGTTAAACAAGACGGTCATCCCCCGTTCGTCGCGCAAGTTCAGAATGAAATCGCGAAACCATTTGATTCCCTCGGGATCGAGGCCATCAGTAGGCTCGTCTAGCAGGAGCACCTCCGGGGTTGGGAGCAGAGCTTGGGCGAGAGCGAGACGCTGGCGCATCCCGTGGCTGTAGGTGCGGACTTTCGAGTGAACGCGCTTAGTAAGGCCAACTTGTTCAATGACTTCTCTGGCTGCTCTCGCATCGAATCCGCTAGAGTAACTCATGAGGATTTTTAAATTTTCCCAACCGCTGAGGTAGTCGTAAAATGCGGGGGATTCAAACACCGCCCCGACTTTTTGGAGGGCTTTCGAGCGGTTCTGCAAAACAGAAACTCCGCCGATGGTGACATCGCCGCCATCGGGCATGACCATGCCGAGGATGATGCCGAGCGAAGTGCTTTTTCCCGCGCCGTTATGACCAAGCATGCCATAGATTTCACCCTTTTTGACGTGGAAGGAAACATCCGTTAGGGCCGGTTTCCCGCCGAATGATTTGTAGAGAGCAGTGGCGGCGAGCATAAGAATGGAGATTTCAGTTTCCGACAACGAAGCGCTGTTTGTTAGCACTTGAAAGATCCGCGTATAAGAAATTCACCTTGCCGAGATGCCAGGCTTCTTTGTCAGTAATAAGCGGGATTTTATCAGGGCGGTCCTTAATGCCGAAGAAGACGAGTTGGGACATGAGCTGACCGCTTTGAGTGGTGTTCCAGAGGTAGCTGGAGCCGGTGCTGGCATACTTATCTTTATCCGCAGGGCACTGAAAGGCCTCGGGGGATTCGAAGTAAGGGAGAAGCACTGTATCTAACACGGGAAGGTCTTCGGACTTTGATTTCCTCCCCGCTTCGAGCGTGGGAAGGCGCTCATTGTGCTCTTGAACGTATGTTTGCAGTCCCACCCCGAGCGAACGGAGATTATTCAAGCAGGTGGCTTCGCGGGATTTTCCTATGAACGAACGTGTAATCGGATAGGCGATGCCGGCCAGCGCACCGATGATGACGATGACGACGAGCAATTCTATCAGAGTGAAGCCGCGGTGTTTCATCAGTGACGGGGGCCAAATTCGTTGCCGCGAAGACCTTGCATGGTTTCATTCATGGCATCCATCAACGGCGCAAGGTCGAGTTTAGTATCAGAGTTAGATTTTTCGAAATAAGCTCGCATGCCTTCTTGGCTGATTTTTTCCAACAGTTCGTCACTCATGGCATCCGTGCGGGCCATGTCAGTCTTGGTGCGTCCGTTTTGAATTTCCTTCAGTCCTTGCTCGACGAATTTTTTGCGTTGCTCGGGTTTCATGGCATCCAGCGCTTTCATGAAACTGTTCATGGACTCGGCCACGGTGAGGTCGATGAAAAGGCTCTTCTCTGAGGGACTGAGGAGACGGAAAAAATCTTCACCTGAGCGCTTGTCGCGGTTCTTCTCGCGCTCTTGAAAATCGAGACGGTTGACGAGCGCTGCGATGTTGCGAAGGGATGTCTCGCGGCGTTTCGCCTCCGCAGCATTTGAAGCGGCATTGTTCGACCAATCGGCGAAATGAGCTGCCATAATCTCGCTGTTGACGCGCTCCGCAGTAATTTTCCTCGAACCGGCGTAGCTCCGTATGCCCCAAACAAGCGTCCAGACGGATACCAAAACCAAGACCGCTTTAACTATCGCACTTCGCCGACCCATAAGTTACCGAAGTTTAATCGAAGGTGCCTGCCACGCAAGTGGGCAATCCGGGGTCGCTTGAGTTTTGTTAGTTTTTGGCCGCAAGGAAACGAGACGATCAGGTTGCTGTTAGGGTGTTGGGTTTACCTATTTTCTGCCTGCCGATTTCGCTAGGATTTAAGAAGGTGCGACAAAAAATATTCTCGTCAATCGACCTCTGATCCGCAGACATTTGGGCCGTGATCCACCTTACCGCTATTGTTTCACCCTTGGCCAGACTTGGAACAAATGTCCGGGTCGGGCCGTTTTGTGTTGTTGGGGCACACGTCGAGCTTGGCGATGACTGTGTCTTGCACTCGCATGTCGTTCTAGAAGGGCACTCGACGTTTGGGCGCGGAAATGAGTTTTTCCCCTTCGCTTTTGTCGGCGGAAAATCGCAGGATCTGAAATACATTGGTGAACCGACCGCTCTGGAAGTAGGTGATTTCAATATTTTCCGCGAAAATTGCACGATCCACCGCGGGACTCACGAAAGCTTGCCGACGCGGATTGGCTCACACAATTTGTTTCTCTGCTACTGCCACGTCGCGCACGATTGCCAGCTTGGTAATCACATCATCCTTTCCAACAACGGCAGCCTCGCAGGGCATATTACGGTCGATGATTACGCCATCGTTTCAGGCCTCGCGGCGGCCCACCAATTTTGCAGAATCGGGAAGCATTCGATGATTGGCGGCCTCTCGAAGATCACTCAAGACGTCCCTCCGTTTATGATCGTCGATGGGCATCCTGCCACGACCCGGGGACTCAACATTCTCGGCTTACAGCGCCGGGGATTTTCCGAAGAAGACATCAAGCATCTGAAAACCGCCTATAAAAAGTTGTTCCTGAAAAAGGACGAGAACATGGCCAATTCGCTTAGTTCGCTCAAAGCACACCATGCCGCTGATACGCCGCAGGTAGCGCATTTAATCGATTTTATCGAGAAATCCCAGCGTGGTGTCACCCGCTGATTGGCGATAAGTGACTCACAGAGAATGAATTACCGACGGATCGGTGAAACCAGAACAAGGTTTCACGAATTTGGTTTCTGAAATTCTGCAGCGGCATCCAGAGCTTCCCGCTCCAGCTTTTCCACCCAGATCACGAGCATTGCCACGTCCGCAGGAGTGATTCCAGGAATGCGGCTGGCCTGCCCGAGGGTGGCGGGGCGGATCTCGGTGAAGCGGACTTGGGCTTCCTTTTTCAAGCCACGAATGGACGAGTAATCAAGCTCCGCCGGAAGACGCTTTCCCTCCTGCCGGGCCATGCGGTCAATCTGCGCTTGTTGACGACCGAGGTGGCCCTCGTACTTAAAATTTGTCTCAATCAGTGGCCAAAGTTCCACGTGGAACATTTCGAGTAACTGGGGGGGCAAGGTTTCCCAAGAGTTTTCGCTGCGGCGGAACCATTGGTCGAGCTTGATTCCTTCATGGTTGGTTTTACGGACGAATGGGTCGGCTTTTTCGAGTGAGGCGAGTTTCTCCTCCACGCGGCGGACGCGATCCCCGCTGGCGAGGCCGATCGCCGCAGCACGAGGGGTGAGTCGGATATCGGCATTGTCCTGACGGAGAAGCAAGCGGTACTCGGCCCGGCTGGTAAACATGCGGTAAGGCTCGGTGCAGCCACGAGTGACGAGATCGTCCACCATGACGCCGAGGTAAGCTTCGTCACGAGCGAGGATGAATTCAGGTTTTCCAAGCGCCTTGAGCGCGGCGTTCGCTCCGGCGATAAGCCCCTGCCCTGCCGCTTCCTCGTAACCGGAGGTTCCGTTGATCTGACCGGCAAAGTAAAGACCCTCGACTTTTTTGGTTTCAAGAGTGGGACGCAACTGGGTGGGCGGGCAGTAATCATACTCCACGGCGTAACCGGGGCGAAGGATCTCGCACTTTTCGAGACCGGCAATCGAACGGAGGAAATCGAGTTGCACCTCGTAGGGCAGAGACGTGGAAACGCCATTCACGTAGTATTCAAGAGTGTGACGACCTTCCGGTTCGAGAAAAACTTGGTGGCGCTCCTTCTCGGCGAAGCGGACAACCTTGTCCTCGATCGACGGACAATATCGCGGGCCGACGCCTTCGATCACTCCGCAATACATGGGGGACTGGTGAAGATTCCCGGCGATGATCTCGTGGGTGCGCGGGTTCGTGTAAGTGATCCAGCAAGGCATTTGTTCCACGTGGAACTTTGGGTCGCCCCAGGGGTTGAGAGTGAAAAGGTCGTTTTCGCCCTTTTGGAGGGTATCTGCCATGAAACTAAACTTAGGAACAGGCGTGTCTCCGTCTTGGCGCTCACACTTGGAAAAGTCGATGGATCGAGCATTGAGGCGGCAGGGCGTGCCGGTTTTAAAGCGCTCCACTTCGAAGCCTAGGCGTTTCAAGTACTCCGAAACGTGGGAGGTGGCATCACCCATGCGACCGCCCTTTTCGTTACGGAGGCCCACATGCATCAGTCCGCCCATAAAAGTGCCAGCGCTGAGAATCACAGACTTCCCCCCGATTTCCATGCCTAGGGAGGTGGCGATACCTATGATGCGGTCGTTTTTCACGAGCAGCTCCGCCACGTTTCCTTGGTGGATCTCAACGCCCGGCATGGCCTCGAGCTCTCGTTTCATGCGGAATTGGTAGGCCTTCTTGTCACACTGGGCGCGAGGGGCGCGGACAGATGGGCCTTTGGAGGCATTGAGCATCCGCCATTGGATGCCGGTGGCGTCGGTGTTCATGCCCATGATGCCGCCCAGGGCATCGATTTCGCGAACCATGTGGCCCTTGGCCAATCCCCCAATGGCGGGGTTGCACGACATCTGGCCGATAGTATCCAGATTCTGGGTGAGGATCGCCACTTGAGCGCCCAGGCGGGCAGCGGCCATTGCGGCCTCGACACCGGCATGACCGGCGCCAATCACAATCACGTCATAGCACTTAGGGTATCGAAACATCGCTGGGGCGGCAAGATAACCGGAACAGGATGTTGCTCAAGCTTCTAAACGGAAGTTAAGGCCGTGTTGTTCCACGTGGAACAATCTTTATTCTGGCCGATCCAGAATGCCAGAGGACGCCCTCGGGAGGAGTTCTTCCAAACGAAACTCTACCCTCTCGGTTCGGTTCACCAGTAGAACTTTCGGCACAGCAAACTCCGCAAGAACCTGCCGACATGCACCACAAGGAGAAATGGGCACTGCCGTATCCGCCACCACGGCCACCGCCAAAAACTTCCTCACTCCCGCTGCCACCGCCGCGCCAATGGCCACACGCTCGGCACAGTTAGTGAGGCCATAGGAAATGTTTTCCACATTACAGCCAGAAAAGATTCTGCCGTCTTCTGCAAGCAAAGCAGCACCCACCTGGAAATTTGAGTAAGGCGAGTATGCATTTTCGCGTGCGTCCCATGCCGCCTTCACCAGTATTTCCCAATCCATTTCGACAACCTAGGGCCCCACTTCATTTAAGGAATCAAAAAACCTTTTACAAACGAAGATTTTGGTCTAGCCGCGCTAGAAAAAATCCTCAATCCTGCTTTTGTCATGCAACGCTATCTCCCTCTCATTCTAGTCGTCGGTCTGCTCATTGCATTCCGCGTGCTTGGAAGCGCTTTCCCGGAGACACTGCCAAATTTTCAACCCCTCTCCGCCGTGTTCTTTTGCGGAGCCTTATTGGCACCGGGTTGGCTTGGCTTTGCAATTCCCTTCGGCGTATGGGCGATCACTTATCCCCTGGGGATCGGGCACGTTTCCGATGCGTCCATGTTTGCAAGCACCCTGCTAGCCTTTACCACCGTGTTTTTCCTTGGCAAGCCCCTCAACCGAAAGGGAATCCCAATCCTGCTTCTGGGCTCTGTCGCCGCCGCCTTGGTTTTCCACCTCATCACCAACACCGCGGCGTGGATCGGCAGCCCGCTTTATGCCAAAACCTTCTCCGGCTTCTGGCAGTCTCAGTGGACCGGATCACCCACATCGACCCTTCCTTCCTGGGTCTTCCTGCGTAACCTCGCGGCTGCCAATGTGCTCTTCACGGGAATTTTCGCCCTCGCCCAAATCCGCTTGCCGAAAATTTCTGTCTCCGTTCCCCTTCTCGCGAAGTCCCGATAAAACTCCTCCTGATTTTCATTCGACCCTCATTTGTTGAACGCACGCCCCATGACCAGCGCAAGCCCTTCCCCACTCGATTTTGCCAGCTCTCCGATCAATCAAGCGCTCACCCCTGAGCGGAAAATCGAGCTTTTCTCGCAGATGGTCCGCATCCGTAGATTTGAACAGGCCGGTTTGAAATACTACCAAGCGGGAAAAATCGGCGGATTCCTCCACCTCTACATCGGCCAAGAAGCCGTCGCCGTGGGAACCATTTCCTTGGGTGGCCCGAACGATCACTACATCACAGCCTACCGCGACCATGGCCATGCCCTCGCCGTCGGTATGGGAATGAACGAGTGCATGGCGGAAATGTATGGCAAACAAACCGGTTGCTCGAAGGGTAAGGGGGGCTCGATGCATTTTTTCGCCCCCGACAAAAACTTCTGGGGTGGCCACGGGATCGTTGCCGGACAAACTCCGCTTGGACTAGGCTTGGCCTACGGCTTGAAATACCTCGGCCGCGAAGGGTGCTGCCTCTGCTATCTCGGAGACGGTGCAGTGAACCAAGGGGCTTTTCACGAGTCACTTAACATCGCAGCACTCTTTGAAATTCCGGTGGTTTACGTGATTGAAAACAACGGTTATTCGATGGGCACTTCCCAGGAGCGATCCTCGTCTTACAGTGGTTGCCTCGCACAACGCGCTGAGGCTTATGCCATTGAGTGGGACGTAATCGACGGCTCAGACCTCTACGAAGTCCGGGCCAAAACCCACATCGCAATGGAGCGCGCGAAAAAGCAGAGCAAACCCACCGTTCTGGAAATCGACACCTATCGTTACTACGGCCACAGCATCGCCGATGCGAATCACAAAAAATACCGCACGCCCGAGGAAATCGAGAACTACAAACAAAACCACGATCCTATCGCCGTGTTTGAACGACGCCTCACTAACGAGGGGATTTTGACCCCCGAGCTATCGGCTTCGATCAACCAACGCGCGAAAGAGGAAGCTGCTGCCTCGGTCAAGTTTGCCGAAGAATCCCCTGCCCCGACGATCGCTGATATTAGCACGGATGTTTACTGGGAAACCGACAACAACACCCCAGCTTCCAAGATCGGCCGCCACTTCTTTAACGATTGATTCCGCAATTTTTCATCCCTCGTCAATTCCTCTCTCGATCACCGCTTTTTCGAAACACCTATGTCCCGCATTCTCAGCTACCGTGAAGCTCTCCGTGAAGGCCTCGATGAGGAACTCGCCCGCGATCCCAATGTCGTCCTGATGGGCGAAGAGGTCGCCCAATACAATGGTGCCTATAAAATCACCGAAGGCCTCTGGAAAAAGTGGGGTGATAAGCGCGTTGTCGATACGCCGATTTCCGAAGCTGGATTCATCGGCATGGGTATTGGTGCTTCGATGCTGGGCGTGCGTCCGGTCATGGAGCTCATGTTTTGGTCCTTCCATTCCGTGGCTTTTGACCAACTCGTTAGTAATGCCGCCTGCGTCCGCTACATGTCCGGCGGTCTTTGCAATTGCCCGATTGTCGTTCGCGGTCCGGCTAACGGTGGCACAGGAGTCGGGGCCACTCACTCGCATATTCCGGAAGGACTTTTTGCCGCATTTCCTGGATTGAAAGTTTGTGCCCCGGCGACCCCCGCCGATGTCAAAGGCTTGATCAAAGCCGCCATCCGCGACAACGATCCAGTTTACGTAATGGAAAATACCCTGCTTTACGGCACCACCGGTGAAGTTCCAGATCCAGCCGATGGGGATCACGTCGTTCCGCTCGGCGTTGCGGATATCAAGCGTGAGGGAACCGATGTTTCACTCATCGCTCACGGCCGCTCCGTGATCCATTGCCTAGCAGCCGCTGAGATTCTCCAAAGCGAACACGGCATCAATTGCGAAGTGCTCGACCTCCGCTCGATCCGCCCACTCGACCAAGACGCGATCCTCAAGACCGTCATGAAAACTAACAAGGTTGTGCTCGTCGATGAATCCAAACCCTTCGGCGGCGTGTCCGCGATGGTGGCGATGCTTATTCAAGATCATGCCTTCGATTATTTGGATGCACCGATCAAGCGCGTCTGCTCGATTGATGCCCCTGCAATTTATTCACCACACATTGAGCATGAACAACTTCCGAATCCCCGCAGGATTGTGGAGAAAGTTCTCACTCTTGCCTGAAATCAAAAAGGCGAAAAATCCCCGTAAGAATTCACACGGTCTTTTTTATTGCCAATACCGTTATCCTTTCTAGCATCTTGAACATGTTCATACGTATTTCAATCATACTGGTCAGTACGGCGCTTTCCTTGTCTCTCGGATCTTGCTGCTGCATGTGATTCGCCCAAAAATTTTCCTTTTTAATCATCAAAATCCATCATGAAAAACCTTGTATTACTCGCCACACTGATCGCCGCCTCCCTCGGCTTTTCCTCATGCTGCTCGATGTTCGGCATTCCCTCGTTTGCAGGCAACTATCGCACGGTCACCAAGCAAGTGAAAACCTGTGGCTATGACATCGTTACTGAACAAGTTATGGTCCCCGGTGATTCGAAAAGTGGTAAAGGCGGAATGGTGCAAACCGTTGAAAAGAAGGTCCCTCGTTATAAAACAGTCACCTCGCATGTTGCAGTCCACACCGGACCCTGCGTCCACCACTATTGCCCCACCAAAGACAAGTGCGGCACGACTTCCGAATCGACCATGCGGATGGCGAGCGTGCAAGGCTCCAGTGGCAGCCCGAATTTTGGCCTGATTCCGACGATGAGAGTCCTTCCCATCGGCCCAAGCGTGACCGCACCTTAAGCTGATTGCCCATTAACTTCCAAAGCGCGGCGGAGACTTGAACTCCCCGCGTCTTTTTGTTTCCACATCTCACTTTAAAAAGGCTGGAAATACCTTGATATTTTACCATTCTCACTCCGACTTCCTCCCTACCAACACCATGTCTGTGAACATCGAAATGCCTAAACTCTCGGACACCATGACCGAGGGCACCCTGATCAAATGGCACAAACAAGTCGGCGACACGGTCGAGATCGGAGACATTTTAGCCGAAGTGGAAACCGATAAGGCCACCATGGAAATGGAAGCATTCGATGACGGAGTGATCACCAGCATCCTCATTCATGAAGGTGAAAAAGCTAACATTGGTAGCATTCTTGCAGTCCTCGGCGGCAGTGATGACGAAACCCCTATTCCTGCAGCCGCTTCCAAGACTGTGGAAGCCGTTCCCGTAAAAGAAAATCCTTTCGTTGTTTCGCCGACCGCACCCGTTTCACCTGTTACTGTAATTAGTAACAATGGAAACCGCATCAAATCATCACCTCTCGCACGCAAAATTGCAAGTGATCTCGGTGTCAATCTAACTTCCGTTACCGGCACCGGCCCTGGAGGACGCATCGTCAAAGCCGACGTCGATGCAACTAACACCTCTCCAACTAAAGCAACACCAGTTGCTTCCCCTGACGCTACCGCAGCAGCAGGCCTCGTAGCATCTATCAAATCGAAAACAAGTCCGTCGGCTCCTAGCCCGACTCCCGCTCCAACAGCCATTACACCCGTGGCAAAAGAAGGTGACGAACGGGTCCAGCTCAGCTCGATGCGCAAAATCATTGCCTCGCGTCTGCTTACTTCGAAAACCACCATTCCTCACTTCTATCTGCATGTCGATGTGGATGCCGCGCCTCTCATGGCCCTCCGCAAACAAGTGAATGATCAGGCTGAAAAAACCCACGGTAACAAATATTCCGTCAATGACTTCATTCTCAAAGCTGTCATTAACGCCACAGTGGCAGTTCCAGCAGTCAATGCTTCGTTTGCCGGCGATCATATCGTAAAATTTAAACATGTTGGACTCTCTGTCGCGATCGCCGTAGAAGACGGACTCGTCACTCCCGTCATAAAAGAAGCGGAAACAAAATCCCTCCTCACGATTTCCCGCGCAGTTAAAGATTTCGCCATTCGCGCAAAGGATAAAAAACTCAAACCCGATGAATTCGACGGTGGCACCATTACCGTCTCTAACTTAGGTGCTTGGGGAATCGAATCATTCGACGCGATTGTCAATCCACCACAAGCCGCAATTTTATCCGTTGGAGCAGCCATCGAAAAACCTGTCGTGAAAAACGGACAAATCGTCCCCGGCTTGCGGATGAATCTCGGTCTTTCCTGCGACCACCGGGTTGTCGATGGAGCAGTCGGAGCACAGTTCCTTTCCGAGATTAAAAAACTCCTCGAGCAACCCGCTCTCATGCTCCTCTAAGCGACCCGATCCTTCCAGCGCAGGAGAGGTGCCATCAAATCATTCCAAGCCTTTCAGCACCCCGTTGGAAGGCTTGTTTCGTAGATGCATAAAAGTAACCCTCAAACAGTTTCCAGAAATACCTTCCCTAACTGATCATTGAAAGACTCTTGATGACTTCGTCTTTTTTGACCTTATAAGATCTTCTTCTTCATAGTGTGAACAACCTCAGAAAACTTCTGTTCCACAGCTCTACCATGCGGGTTCCACGGGAAGAACAAGTTGGGGAAGAAGCTGTATGGTTTCCGAATGAGCTGTCTTTTGATGCTTTCCGCTGAGCTCCTGCCCATCCATTCCAATGTTATTCCCATCCTTTTCCAAGGTTCTTAGAAATAGCAGAGGAGTGCGTGAAAGGATGTTGTTTCATCGCAAGATTTCCTAACATGAAACAAGCAGTCATCACAGGTGGAAGCGGTTCTCTTGGTCGGGCCATTGCCTCAGCTTTAGAAGGGTTAGGTTGGAAAATCCTGACACCCGCAAGAGCTGAAATGGATGTTTGTGATAAAACTGCGATCCAGAGTTATTTTCATGACCACCCGGCAGATTTGCTGATTTGCGTGGCGGGAATGACTCGTGACACACCACTTCTTCGACTGACGGAAACGATGTGGGATGAAGTGTTTACTACCAATTTCAAAGGAGCAGTGAATTGTGCTAGAGCCGTGATTCCGAAAATGATCGAGAAGCGCGCGGGTCATATTATTTTTATTTCAAGTTTTTCTGCGTTGCATCCACCCGTTGGCCAAGTTGCTTACGCGACAGCGAAGGCTGCTCTTTTGGGGCTTACCCAGGATTTGTCTCAGACTTATGGGTCTTTTAATATTCGAATTAATACGATTTTACCTGGTTTTCTCGAAACCCGCATGACGGCGGGAATTTCCGAAAAACGCCGTAAGGAAATACTACATTCTCACACACTCGGTCGCTTCAATACGCCGGCCGTAGTTGGAAAATTCATCTATCATCTGCATCATGATTTACCCAATACCTCAGGTCAGGTTTTTCAATTGGACAGTCGGATTGTTTGAACTTTTCGAATTTTACAGGATTGCACAATCGTCAAAGTCCGTTTTAACTCCGTGTCCCACCGCTTAAAATTTTAATCGGAGCCCAGATAAAACCATTAACCTACTACCACTGATGAAGATCTTAAAAAACGATTTTAACAATGAAGAAGTCGTGCTCGATTTCCACGAATATGAAGGCTGCACATTCACCAATTGTCGCTTTGTCGTTCTTGGCTATGGAGCGTTTGCTCTGAACGCATGCGAAGTGACGAATTGCGAATTCACTTTTGCTGGGCCTGCTGCCAGCACGATTCAAACGATGAGCACCATCTATCACAACATCGGTGATCAAGGGAAACAACTCATCGAAGGCACGTTTGATCAAATCCGCAACTCGGGCGCGAACAAGCCAGCCTAAGGATTGTTTGCCTGAAATTTTCAATGGGATCGGGAGCATCGCTTCCGATCCCTTTTTTGTTTTGTCATTGGCTGGGAACTTTTTCAGAGGGTAAAATCGTCGCAGCGTCCAAATTTTAAGAAAATTTAATGAACTTGCCGGAATGTCCGGCCACGCTAAGTTTTCGAAGTTCTTTCCTCACCCATGACCACTCTCTCTTCCATTTTTCAAGTAATTCTTCTGATTTTCGCCGTTGTGATGAGCTTCAATCTTATCATTTTCGTGCACGAGCTAGGACACTTTCTGGCAGCAAAGTGGCGCGGTTTGCAGATTGATCGCTTTCAGATTTGGTTCGGCACGCCGATATGGAAAAAAGAAATCAACGGCGTCCAATACGGCCTAGGCTGGATTCCCGCAGGAGGCTTTGTCGCCTTACCACAAATGGCCCCGATGGAGGCTCTCGAAGGCGGAACCTCGGATCGAGCAGCTCTTCCCAAAATTACCCCGTTAGACAAAATCATTGTCGCTTTCGCAGGGCCATTATTTTCGATGCTCCTTGCTTTGGCGGTAGGGGTTATTGTCTGGCAAATAGGAAAACCTAAAGATTTCATTCCAACTCAACAAATCGGCTACGTCCAAACCGACGGACCTGCTGCAAGGGCGCAAATGCTACCTGGGGATAAAATAATTGCCATCAACCATGAGGAAGTTCAGGGCTACGCGGGATCTCTCAAATCTATCTCCGAACGCATCGTGTTAAGCCGAGGCGAAACGATTACGTTCACTGTTGAGCGATTTGGATTGGAAAAACCATTAGATCTCACGGCACGCTTTAGTGTGCCCGAAACTAACTGGTTCCAACGGTTGATTCATTTCAAACGTGGCGAACTTCGCGATGTCGGTATCGACATAGTCAGTAATTTGACAATTAAGGAAGTAATATCGAACAGCCCGGCAGCTAATGCAGGACTCGGCAAAGGAGATCAGATCATTTTAATTGATGGGAAAAAGATTTATAGCCGGATGCATTTTGCTCAATACCTCAAAGACAATAACTGGAAAACCGTGCGAGTTACTGTTAAGTCTGCAATAGGAGAAACTCGTGATGTAGATATCACTCCTCAACGTCCATCAATACCGAAAAAATCAGACCCGATGGTTGGAATCATCTGGGATGCCAAATCGGAGGTGGATACTCGCATCGTATATCCCGGACCATTTCAACAGGTCAAAGACAGCCTGGAAATGATGTGGACCACTATCAGTAGCGTCGCCGCAAGAGATTCCAATATAGGTGTTGACCATCTAAGTGGCCCTGTTGGCATTGCTAGAATGCAATATCATCTTCTCCAAACGGAGAATGGCTGGCGGCGCATCCTCGCATTTCTCGTTCTCTTCAATGTTAATCTTGCCGTCCTCAACATGATGCCTTTCCCCGTCCTCGACGGTGGGCATATTACCCTCGCCATTTTAGAGAAAATTTTCCGTCGCCCAGTAAAAGCAAAACCACTTGAGATAGTCCAGACAGTTTGCGCGTTGCTTTTAATTTCCCTGATGCTTTTTGTTACTACAAAAGATCTTGGTGATAGCTTTGGTGGCGCTTCTGAGAAAAATCAAGAAATCGTCTTTCCGGCGAAATAAGCATTTTCCCGCAAGTGGCCACAGCAGCTGGCGACCTCAATCCTTCCTTTTAGTAATAGAAGTGCCGTCTTTCACCGTATCAGGTGGATGGAGC
Source organism: Akkermansiaceae bacterium (assembly GCA_043758615.1). GTDB lineage: Bacteria > Verrucomicrobiota > Verrucomicrobiia > Verrucomicrobiales > Akkermansiaceae > Luteolibacter. The sequence continues at coordinate 36,906 of JAYVNE010000119.1, forward strand.
AAAACTTCTTGTCCAGCGTTGAGACCTGATAGAATCTCCGTATAGCGTCCATCCGAGTGTCCGGCCTCAATCGATGTTAGTTTCGCTTTACCGTTTTCGAAGAGATAACATTTCCACGCATTGCCTTCACGGAACAATGAACCGGCTGGAACTATGAGAACATCTTCCGAATGCCAGACCGCTACTTGGACCTCCACACGGTAGCGGTCACCAAGGGCTTTTGCGAGTTCCGGCGGCGCGACTAAATCGCTCAGCACAATGACCCGTTGCTCCTCCACACCAAGGGCGGAAACTTTCGTAAATGCCGCAGGTTCCACACGGCGGACGCGGCCTTTGAGTGGGCTTTCACCACCCCATTGATCGATCTCTGCAGAGTCGCCGGGGTGGATGGTTACAGCATCGCGGGAAAGGATTTCCGCTTCGATTTCAAGATCAGCGGGATCACCGATTTCGAGAATTTGTTGGCCGGGGGCGACGACCATTTCGCTTTCCTGCATCACCTTAAGAATGCGGCCGGAGACGGGGGTTTTCACTTCCACGAGATTTCCGATGCTGCTCATCTCTGGCCGCTCTAACGAGGCACGGGCTTGGGCAAGTTCATAATCGGCGACTTGTTGGGAAAATTCTGCGGCACGGACTTCAGAGGCGCGCATGGAGGATTCCATTTCAACACGGTCTCTATCGGACTGTGACACCGTTCCGCTCCGGGTTACGGAGCGCACGCGCTCAAGCTCGGACTCTGCCATCTTCGAGGCGGCGTGAGTTGCTGCTAGAGATTCCGCCGCTTGTTTGCGAGATGCCTCACGCATCGAAACGACAGCCTCTGCCTGGGCGCGGGCACGGGGATCGAGCAGCGGCGCGACCACAGGTTCAATAGCAGTTAGAATTGTTTCCCCGGCCTTTACTTCATCGCCGGGTTTGAAAGGAACACGACGCATTCGACCTGCGACGGGAGCAGCCACAATATAACGATTCCGTACCCGGGTTTTTCCTTCCTCGGAAACGCGAACGGTCAGCGGTCCGCAAAGGACCTTGCCCGTTTCGATGAGCACCGGTTTCGGCCATAAGCCCCATGCAATTAGCGAAATCATGGCAACTCCGCTGAACCAAGACAAGGAGCGGCGGATG
>JAYVNE010000120.1:0-4858 GCA_043758615.1 Akkermansiaceae bacterium
CGACGCCATCATGCACAACAAATACTCCCGCGACGCCGACAAATTCCGCGCCTGGCAAAGCGCCAGCCACATCGAGCGCGCCCCGAAGCGGGAGAAGAAGCCGACTGTCGGCACCCCACCGAAGTAGTCACATGACGACATGAGGATCGCGGTCACTACAAGTCCGAGGGAGCGGCAGAAGAAACTCGGACAGTTCTTCACCGCCTCGGCTGTGGCCGACTTCATGGCGTCCATGTTCGGCACGCTTCCGCAAACGGTGCGCTTGCTCGATGCGGGCGCGGGCGCGGGCGCGCTCACCCTCGCTTTCGTCGCCCGGTGCTGTGCAAAGCGCGACACCGTTCGCGCCATCGAAGCGACACTCTACGAACTCGACGGCCAAATCCTGGACACGCTGGCCTCGACGATGCGCGATTGTGAGCGCCTTTGCGCCGACGCGGGGATTCGCTTCACGTTCACCATTCACTCTGCGGACTTCATTCAAGAAATGTCGTTGCGTCTTGCGGGCGATCTCTTCGGCACGCTGCCGCCCGCGTTTGACGCCGCCATTGCGAATCCGCCCTATCACAAAATCAGCGCCGACTCAGCCGAGCGACGTGCCCTTCGTTCTGTCGGCGTCGAAACAAGCAACCTCTACACCGGCTTCATTGCCCTCATTCAGAGGGTGCTGGTTCCGGGCGGGCAGCTTGTCAGCATCACGCCCCGGAGCTTTTGCAACGGCCCCTACTTCCGCCCGTTTCGCGAAGACTTCCTGAGTCAATTTGAACTTTGCCGACTCCACGTTTTTGAATCCCGGCAGGCCGCATTTCGCGACGACAGCGTGTTGCAGGAGAATATCATTTTTCATGCGGTGAAGGGGCGTTGCCAGCCGCGTGAACTGACCATTTCCAGCAGCAGCGGAGAGCATGGCGACGAAATCGTGGAGACGGTCTATCCCTTCACGGAGATCGTTCACCCGCGCGACACAGGGAAATTCATCCACATCCCCTCCACCACGCGGCACGCGGCAGCCAAGGAAACGATGGACAGCCTTGGCAGCAGCCTCGCCTCGTTGGGTATCACCGTCTCCACGGGGCGCGTCGTGGACTTCCGCCTCAAAGACGCCCTGCGCAAAGAGCCGGAACGCGGCACCGTGCCGCTGCTGTATCCCTGCCATTTCAATGGCGGCACCGTTCACTGGCCGAAGCTCGAAGCCCGCAAGCCCAACGCCATTCTCGATAATGCCGAGACGCGCCAGTGGCTCGTGCCATCCGGGATGTATCTGCTTACCAAACGCTTCACCTCGAAGGAGGAGCGCCGCCGCCTCGTGGCATGTATGTTTGATCCAGACCTTGTGAAAACGGAATGGGTCGGCTTCGAGAATCATCTCAATTATTTTCACACGAACGGGCATGGCTTGGAGCGCACTCTCGCCACTGGCCTCTATGCCTTTCTGAATTCCACGGTCGTTGATCAGTATTTCCGTCGTTTCAGCGGGCATACCCAAGTGAATGCGACCGACCTTCGCACGCTGGCCTACCCGAGCCGCGACACACTGCAGGCGATGGGGCGCGAAATGACCACGCTCAATCTCTCACAGGACGAGATAGACCAACTCGTCACCCAGCACCTTCATGCCAGCCGATAAACCGAGCCGCAAAACCACCGCTCGGAAACGGCGGCTCGCGGAGGCCATCGAGGCTCTCACCGCTTTGCAGTTCGGCCCCAAGCAGCGCAACGAAACCGCCGCCTATACCTTGCTTGCCTTGCTCGACCTCCAGCCGGTAGCGCCGTGGACGGACGCACAAGCCCCTCTGCGGGGCATCACCCCGGTCATTGATTTCATCGCCGAAGCCTACGGCAACCGCTACGCGCCCAACACCCGCGAAACCATCCGTGATGATGCGGTGAAGTTCTTCGTGGAGGAGGGTCTGCTGCTTCGCAACCCCGACAATCTCAATCGCCCGACCAACAGCGGCAAGACGGTGTATCAAATCGAGCCAACCGCCCTCGCTCTCATCCGCAAAGTCGGAACACGCGAATGGGCAGCGGCCTTACAGCAATATCTCGCCAGCCGCGAAACCCTGAAACACGAGATTGCCCGCAAACGCGACTTGGCCCGCGTGCCCGTGACACTGCCCGACGGCTCACAAGTCGCCCTCTCGCCCGGCGGCCAAAACCCACTCATCAAAGCCATCATCGAAAAATTCTGCCCCGCCTTCGCCCCCGGCGGCACAGTGCTCTACATCGGCGACACCGAGAACAAATTCGTCCACTTGGAAGCCGCCGCCTTGGCCGCTCTCGGCGTCACCTTGGATTCCGCCGCCAAGATTCCCGACGTCATCGTCCACCACACCGCCAAAAACTGGCTCCTGCTCATCGAAGCCGTCACCAGCGCCGGCCCCGTGGACGGCAAGCGCCGCAAGGAACTGAAAGACCTCTTCGCAGGCTGCAAAGCGGGCCTCGTCTTCGTCACCGCCTTCGAGACCCGCCGCACCATGCAGACCTTCATCTCCCACATCGCCTGGGAGTCCGAAGTCTGGATCGCCGAAGACCCCGACCACATGATCCACTTCAATGGCGAGCGGTTCCTCGGGCCGTATCCCGATGTGATGCCACAATAGGCGGCTCCAAATCACCGCCTACATCAGCCATGAATATATCCGAAGACACATTCACTTTTTGGTCAAAAGGCCCCTCAGACACCGAGACGGCCAAATGCGAGAATGCCGAGACCGCAGTCCGCAAAGCGATCAAGGCAAGCTCTCAACTCATGAACCTGGACGTTACTGTGTTTGCACAAGGTTCATACCGGGCTAGAACTAACGTCCGGCAGAATAGTGATGTGGACGTTTGCGTCCGCTATAATTCCACCTTCTTTGAGTGCTATCCAGAAGGCAAAGCTCGTGGAGATTTCGGAAATATCCCGGGAACGATGGGATTCCAAGACTACAAGCAGTTGCTCCACTCTGCCTTTGAGGACTATTTTGGCGCAGATGGTGTTACGAGAGGCAACAAGGCCTTCGATGTGTATGCCAATACTTATCGTATTGATGCAGACGTTGTCCCGACATTCGAGTATCGGTGGTATACAGGACGGCTCAATCCGAATGGAACACATCACTTTCACTCCGGCGTAGCCTTCGATTCCGACCAAGGAACACGCATCATCAACTGGCCGCAGCAGACCTATGAAAATGGCGTTTTGAGGAACACGAATACAGGACGTAAATATAAGCGAACGATCCGCATATTGAAGCGTCTGCGTGACATGATGCAAACCGACAACGTAGCCGAAGCCAAGCCGATCTCCTCTTTTCTGGTTGAATGCATGGCATGGAACGCCAACACCGACGCGTTTCTAAAAGACTCATACACCGACACACTCCGCCATTTAATTGCAGACCTCTGGAATCGAACGCGGAAGGATGAAGATTGCGGCGAGTGGGGTGAGGTGAACGAACTCAAGTATCTTTTTCGCCCTTCGCAGCCTTGGAACAGCCAGCAGACGAACTCGTTTCTTCACGCGGCTTGGAACTACATCGGATATAAATGAAAAACCTCAAGATAAGACCCTTTGCTTTCTTTTTCTTCGCCATTTTCGCCCTCTGCTTCATTGGCTTGGCGTTAGCGACGGGGACTTCTATCACGGACGTTGGAAGCGCATTAAGACTAGCCTACAAGACCGTTCCGATCATCATTTTGATCTGGGCTGGGTTTGCGTCTTTCGCTTGGCGGTGGAGAATCTTCAAAGATTGGCTGGTCCCTTTCCCCGATCTCGACGGCACATGGCAAGGCACGATTCAAACCACTTGGAAAGATGCCGAGGGCAACACGCCCGGCCCTATCCCTGTCATCCTGACGATCAAGCAGTCCTTTGGTCGGGTGAGCTGCGTAATGCGAACTGCGGAAATGAGCAGTTGGAGCTACCTCGCCGACTTCTGGCTCGATACTGACGAACAAATCAGGAAGCTCGGCTATTCCTACACCAGTTCACCAGGATTAAAGGTTCAGGATCGAAGTGCCGCACATGACGGGACAATGGTCTTGGAGATCATTGGTGATCCTGTCACGAAGCTAAAGGGTGTCTATTGGACTACTCGAAAGACAACCGGCGATGTTGTCCTGACCAAACGTTGCAAGCAAAGGCTCGATGATATGCCAGAGGATCTTGGTGGTCATCCCATGTCAGGAAAATAGGCTATTCATCCAGCGCGCCATGGAGGAAGATGCGACGAAGCCGATCTGTTACGAGAGCCGCCGCATCTGTGTCGCCCGGATGAATGTATCCTCAAAGACGGCTTGTTCGTCCGTTGAGAAGGCAACCGTCAACAACTCGGCTGGCCGGAGTTCCATTCCTGTCTTTTACACAGACTCTGAGTGATATTGTGTGTGGTTGCAATGTAAGCCGCTGGCGGGAAGGCTCTATTGACACGCGCCAATGCCCTGCTGACACGCTCCAAGGCTCGATTTACACGGGGTAATGGGCGATTTGCACGGGGTAACGCATGGCTGACACGGGGTAACGCATGGCTGACACGGGGGAATGGTGGGCGCGCACGGGGGTAGCGGGCGCTCGCATGGGGGAAGGTGGGATTTGCACGGGGGCACGGGCGGCTCGCACGCGGGAATGGACGGCGCGCACGGGCGCGGGGGTGGGTTGCACGGGGGCCGGCCTCGGCGCGCATGGGGTGATGGGGCGCTGACACGGGTTCACGGCGGGTTTGCACGCGGGCATGTGCGGCTCGCACGGGGGCAAGGTGGCTTTCACGCGGGATGCGATAGGCGCGTGCCATCGCACGGGAGACTTTCGCAAGCACGGAGGATGTTCACTTTCACCCACCCGATAGCGGTGACCGCGTGGGAGACGTGATTTTTCCAC
>JAYVNE010000121.1:0-37751 GCA_043758615.1 Akkermansiaceae bacterium
GTTCGTAAGATCTCACGCCGCAGAGCACGGCGGCGAAGGCGATAAAGAGAATTTCGCCGAAATGATGAAGGGTATTGCCACCGGTGCGCTGGTCAGTGATGGAGCGGAAAACCTCAAAGCCTTCCGGATAGCCTTGGGTATAGTCGATTTTATTGGGATTTCTGGGCAGAATTCTCCTATGGTTCCTTGGTCCTGCTCACTTTGACGGGTGGCGGTGTAGTCGCCGGAGCCTTTGTCGAGCAGACGCAGGAAGCGGATGGAATCCACCGGGCCGAGATGATCGGCAGGATGGCGACTCACTGGCGGTAAAGGTCGATGGGGTTCGTGTAATTTGTAGTGGTGACGTTCGCTTTCAAGGATTCAGAGAGCGAGAGCACTATTTGGGAAGCGCGACCGGCTGACCATTATGATAGGCGTGGCAGCGGATGCAGCGGTCATCGATTCCTCCTTTGGGACTATGACATTCCAAACATGATTTGATAGATGGCAGGTTGAGATCGCTTGTGAGTTGACTCGTCGTGACGTTATGGCAGTCGATACAGGTCACGCCTTTCCGATGTAGATCGTGATTGAATTTTCCAAGCACCATCCAGCGATCGGGGGTTTTCACGCCCTTAATCTCGGGAGTCGCATTTTCACTCTTGGGTTCCGATACCTCATGGCAGGTCGCGCAACCCGCGAAGGGTGCTTGAAGTCCACCAGGCATTTTCCCCTGCATGTTAGCGAAGAATACTGAGCGCTCCAAATTTTCACCACTTTGATAGAGTTTTTCGATGCCTGCCTTTTTTTCCTGCACGTATTTTATGAGATCCTCCTCACGCATAATGCCCTCATGATTGCGGCCATATTCCTCATATTGAATGTTGAGGCTGCGCAGAAATGCACGGACATAGTATGGATCGCCGTGCGGCAGATAGATCCCAGGCTTGTCTTTTCCAGCGGGTGTCGCCGGATCGAACTGTAAGGTGTGGCATTCGACACAATGCTTTTCGTAAGTGATCGGCCGTTGGTATTCGCCCCTAGCGTCGCGCTCATGGCAATCGGTGCAATTTAACACCCTTGGAATCTTACCTGTGCGCAGGTGAAGCTCATGATTAAATTTCAACGAATTTTCATCGCGAATGCCATCTCGGATCTGGCGGAACTCGGGATGATCGATATCAAACGCAGTGATCACGTCGGTATAACCTTTTGCCGGACGTTCACGCGATTGGATTTTCAAGTCGGCCTTGGAGGTAAAAGAAGAAAATGCGTGGGGGTCTATCGTGGTTCCCATTTTCGATGATTCCGCCATGAGCTCCGCAGAACCATGGCATGAGGTGCAGTAAGAACTATTTACTTCCCGCATGAATACGCTGCTTTGATGTTCTTTATGACATTCCGAGCATGCGAATTGCGCAGCCATATTCGGCTGGTGGAACTTCTTGCCTCCGTGGCACGACAGGCAATTCGTGTCCATCGCGGCACTTTCGATCGGTCCTTTTTTGATTAATTTCGCCGGAGCGAGCCCGTGCTTAAAAGAATCGAAAGCCTTTGACTGCCAAGAGGCCACCGCCGGCCCCGCGCTATCGTGACAAGCGGAGCAGTTGCTAGGGTCGCCGGGAAACTTTGTGTGGATGGCCACAAAAGCAGCACTCGAGTGGACGTTAGATATCGGTCCCGGATTGATAAATTCATTCCGCATGTTGCGGCTAAGGCATACGAACAGGAGTAGAAAACTGGCGATGACGGTGAATGCAACGACACGTTTCCGGATGGATCGAAGGGATCTGCGCGGTTGGCATTTGGGTATCGCATTGCAGCAGGTTCCGTCCGGTAAAGGGCCATTCTCGCACTTGCCACCGCCGGAGCGCGGGCGCGTGCAGGTCCAGTGACCCTTCACTTCTCCCGGCTTCAAATCTAACCGGGGCGTGCATTCGTAGCTCGCCCTGCACTCTCCCTTGGGTGATGGCCCGATTCGGCAAGGGCAACCCTCACAGAGATGCCCGCACTCCCAATCCAGATTGGGGCGCACATACTCTTTCGAGGGAAATACCGGTGAATGTTGGCTTGCTTTCATGTGCCGGAAAAAGCGTAAACGATGATGATATGCAGCACGCTGAAGATGAGCAGGGAATAGCTGAGAGGAATATGCGCGAACAGCCATAACCGGAGAGAAGACTGCAACGCGTGCTGGTAATCGAGCATGTGCTTCTGCGCAACGAGATCTCTCAGCTTGTCTAGCATTTCCCGCTCACCTTTTTTTGCATATCTTTGCACTTCGTCAAACTGGGAGATATGTGTAACCTGCGGAGCGCGTGATTGCCGCAAGTGTGCCCAGCGGTTGCATGACTTCGTGAAAAACATCCCAAGTCTTTTTGAATAAAATTCCGCAATGACTGGTGAGGTCTGGCCATCAACGCCTGTTAATATTAACGCTTCTGCTTCGACACGAAGGTTGTTGCGCGCGTAAGGGATACGCTCGAAAGGAGTTTCATATCCGGCAACTGTTAGCATTCGTGGGAAAGCCCGGCTAATCCATAAACCGAGCACTCCCGTCACGAATACAATTGCATAGCACCAGGCGAGCAGTTGATTAAAAGCTCCTGTGGGCCATGACCCGCCGATATGGACGAAAAACAACGCGCCCGAGAACACTCCCACATAAAGATGCAACTGCATCCAGAAGCTAGCACTGCCGACACGCAAAAAAGGAATCCGCTTACGGAGGTTAAAGAATGTTAGAAAAAGCATCAACGCGAACAGCACCCAGCCACTTAGATAGGCGTGGCGCGGATACATGGGCGTATATTTGATATATACTACCAATAATGCGATGATGGATAGAGTGGTCACTAACCCACTACCAAATCTTCTTCGGATGAGTTCTATTTCCTTTTTAGCCACTGTGTGAGGGAGCTTACCTGGGTTAAATCCGTGCGACTAAGGGCATCGTGCGGACATGCGTTCAGACAGGCGGGACCGCTTGTTTGTTCGACGCACAAGTCGCACTTCGTCGCTTTCAGAATGGGCTGATATTCTTCATCCACCAAAAATTCGCCTTCGCTCGATCTTATCTCCACCATACGGATTGAATCATAAGGGCAATTCGCGGCACAGGTGCCGCATCCGATGCAAGTCGCCGGGTTGATCACCACTTCTCCGCCGAAGCTCGTCCGGTGAATGGCACCTGTAGGGCAACCGATCATACACACCGGATCTACGCAGTGCATGCAAGCGTTCGCGAACATTAGATTATCGATCATCGGTCCATGCCGCAAAAAGCGCGGGTTACCATCGTGTGTCGATGCGCAGGCGCGCACGCAATCGTCGCAGCGGGTGCAGCGGTCCATATCAATCACCATCGACTTCGTGCCATTGAAAAAGCGATGCTCCCCCATGAACTCCATCAGGCTAGCAGATGGCATGGCGCTCTCATCCATCGGACGCGTGGGCGCTGGCTCTGATCGTTTATTTGGAATAGGGTTCGATGGGAAATCCGTTTCTGACAATCCCCGATTCGCATACTTTTCCACCGAGGGTGTTGGGATAAAGATCAGATAGGCATATCCCAGTGAGCGAAGAGTATATAAAGAGTTCAACTCTTGCTGGGGATTTTTCCAACGGTTCGCGATTTCTTCATATCCGAACACACTCCCCGCGCCGATGTAATTTAAGGTCCGTTCACCGTTGCCGTATTTCTGGCTTACTCGGCAGAATCCGGCACTGATCATATAGATCCCGTTGCTGTATTCCCCCTCCCTTACAATGACAGGCTCATTCGCGGTAATCGCCTCGTCACCATCCTTCGCCAGCCTCAGATAGGTGCCAGACCAGTTGTATTCACCGAAATTTTCCAGTTGGGCTTCTTCACACAATTGCACTTGGTCCGCTTCGTCCAAGTGACAAAACAAGGGGTGATGCCTCAGAAAGTTTTTCAGAGAGTTTTCCCGATAGATTTTATCGATCTGCTTCTTCAACGCGGAATCATAGCGCATGATGTCGCGTAGCCCTTCCCAACTGAATTCCAACAGCCGGGCCTGCTTCGTGGAGGCCACTACGGTAGCGGTTCTCGGCATGCGACTGAGAGCTGATATTTCTCCGAACAACTGCCCGGCTTTCAGTGCGACTGTCTGAGCTTCAGAAACGATCTGGGGATAATCTTGCAAATAGACAGAGCCCCGTTGCTTGTTGATAGAAAACTTAGGGTTGTCGGCCGCGCGCGGTGATTTTTTACGCCATCCCTCAGGTTCCGGATTGTTATTCCACAATTGCGAAAAGCGCCCCATGAAGCTTTTTTTAACACTTGGTGCGCGGCCCAGAAGTGCGGGATCGACGTCCGGCCGCAGGATCACATCGACCTCGCCCTCTAGCAGCAAGAAAGCTGAGGTTCCATAATCGCCCTTGCGCAGAACGATTTGCCCCACGGTATAATCCCGCACGGCCGTGTCTGCCTTCAAAATCCCGCGCAACGGGGTGCCGGCGGGAAACGCGCTTTCATCCATGCTGGCAAAAGGTTCCGTGGACATTAGCATGTCCAGCGTGGCATCGCTCATCGCGGGATCTAGCGGATCATCCCATCGCTTCGGGCGAGCTGCCTTGCGGGTGATACTTGCTAGATTATTGTTTGTTTTTGCCATATAAGCACTTTAGGCATCGATCACCATTTTCCCAGTGGGCCGGCAGATACAGCTAAGGCAGGTCCCTTCTTCTGGAGCTTCGCCTGGTTCTAGAATGTATTCGACTTCGCCTTGCTTGATCGCGACCAGACAAGATCCGCAGCTACCTGCACGACAACCTCCTACAATGGTGGTGATTCCGTTTTTCTCTGCAAATTCGAGCAGGTTCTGTACCCCGGGATCCCACTGCACGGTTTTTCCTGAACGGGCAAACTCGATTGGGATCACCGCTTTAGCCTCGGGCTTGGATGGGTCTGCCGCCTCTTTCGGCCCACTCTTCACGGTGGCCGGACCAAAGGCTTCGAATTTCACGTCTTTCTTCGGCACTCCCCATTCGTAGAGGCCATTGACGAGGGTATTCATAAACGGTCCCGGACCGCACAGATAGTATTCGTAATTGCTTGAAGGTAGAATTTCCTTCATGAGATCATTCGTGATACGGCCTTCGTGGCTATACGTCTCGCCACGAATGTCCTCGGGAAGAGGACGACTATAACAGATGTGCAGCCGCATGTTAGGATTGGCTTTTTGCACTTCTATCACCTCATCGCGGAACATGTGGTCCACGCTGTTACGGCAGCCGAAGAAAAAGTAGATCTCTCGGTTATCTTTGATATGTGTCAGGTAACGAGCAATCGCCAACATCGGCGTGATGCCGATGCCGCCGGAGATGAGGACCACGGGGCGATCCACTTCAACATCAAGAAAGAACCGGCCACTAGGGGCTTTCACATTGAGAATGTCGCCTTCCTTCACATAATCACTGAAGTAGCTCGAAGCAATCCCTGGCGGTATGCCAGGTGGGTCCGTCGGTGGTAAGGCACGTTTGATGGTGACCCTGTAGTGGTCGTCAGAAAGGGCACCGTCCGAGAGTGAATAACAGCGAACAAGAGGCTTTTCGGCATTTGGGGGATGCAACTCAAATGTTAGATACTGCCCCGGTTTAAACGGTGGCAGAGGCCTCCCGTTATGTGGAGTGAGGTAAAATGAGTAAGTGTCCTCGCACTCTTCGACTTTTTTGGAAACAGTGAATTTTCGGTATCCATTCCAAGCGGATTCCGGGGCTTCCTGCGCTTTGCGATTTAGGATCTCGATTTTTTGATGAAGTGCGTCGAGCTCGAGTCGGCTTCGTTTCGCCTCGAAACGGTATCTGGCAGCAACCGCCCACCATTGGGTGGCAACGTATCCTAACATGAGAGCACCACCGGACAGGCCGACCGCGAGGACAGGGTTTGAAACTGCTGAATTGATCAAGATGTCGAGGTTCAAATGCTTAACAAAATAGGTGATTTTTAAGAAGGGTGCCGACTGCCTGGTTTTCTGATGATTTAAATGATGATTTCTAAAAGGAGACGATGGAATTCAAGAGACAAGTCCAGCCATTCTTCGTGACGAGACGGAGTTTTGGCGTGTTCTGTTTGGAATGGAAAATTCAAATCAACCTGCATCTAGGTGTTCTTTATGGAATTGCAGACATGGGCACAAGCCGGGAACGACGGTTACGGCATATTTTTCCAATGCCCAGACATGACGGGCGCCCAGCGGCTTGGCTGATCGATCGCCCGCGCGGAGCCCGCACTTCTAAATCCTTTCACCAAACGTTGCGGATCTCCTGTCTAGGCCGGGACAGGCTTCGCAAGCGTCATTCATATTCGCTTGCCAGACACCCCCTCAAGGTCATAAAGATCGCGCTAGGTGAGGAACAAGAAACTGCTTTCAACTGTGCTCTTGACTGTGGTGACTTGGGTTAGCCAATCACAGATCGGTGGAAGCGAGCCCACGGAGAATGTCAGGGTGCTTGGCTCTCAAACTTGCATGACCAGCGGCTGCCATGGAGGAGCAGGATTGGGGCGGGGAGCTTACAACATTTTCACTCGTTTTGATCCGCATTTTAATGCCTCTGCCACCTTGACTAACGGGCGGTCAAAAGCAATGGCCAGACAGCTTGGAATCGAAAACCCTGCGGATTCAAAAAGCTGCACGGTCTGCCACTCGCCAATGGCCCAAGTGCATTCTTCCAGCGCGGTGACACCTCCACCAGGACACGCAGTTGAAAGTGGGGTATCCTGTGCCAATTGCCATGGTCCGGCGGAGAATTGGTTGCTTTCACACACCCGCCCAGATTATCCGAAGGACGCTCTTGCGCGGCTGGGCATGCGGCAGTTAGGCAGCGCCTACCAACGGGCTAACAATTGCGTCGCCTGTCACCAAAATCTAAGTGACGAGCTGGTGAAGGTGAAACACCCAGCGTTGGTGTTTGAGTTAGATGGACTCTTGGTTGCCGAGCCCAAGCACTGGCACGAAGAGGAGGGATTTTCCAACGCCAAAACATGGCTGGTGGGACAGGCCGTAGCGTTACGCGAAACGGCGGCCCAAGCCAATCGTGAACCGGGCGAGCGCAGAACCGCTGAGATCGAGGCCATCAAAGCATTGTTAAAAGCAACAGGCACCGGCTGGGATGACTCGCGCATGGACCTGATCCACTCGGCTGATGAATATGCAAAGCGCGTTTCTAGCATGACGATGAGTCGTGAGCAGAGTGGCGTGATATTGTCCAAGCTGATTGGCAATCGGGCACCATTTCAAAACGACGCTTTCGAAGGGGTAGCTAAAGAATTTCGAACATGGTCCACCGGATACTATGCGGAGCGCCTAACATTGGCGATTGACCGCCTGAACCAGTCAGTGATCGCATCCGGGCAGCATGAGATGATCGCAAAGGAACCTCTGAAAGAACTCTTCGATGCTGCCAAACCTCCTGAGAATTTTGACGCTGCTATTGCCGAAGAGTTCGTTCAAAAACTCGATCAAGTGGCGAAACCGCACATCGATAGGGAGCAAAACCGTTGATCCTCAAACCATGGAAATTTCACTCCCATGATCGGCGGATTTTTCAAAACAGGGCGTCGCCTGCTGATTGCTTCATCGACCGTCTTTCTAACGACCTGTTATGAGCCGCCCCACGAGCGGACTCCGGAGTGGGATTTGGCAAGTGGCGAAAAGCGGCCAGACCGACTAACGGCTCAGCAAGCATTGGCTGAGACCACGCCGCAAAGCCCCGCGACTTTCTCTCCCGATCCAAGTTTGAATCCCGCACAGGAACCCTCGCTGCCCGTTTTAAAAATCAAGGAGGAGACGACGATCGATAAAGAATCCTTGCTGGCACCGGGGCAATTCAACCCTGATCCTGGTATGGGGATGGGCGGCGAGGGAAAAGCGACGGCTTCTGGGGAACCTAATGGCCACACCGGGCCAGCAGGGAAAGCGCCCAAGATCGGCCGATTTTTCCAAGATGGTTCAGATTCTAACGATAGCCGATTCTTCAGCCGGGACGCAGGGGCACCCAAGGAAATTCCCAAGTTCATTCCATCCATCCCCGATGATATGCAATTGCCACGCCAAGGCTTGGAACAGCGTCAAATCGAAGCCGAGCTAGTAGAATTACCGAATGCAGATCGCTACGAGCCTGACATTGATGGATCGATGGTGTTACCAAGAAGAGGGGTGCGCTACGAGGACCACATTTTTGAGCACTGGCATGCGGAGCATTACGAGCCTTCTGATAATCCTCCTAACACTACCTCGGTTGAGGATCGCTATCGAATTGCCACGGGGATTTGGAATCGTTATCTGGACGGCCGTGTTGCCGAAACTCCCTATGAGCAAAAGACCCCCTACCTCTGGCACCCCTACTATCAGAGTGTACTCAAAGGAGATATTCCAATCATAGGACAGGACATTTTCGCCTCGCTGACCTTACAAAATAGCACGGAAATTGAGATCCACGAAGTCCCTGTCCCCTCAGGCGTGAGTGCAGCACGGCCTAACAGCTCGGAATTTTATGGGCGGGGTGACCAAACCGTCATCAACACCAACACCAGTTTGATTTTCGACCTGTTCAAGGGCGAGACGTCATTCAAACCCGTGGAATGGCTGTTCCGAATTCAGCCTGTTTTTAACACCAACTATATCTCCGGCCACGAAGCAAATGTCGTCTCGGCGGACCCGCGCGGACTTGACCAATCGACGGCCAATCCTCCTGATAACTCGGGAATCGTGAACCCCGGAGATGTCGATGCGTTTCTCAATCCGTTAGTTTCCAACGCCCATCACCCGAATGCAACCGACCGATTCGAGAACCGAGTCGGATTACAACAGTTCTTTTTTGAGTCACACTTGCTAGATCTCTCCGAGAATTATGATTTCGCGGCAGCGCGCGTTGGTATCCAAACGTTTAACGCGGATTTCCGTGGCCACGTTTTCACAGACTCTAACATGGGATATCGGCTTTTCGGAAATCTACAAAAGAACCGCATTCAGTATAATTTGGCCTTGTTCGATCTTTTTGAGAAAGAGTCCTTTTCTGACCTGAATACCTTCGATGACCGAAATCAGAACGTCTTCGTTGCCAATGTGTATTTCCAAGATTTCCTCGCCGAAGGTTATACCACCGAATTCAGTTTTCTGGCGAACTGGGACAACGGCAGTGATAGTGGTCTCGTTTACGACAGCGCGGGCAACATCGTGCGTCCGGCACCTATCGGCACCATTGCACCTCATGATCTGCAAGCCTACTATCTGGGGTGGAATGGTGAGGGCCACATCGGTCGTGCGAACATCAGCCATTCGCTCTATCATGTTTTTGGGCAAGATGATTTGAATGGAGTTGCCGGACACTCGGTTGACATCAGCGCGTGGATGGCGGCAATGGAAGTTTCTGTGGATACTAACTGGATGCGTCACAAATTGGTTCTATTTTGTGCATCGGGCGACGACGATGCCACCGACCATACCGCGACAGGGTGGGACGCCATCGTGGATAATCCGAACTTCATCGGCCCCTTCAGCTATTGGCAAAGACAGGGAATGAATCTGGGCGGCACCGCCGTCGCTCTCAAGCAGCGTCTAAGTTTGATTCCCGAACTGAGTTCCAACAAGTTTCTAGGGCAGTCCAATTTCGTCAACCCAGGAATCTTCATCGCCGGACTGGGCGAAGAATGGGATCTAACGCCACGTTTGCGCGGGTTTGCAAATTTGAATTACCTCCTTTTCATGGAAACGGATGCACTCGAAACTGCGCTCGTCACCGACAAGATTAGTCGCGAAATCGGATGGGATCTTAGCTTCGGAGTGGAATACAGACCCTTTCTCACAGACAACTTGAAACTTAATGCTGGATTCGGCATGCTGTTCCCAGGAGCAGGTTTCAAAGACATTTACAGCACTGCATCGACTGGCGTAGCGGGTTATACGACAAATTCCCAAGGTTTGGCGGATGTCCTTTGTAGCGGTTTCCTCACGGCAATTATGACATTCTAACAATGAATCGAACTATGATCCATCGACTCGTGGCCTGTCTTCTCGCCACTGGAGGATTGACCCTATCAGCCTTTTCGCAGGAAACCGCTAAAGGTTACGGAAGTCTCTTCGGCCCGCCCATCGCCACCTCCGATTCTTCCGCACCAAAGGCTGCGGTCATTCCAAAAGCCAACAAGGTGGATCAATCAAAAGAGGCGGTGTTATTAAAAAGCCGCGGTTGTATCGCTTGCCATGAGAATTCCCACGATCCACATGGAAGTGAATTTGTCCGCCTCGGCTGCACGGACTGTCACGGCGGCGATCCCACTCCGGGTCTAACGATGCGCCAAGCTCACCCGACTCCGCGCAATCCTGTGTTCTTTGAAAGCGCCGCGAATCCTGACTCCAGCGACGTGTTGCTCAACCACGAGTCACCCGAATTCATCCAGTTCGTGAACCCGGGCGACCTGCGGGTGGCAAGGAAAACCTGTGGCGATTGCCATGCGGAGTCCGTTGATCATGTCAGCCACAGCATGATGCGGCATGGTGCGATGCTGTGGGGTGCGGCGGCTTATAATAACGGATCTTACCCGGTGAAGGATTCCATATTTGGTCAGGCCTACGGTGCTAACGGGGTTCCTCTCGCGCTGCAAAGTCCAGTGAAAGTCACTCCGAAAATGCAGAAGACCATGGGCATCGTGCAGGAGATATTCCCGCTGCCACGCTTCAATGTTTCGCAACCGGGCAACCTCTTCCGGATCTTCGAAAAGGGCGGAACTAAGCTAGCAGAAATCGGCAATCCCGATCCTTCCGAGGCACCGGGGAAACCCTTCCGTCGGTTAGGCGAGCGCGGGCTTGGCACAAACTCACGGGTCGATCCCGTCGTCATCGGAGCGCATAAGACACGTCTGCATGATCCATTGTTAGACTTCTTTGGATCGAACAACCGCCCAGGCGACTACCGGTCTAGCGGATGCACCGCTTGCCACGTCGTTTATGCAAACGATCGGTCTCCCTCGAATTCGGGTTGGTATAGTGCCTTTGGAAATCAAGGACTATCATTCAATCCGGATCCCATGATTTCCAAACAGGAAAAAGGCCATCCCATCGCCCACAAGTTCACCCGCAGTATTCCATCTAGCCAGTGCATGACGTGCCACATGCATCAGGGCAATTTGTTTGTGAATCCCTACTTGGGTTATACTTGGTGGGATCAAGAATCGGATGCGGAGTTCATGTATCCGAAGCAGCAACATAATCCGACGGACGAGGAAATGGTGAAATCGCTGCGCAATAACCCCGAAGCTGCTGCCGCGCGGGGATTATGGGGCGATGTCAATTTCCTCGAAAAATCCGCCGAGTTAAATCCAAAGCTGAAAGAAACGCAGTTTGCGGACTACCATGGCCATGGTTGGGTGTTCCGAGCGGTGTTTAAAAAAGACCGTGAGGGGAATTTACTCACGGTGAAGGATGAGAAAATTGCTCACGACGACAAAGATAAGTTCAAAAAGGCGGTACACCTAAAAGACATCCATCTTGCGAAGGGAATGCAGTGCGTGGATTGCCATTTCCTCAACGATATGCATGGCAATGGCCTTCTCACCGTCGAGCCAAGAGCGGCAACTGCGATCACTTGTATCGACTGCCATGGAACGGTTAGTAAACACACGACACTCGTCACTTCCGGAGTCGGCGGCACTCTATCAGAGGATGGAAAAGTAAAGCCTGTGAATCTCCGCGAGAGCAACACACCTTATGGCCCCCGTTTCACTTGGAGCGCAGATGGCAAGCGGCTGATGCAGCAGTCGTCTATGGAGAAAAACTTACAATGGGAAGTCCCGCAGACTCTCGATACGGTCACTCCCGGATCGGATCACTACAACGTCATGAGCGCTTATGCGAAGACACTGAGACGCGACGGGAAAAATTGGGGGGCTGTCCCCGATGATCCGAAAAAATGCGAAAAAGACCTCGCTCATAGCAACGAAGCGATGGACTGCCAAACCTGCCACACCTCATGGGCGACCAGTTGTTTCGGCTGCCACATGCCCATGGAGGCGGATGTTAAAATGGCAGCTAACAAATTTGAGGGAACGACTACGAGGAACTTCAGCTCATACAATCCCCAAGTGGTGCGTGATGATGTCTTCATGTTAGGTCTCGATAGCACCGCTAAAGGTAAACGCCTTGCCGTCCTACGCTCGTCCAGCGCCGTAGTCGTCGGCTCGCAAGGCGCAAACCGTGAACAGTTCTATAGCCAGCAGCAAACCGTCTCCGCCGAGGGATATTCGGGCCAAGCCTTCAACCCTCATTTCGCGCACACCACCAGCGGCGTTGGCACCACGAAAAACTGCACGGACTGTCATATCTCGACATCTAACGACAACAACGCGATCATGACTCAGCTCCTAGGGTTTGGCACGGGAACCGTCAACTTTTTTGGGAGATATGGCTACCTCGGCACCGAGGATGGAGTGGAGGGAATCGCCTGGACCGAGCGCACCGAGCCACAGGCGGCGATCGGCAGCCACTTGCACCGAATTGCTTACCCGGACAACTACAAGGAACACCTCGCGAATCATTCCATTCTAAAAACCGGCTACGAAAGCCATTCCAAAGGCGGCGCACTCGACCTTCAAGCGCGCGGTGAATATCTCTATGCTGCACTCGGGAAAAATGGCTTCGGCGTTTTTGATATTGCTAACATCGACAACAAGAATTTTTCCGAACGTATTACCACTTCCCCCGTATCCCCCTTCGGCCAAGTCACATTTATTAAGACCGCATACGCCACGTCGGTGACATTGCCTAGCACACTCATCAACGACCCTAATCGAAATCGACTGCCCCAGAACGAGGAGCAACCGATCGCCGCCTATCATGGCTATGCTTTCGTGACCGATCTTGAGGAAGGCTTGATTGTGGTGGATGTCGCAACCCTGCTAGATGGTAATCCGGCTAACAATTTCATCAAGCGCGCTGCCACATTCAATCCCGACGGAAAATTGAATGGCGCGCGGCACGCCTGGATGGCCGGGCAATGGCTCTACATGACCACCTCCCAAGGCTTAGCCGTGGTCGATGTCTCGAACCCGAAGGCCCCGGTCCTCGCTGGCGGATATACAGGCTCATTCCTGCAGGGTGCCCGTCAATCCACGGTGCAATGGCACTACTGTTTTGTCACGGATGCAGAGGGCCTGAAAGTGTTAGATGTTTCCAATCCCGCAAAACCCACTCCGATTCCCGGCGCGTCTGTTTCATTGGCCAATGCGGGAGGTCTATATATTGCTAGAACGTATCTTTACGTCGCCGATGGACCCTCCGGCCTGGCGATCCTCGATGTGAAAAATCCGGAACGCCCGCAGCTCCTCAACCATTTCTCCGCCGACGGAAAACTAACCGATGTGCGCGATGTGCAAATCGGTGCCGTGAACGCCTCGATGTATGCGCTCATTGCGGACGGGCACAATGGCATGCGTGTCCTCCAACTGATCTCACCCGAAAACGTTCCAGGCTACATGGGCTTTTCACCGAAGCCCGAGCCGAAACTCATCGCAACTTATCCGACGGAAGGTGCTGCGATCAGCGTTTCCCGCGGCCTTGACCGTGACCGCGTTGTCGATGAAAGCGGTCACCAAACCGTGGTCTTCGGGCGGCGTGGCTCCCGCCCATTTAATCTCGATGAAATGAAACCCTTTTTCCGCATGCCAAATGACGGGAGCGAAGGCGCAAGCAATGGCCCGATCTACAAGGTCACTGATGTGAAGCATGGTGAAGGTGACACACTGCTCAATACCTACGGAAAAACTCTAACTCCCTCCCTTGCATTCACCCTTCCAAAGTCTGCGGAACGCGAAGACTCACCCCCCTACCGGGGGCGCTTGAGACAGCGGAGAGCCCCCGAGGGGATGCAATGGTGAAGCGCCTAATCAGCAAGTAGAGACCTCAAAACTTGTAGCTGCATTTCAATGTTCTTGTTAGCTGCACGAGTTGAACCAAGCTGGGTGAGCAAGATCATTATTCGGCGGCCTCGTCGATGTCAGTTTCAGTGTTGCCTTCTTCGCCTTCGATCGATGCATCTTCGTTTTGGGCATCGTCGCCATCAGGGATGACGATGGAAATATCTTGGAGCTTCTCGTTACCCTTAAGTGTTAGAAGCTTCACTCCTTGAGCATTTCTACCAGTCTCACGGACCTCGTTGGCACGGATGCGAATGCTTTGGCCACTGGAGGTCATGAGCATGAGTTCATCTTCCTCGGTGACAGTGACGGCTCCGACAACGGGGCCGGTCTTGTCCGTGACCTTCATGGTGATGATGCCTTTGCCGCCGCGCGATTGTTTACGGTAGTCTTCGAAAGTGGTGCGCTTGCCGATTCCGTTTTCGGAAGCAACTAACAAGGTTGAGCCTTCGGTAACCAGAGCGAGACCGATGACGAAATCGGTTTCACTCGGGCGGATGCCCATGACACCGGCGGTGCCACGGCCTAACGGACGGGTATCATCCTCGTGGAATCGGAGACTCATGCCTTCGTGAGTGACGAGGATAATTTCATCGCCGCCGGAGGTGAGACGGACGCCGATGAGTTCATTGTTTTCCTCAAGGTTAATGGCGATGATGCCGTCCTTGCGGTAGTTTCTGAAATCATTGACGGCGGTTTTCTTCACCTTGCCGCTGCGGGTGGCGAAAAAGACAAAGCCTGCTTCCTCCCGGAAGGTGATGTCATTGCCATTCTCGTCCACCGTGCGTTCGAGGCGGAGGAGTGCAGCGATTTTTTCCTCGGGTTTGAGGTTGAGAACGTTTTGGATGCTGCGACCCATCGCGGTGCGCGAGCCTTCGGGGAGTTCATACACCCGCTCCACATACATGCGGCCGGTGTTAGTGAAAAATAACAGATAGTCGTGAGCTTGGACGCTGAAGAGGTGCTCGATGAAATCGTTCGCCTCGTCCTTTTTGGTGGCGCGGGTTTCCATGCCTTTGAGGCCTTTTCCGCCACGGCCTTGGACCCGGTATTCGCTCGATGGCGTGCGCTTGATGTAGCCCCGGTGGGACAGCGTGACAATCATCGCATCATTCGCGATCAGGTCCTCCATGGCGACTTCACCCGCCTCGGCGACGATGGTGCATCGCCGTGGCGTGGCGAACTTATCTTTGATCATGCGGAGCTCGTCCTTGATGATAATGAGCACGCGTTCCTCGCGGGCTAGGATATCGAGGAAATCCTTGATGTCGATGAGCACGCCATCGTATTCGCCCTTCACCTTGTCCTGCTCCATACCCGTTAGCTGATAGAGTCGGAGCTCGAGGATGGCGTTTACCTGGCGTTCGCTAAAGTAATACGTCCCGCCGGAAATGGAGGCCTGCGAGCGGATAAGGATGCCGAGCGATTCAGCGGTGGCGACCGGGAAACTGTAGGCGGCGAGGCGCTCACGAGCTTCGTCGCGGTTTTTTGATGAACGGATGATTTTGATGAAGTCATCGAGATGGCCGAGCGCGAGCAGGAAGGCTTCCAACAGCTCTGCACGTTCCTCGGCTTTACCTAACAAATAGCGAGTCCGCCGGGTGACAACTTCACGGCGGTGCTCGATGTAGGCGTCGATGCCTTCCTTGAGCGAGAGTTGCTTGGGGCGATTTTTGTGAATCGCAAGCATGTTCACGGAGAATGACGTCTCCATGGAGGTGAGTTTGAAAAGCTGGGCCATGACCACCTGCGGGCGGGCATCGCGTTTCAGCTCGATCTCGATGCAAGTATCCTCGGCGGATAGATCCCGCATACCCGAGATGCCGGTGAGGGTTTTTTCGTTCACCAACTCGGCGATGCGTTCCTGAAGTGTGGCGCGGTTCACGCCATAAGGCACACCACGGATGATGATGTAGGAGCGTCCGTTAGCATGTTCCTCAATCTCCATTTTCCCGCGCATGCGCATGGAGCCACGACCCGTGCGGAAATATTCCTCGATGCCGCGGATGCCTCGGATTTCGCAAGCGACCGGAAAATCTGGGCCTTTCATGTGCTCCATCAGTTGGGGCAGCGTGATCTCGGGATTGTCGATCTGCGCGCAGATCGCATCGACGACTTCGCCGAGGTTGTGCGATGCGAGATTGGTGGCCATGCCGACGGCAATACCAGTACTACCATTGACCAAAAAGTTAGGAAATGCCGATGGCATGACCGATGGCTCGGTTTGGGAGCCGTCGTAGTTAGGAACAAGATCGACGGTGTCCTTATCGAGGTCATCCATCATCGCGAGACCTAACGGATGAAGGCGAGCCTCGGTGTAACGCATCGAAGCTGCGGAGTCGCCTTCCACGGAACCAAAGTTACCTTGGCCATCGATGAGCATTTCACGCATCGACCACGGTTGACCCATATTGACGAGCGTGCCGTAGATGGCCATATCTCCGTGCGGGTGGAAATTACCCATCGTTTCACCAACGATCTTGGCGCACTTCACGTGAGGTTTTCCGGGTCCCACTCCGAGCTGGCGCATGGCATAGAGAATGCGGCGTTGTGATGGTTTGAGGCCGTCACGGACATCGGGCAAGGCGCGGGAAATAATCACCGACATCGAGTATTCCAAGAAGGACTTGGAGAGCTCCTCGGCGACGTTGATAGGCTTAATGTTGGATTCAGACATGGAATAAGTGTTAGGCGCGGGACAGGGCGTTGGCGGAGACGAAAATATTTCTAACGCGGAAGGCAGTTGGGGATTCCTGGAGGAGAATCATACGAAGATTGTGGGAGTTCGCGGCGAACCAAGGCCTAACCAATGCGCGGGCGGTTCCTTTGGCCCAGTCAGGGATGGGTAGCGAGTGCTTTTGAGCGAGAAATACAGCTGTGGATGCGAGAAACGCATCGGCTTTTCCTTCATCCTTGATCGCAGGTGATAGGAGGGCAGGCTCCTCCGCGATGAGATCAAAAGACGGTTGCTCGCGAAAACGGTCGAGAAATTCACGGAGGCGAAATCCAAAAGCTTCCGTGTCACTAACATCGGCGAACAACTCGCGCATCGGGATTGCTGAGGCTTTCATGAGCTGGCCCCCTTCATTTCCGCAATGATCTCTTCGATGAAATATTGGGTCTTCACCGAAATGCGTGCAGTCGGATAGTAGTCTTCGACGAAATTCAGAATTTCTTCGGAAGTTTTCACCTTCAGGTCGCGGCAAAGGTGAATGATGTCGCTTTTGTCGCCCACGGTATCGTAATCGGCGACGCGGGAGGCCATACATTTCATGGCGAGGAGATAGCGGGTTGTAGGCCGCAGAATGCGAAGGTTTTCCCATTGTGGCATTCCGTCTTCAGTGAGTTCTCCATCTCCCGAAATGAAGCCTTTGACTCCGTCGTTCAACCATGAGGAGGGAAGATTCATGTCCTCCGCGATTCTTTCTGCAGCAAGATAGATCTCGGATTTGGGGACGAATACCGCATCGACATCCCGTGTGGATTCTCGAGCGTCGAATGCTAGAACCATCGCGGCTCCACCGAAAATGCACAGCTCACCCGTGACGCCCTTTTCGTGGAGAAGCTCATTGAGCCTGTCCAGTGCGGCGAGGATATTCGCTTTGCTGAGTTTATCGGGAGACATGAGAAGGCGGTTAGGCAGGGCGGATGAAATCCGCCGCCACGGTTAGACGTCGAGGTTGCGGACGTTGAGGGCGTTGTCTTCGATGAAGCGTTTGCGGGGTTCGACGATGTCGCCCATGAGGACATCGAACATTTTGTCGGCTTCGACGGCGTTGTCCTCGTCGAGGCGGACGCGGAGGAACTGGCGGACTTCCGGGTCCATGGTGGTTTCAAAAAGCTGCTTGGCGTTCATTTCACCGAGGCCTTTGAAACGTTTGATCTGCACGCCGCGGCTGGCGATTTCGAGAACTTTTCCGAGAATTTCCGGGACGGCGAAAATCGGGGTGATCTTTTGTTTTTCGCCGTCGCCTTCGAGAATTTCGAAAATCGGCTTGTCATCATTGAAGAAGACCGCGGTGTCGATTCCACATTCTGTTAGGCGGGAGAAAATACGGGTGATGGCGTGGGACTCGTGGAGTTCGTGAAGATTCGCACGGCGGGAAGGACCGATGTGTGCGGCGATTTCTTCTTCCGTTAGAATTTCATCAAACAACCGGAGATCGCGGTTTTCGGCGGCGAAAGCGCGGAGGTCGGCTTCTTTCGGGAAGTAAGTTAGAACCTCATCGTTACCGGTGCGAATGCGGACCATGAACTCTGGCAGATGACCGTCTTGGCGGGCGGCGAGGTAGTTTTTAAAGTTGCCGCCATTGCCTTCGATCGAGCTGGAGAAGCGTGAGAGTGACGAGAGATTTTCGAGGATGACTTTGAGTTCCTCTGCGGTGAAGCTACGGGATTGGTCGTAAGTGCGGAGCTCGACTTCGCCAGCCCCGAGATCGATGAGGATGCGGTTAAGCTGATCGTTGTCTTGGACGTATTCTTGGCGCTTTTTTCGACTCACCAGATAGAGCGGCGGCTGGGCAATGTAGAGGTAGCCGCTTTTCACGAGGGCGGGCATGTGGCGGCAGAAAAATGTTAGTAGCAAAGTGCGGATGTGCGAGCCGTCCACGTCGGCATCGGTCATGATGACGATTTTATGATAGCGGACTTTTTCAATATTGAAGGAGCCTTCCACTTCGCCATCGCCAATGCCGGCACCGATGGCGGTGATCATGGATTGGATTTCCTTGTTCTGGAGGGCGCGGTGAAGGCGGGATTTCTCGACGTTGATGAGTTTTCCACGGAGCGGGAGGATGGCTTGCGTTCGTCGGTCGCGGCCTTGTTTGGCGGAACCGCCGGCGGAGTCTCCTTCGACAATATAGAGCTCGGATTTCGCAGGATCGCGCTCGGAGCAGTCGGCGAGTTTGCCGGGCAGGCCTCCGCCGAAGAGGGCGGACTTGCGGACGGTTTCGCGGGCTTTTCTAGCAGCCTCGCGGGCGCGGGCTGCGTTGATCGATTTTTCGATGACACGTTTGGCGAGTGCCGGGTTTTCATCGAAGAACTGCATCAGACCTTCATAGACGATGGAAGAGATGACGCCCTCGATCTCGCCGTTGACAAGCTTATCTTTAGTCTGGGAACTGAAGCGCGGGTTCGGCATTTTCACCGAGATGATGGCAATCAGACCTTCGCGGCAATCGTCGCCCGTTAGAGCGGGATCCTTGTCCTTGAGAATTTTGTTAGCCTTGGCATATTGGTTGATGCCACGGGTGAGCGCGGTGCGAAAGCCGGTGAGGTGAGTGCCGCCGTCGCCGTTAGGGATGGAGTTGGCGAAGCAGAGAATTTGATCGTTGTAGGAATCGTTGTATTGGAAAACCACGTCGGCGAAAACATCGTCCGAAGTTTTTTTACCATCGTAGTCGATTTCGATCGAACGCTTGCCGTGGAGGATGATCGGCTCCTCGTGGATGAGGGTTTTGTTTTCACCGAGCTGGGCGACGAATTCCTCGATGCCTTTTGCATAGAAGAACGTTGTCTTCTTTGCGGATTCAGGGCGCTCGTCTTCGAGGTCGATGGTGAGGCCGGGGTTAAGGAAAGCGAGCTCGCGGAGGCGGGTGGAAAGGCGATCGAATTTAAACTCGATGGTATCGACGAAGATCGTGGCATCCGGAAAGAAGGTGATCATCGTGCCGGTCTTGCTGGGATCGACCTCGCCGATGACGTGAAGTGGCTGGGTGGTTTTACCGCGCTCGAAGCAGATCAGATAGACTTTTCCATTCCGCATGATTTCCGCCTTGAACCAATCTGATAGAGCGTTGACGCACTTGGCACCCACGCCGTGGAGACCGCCTGAGTATTTGTAGGCGCCTTGGCCGAATTTACCGCCGGCGTGGAGATTAGTTAGAACGAGTTCTACGGCGGGCATGCCGAATTTTAAATGCATGTCCACCGGGATCCCGCGCCCGTTGTCGGCGACGGAAACCGAGCCATCGACGTGGATGGCCACCTTGATCCGACCGCAATAGCCGGCGAGGTGTTCGTCGATTGAATTGTCTAACACCTCGAAAACGCAGTGGTGGAGACCGCGCTCGTCGGGATCGCCGATATACATTCCGGGACGCTTGCGAACCGCATCAAGCCCTTCGAGCTTGTCGATTTGGGCGGCATCATAAACCTGCGCTGCGGCGACCTGTGTTTCTGCTTTTGGTGATTCGTTCGAAGAGTCTGACATAGTGCGGCCAGAGCGTCTGAAATCCTACCCCCGGAGACAAGGAACTTCGTTAAAAAACAGGGCTTTTTTTGAGACGTTTTTCGGTGTTTTAACTAATTGATTACTAATGGGTTGCGTATTCATTATTTACCCATCCAGTCCTTCATAAACCACACGACGGCCAGGCAGATGCAAAAGGCCAGAATAAACAACGTGATGATGACCAAACTCTTCGTCGTTTCCGCCCTTTCGAGGCGGTCGTGATCCACGATTGCATCCGCGGCAATCCGCCGTTGGCGTCCGCTAGATGACACGGATCTTGGGCTGGTGAGCGTGCCTTCGATGGGTTTGTAAGTCTTTTCCCGGGGGATGACATCACCGCTTGGTAAGAGCTCTTGGGGACGTGGTGCGCTCACGATGGCTTGGCACGAGGGGCAGGGTCCACTGACTTCAGCTTGAGCCCGAGGCACGGATAGGTTTTGGCCGCAGTGAGGGCATGTGAAACCAATCGGCGAAGTATCAGAACCGGGGCGAGTTGTTAGCGTGGGGAGCATCTCCAGAATCCAGGTTTGAAGTTTACTCGCTGGAAAATTACAGGAAATCCGCAATCTAACCACTAAAGATTCAAGGTGGCGCGCTGCCACTTGAGCAACACGTCCGCAGGTTGGGCTTCCTCTGCTGCAATGTTTTCTAGCACGGCGCGAGGCGCGATCAGGGAGCCATCGATGTCCAATTCGGTGGCGGCGTGTTCACGCTTGCTGATGAGGAGATCGACCTTTCGCTCGAAGTCACGATCACGCTTCCGGCGTTTTCCGCAGGGGCGCTCGGGCCACTCAGACTCCGCGAGTCCCTCGACGGATGAGATGGCCGCACGAAAGCGCTTCACTCGCTCTGACCGGAAGTGGTGGGGAATTGCTACATCCTTGCGATCCGCAAGTTCCATGCTCCATTCGAGCAATTGGCGATTGGGGGCGACCATGAATGAGGGGCGGTCCCACGCTTTTGCTTCGCCATCGCGCCATTGCCAAAGTGCTTTGAGGAATGCCAAACCGTAGGGCTCGAGCCTGCCGGAGCCTTGGATACGCCAGTTTTCCTCTTGTGAATCATCGCGGTCCAACACTTTCTGGCGGGCTGCCAGACAGCTTTCTTCAAACCATTCGTAACGACCTTTTTCCTTCAGGGCGGCGACGATGATATCGCCCATTTCAAGGAGGTAATGCACATCGTTGAGTGCATAATCGATCATTTTCGGGGACAGCGGGCGTTTCCCCCAATCGGCTTTCTGAGAGGTTTTCACGAGTTCAACGCCGAAATAATGGCTCACCAAGTCGCCAAGGCCAAAGCGGCGCACGCCGAGCAGTCTGGCGCCAATTTGAGTATCGTAAACCACTGCGGGAAGGGCGCCGAATTGCCGCTTGAACATGGTCATGTCGTAGTCCGCTCCGTGCATCCAGACCGTGGCTTCCTCAAGATAGGTGCCTAGCGGCGAAAGGTTCTCAATCGCAAGCGGGTCGATCAAAACGCACTCACTGCCGAACGCAAACTGAATCAAACACAGGGACTCACGATACCGATGCAAACTGTCCGCCTCGGTATCAATCGCACAAATCGGCGCACCCGAAGCCGAGCGGCTTTTTCCGAGGTGAAGGATGAGTCCGTTAGTGGTATCAATCATGGTTACAATTCTCGAACTGGCGACCTAGAGGTTATCGAACCTATGGATTGAGGTTCAGGCTGACAAGGGGAAATTGGATAGAGAGATGCCGATTCGCGAGAACTTCGTATTTGCCTGTTTCTTAAACGACTTTAAATGAGACCGCCTGATCTGGAGTGAGTTCGATCCATTGCCAAGGCAGCCCGTGTGCGTTGAGATCGTCCATGAAAGCATCCGGGGTGTGTTGTTCGATGTTCCAAACCCCAGGGATCCGCCAGGCTCCAGAGAGGATTTGTTTCGCGCCAATCATCGCTGGCACGCCCGTCGTGTAGGAAATCGCCTGTGACCCGACTTCCGCGAAGCACTGCTCGTGGTCGCAAATGTTGTAAATGTAGATCGCTTTGGGTTTTCCCTCCTTGAGGCCGGTGATGACATTGCCGATGCAGGTGCGCCCTTTGGTGGACTGCCCGAGGTCGCCAGGGTTGGGTAAAACGGCTTTGAGAAACTGAAGCGGCACGATTTCCATGCCATTATAAGTCACTGGGTCGATGCGCGTCATGCCGACGTTTTGGAGCACTTCCAAATGTTTCAAGTAATTGGGCGAAAAGGACATCCAGAATTGCGCACGCTTGATCGTCGGGATGTGTTTCACGAGGGATTCCAGTTCCTCGTGGTACATTCGGTAGATTTCGTAGGTGCCCACGCCATCAGGGCAGGTGAATGACTGGTGCTCGGACATCGGCGGGGTTTCGACAAATTCGCCGTTTTCAAAGTGCCTACAATCTGCGGTGACCTCGCGGATGTTGATTTCCGGGTTGAAATTCGTGGCAAAGGCCTTGCCATGATTTCCGCCGTTCACGTCGATGATGTCGAGCGTGTGAATCTCATCGAAATGATGCTTCAGCGCCCAGGCCGTGTAAACATTCGTGACGCCGGGATCGAAGCCGGAGCCGAGCAGCGCAGTGAGCCCGGCTTTTTCGAATTTTTCCTGATATGCCCACTGCCACGAGTATTCGAATTTTGCGACATCGAGAGGCTCATAGTTCGCCGTGTCCATGTAGTCGCAACCGGCGAGCAGGCACGCGTCCATGAGATTGAGATCCTGATAGGGAAGGGCCACGTTGATGAGCAGCTTGGCGCCGGTTTTGCGAATGAGCGCGGCGGTTTCCTCGGCATTGTCCGCATCGACCTTCGCGGTGGCGATGCTGCGGCCGGTGCGTTTTTTAACTTCCGCAGCGATGGCCTCACATTTTGAAAGTGTGCGTGAGGCGAGGGTAATTTCGCCAAAAACTTCGGGAACCATGGCGCATTTGTGGGCGACGACGCTGCCGACTCCGCCGGCTCCGATGATGAGAACTTGATTCATAGTGGGGAATTGAGGCACTAGGGGTGAGAGAATCCCGGCCCGCTGGCAAGAAATTCCCCGTGACGATGCGCAATCTTTACCGGAAATTTCCGACAACTTTTCGGTGGCATGGCGTTTTCATCCCTGAAAGGCTATCGCCAGACGAAATATCCACGTTCTCCATGAAACTTACTCACCCATCCCTCAACTTCCGCCGCCGTGCGGGTTTCACTCTTCTTGAAATGGTCATCGTGCTCGGCATCATTGCGATGATCCTCGGGGGCGCGATTTTCGCCATGAAGGGCATTCAGGACGCCGCAAAGCTGAAGCAGGTGGATTCCGACTTTAAAAGCTACGAAAGCGCGCTTTCAGGCTACAAACTCAACGCGGGCACTTTTCCTACGACTCAACAAGGTCTCAAAGCCCTCGTGGACAAGCCCACTTCCACCCCGGTTCCGCGGCGCTGGGTGCGGATCATGGACAAGGTGAGTCTGGACCCATGGGGCAGCGAATACACCTACCGCTTCCCGGGCAAGAAGCGGGCCAATGATTTTGAAATGATCAGTAATGGACCGGATGGTTTACCAAACACCCCAGATGATCTCAGCAGTCAGGACGAGTAATCGCTCGCGCGGTTTCACCTTGCTTGAAATTGTCGTGGTCCTCGGCATCGCCGCGATGGTGATGGGTGGTGCTGCCGGATTCATGATCTACTCGTCAGACGAACGTGCCCTGAGAGATATTTCTGGGCAAATCGAACTGCTCGCCAAACGCGCCCGCACCACTTCGATCCTCCAGCAAACCCCCTATGCCTTGGAGTTCCGCGTAGGGATTGTCCGCTTGCTGCCGCTCGCGCGCGCGGGGATTGTTAGTAAAAAAAGCTCAGGGCGAGAAGAGGCCATCGAGCCAGTGGACGACGACAAACAAGTGATTTTAAAAGACGGCATGAGTCTCTCCATTCTCCGCTGGAATTCAGCGAAATGGCTGACCACCGAGAAGAACACGATTCACGTCTGGCGCTTTGATCCCGATGGCCTATGCGAGCCTGTTTCCATTCGTCTCTCGTTAGGAAAAAGTTGGTCTGAGGACACCTATCACCCGCTCACTGCCTCCATCCGCGAAAGCCAGCTCGAAGCCCGATGATTCTGCCCGTCCATCACTCCAAACGTGGATTTCTTCTCTTTGAGATGATTCTCGCGTTAGGCGTGTTCAGCATCGCGGCGACCGGATTTGCAGTGGCGCTCAATCGCATGGCAAAGGTCGCCGCTCTTGCCCAAAGCGAACTGCGCATCACCCGCATTTTAGACAGCGCTCTGGATGAAACGCTTTCTCTACCCGCCCTTGAAGAAGGCGTCACCAATAGCTCCGTCGGCGATACTGGCATCGAGTTAGACACCACGATCAAGCTGCTAGACAAGCTCGAAAACGAGGACGGCCAGCCACTTCAGGAAATGTTTTCAATCAAGGTCACTGCAAAATGGTTTGAGAGTGGGGCATGGAATGACCGCACGGTCGAGACTTGGCGTTACGGTCGGATGTATCAACCATGATCACGCATCCTGCTAGACCCCGGACTTCTGGATTCACGCTGATAGAGCTGGTGATCGCGCTGGCATTGCTCTCGATGCTCATCGGCATGGTTTTCAGCACGGCCCGCACCTCGCTGGCTTTGGGAAATACGATCGTCAAAACCCAGAATGAGGAAATGCTGCATCAGGCATTTTTCGAGCTCCTTCACCAACGCTTTTCCGCGCTTCCCGGAAACACACGCATGGAGTTAAAAGTGGATGGTTCGGGCTCCCATTATATTTCCGATCTCACCCTGCAAAACGTCCCTCTCAGCTTCACTTGGGGCGGCCAAGCGCGGATCGCAAAAGCCGTGCAACTCTCCACCGTCAAGCGCCGCAGCGGTTATCTCGACATCGTTCTGAGATACTACGAAAACGAAATTCTCAAAGACTCCGCATCGACCGTTAAAAAGACCGCGGGCGATGAGAAGCCCTTCGCGGAAATCGTGCTGCTAGAAGACGTCGCCTACTTCGAATGGCGCGTGCTCGATGGCCGCTCGATGGAATGGCAGTTTGATTGGGACACCCAAGGCAGACTTCCACTGCAAGTCGAACTCACCATGGCCATCGGCGCGAAAGGCGAGGAAATCCGCCAGATTTTTTGGATCCCCCCGAAGCAAAACCCCGAAGTGCTCATGCGCCAAATGCTCCAAGGCGGCGGTAACGACGGCACCCCAAACGGAAACCCAGCCGGAAATCCAAGCGGTAACCCCGGTGGAAACCCCGGGGGAAACCCACATGGCGGTGGCCAACTCCCCATCCCCCCACCATGAAAACCCCCACTCCTAACAGCCGGAAATTTCGCGGTGTCGCTTTGATGGCGGTGCTCTGGCTGATCGCGATTCTATCACTTGCCTGCATGGCTTCATTGCGGGTGATTTCATTTGATATGGAGCTCGCCTCGTCAAAAATCCATGGCTCCCGCGCCCGCCAAGTGGCGGAAATGGGCATCGCGATCGGCTCCAATCCTGTGGTGAAACGATCCGATCCTCTCCTCCACCACATGGATGAATCCACGAATGAAGGCTTTGACGTCAAAGTCGTTTCCGAAGGCGGCCGATTTAACATTAACTACATTCTTCTTCGCGGTGACAAAGAGCTGCTTAAGTCGATTTTCGTCGATTGGGGACTCGAAATTAAAGACGCCCAAGGGGTCACCGACGCGTTAATCGACTGGGTCGATGCCGGTGACGATGAGCAGCTCAACGGCGCGGAAAAAAAATATTACGAAAAGGAAGGTCGCATCAACCAGCCGTTCAATCGGCCGTTTTATGACATCAATGAAGTCAGCCTGGTGCGTGGCATGGATCTGGTAGAGGCGGTGCGCCCGGATTGGCGGAATTGGTTCACCATCTGGAGCCTTGGGCCACTGGATCTCAATGAAGCTCCCGCAGAATTGATCGCCGCCGCTGCGGAAATCACCGTGGAGCAAGCCGACATCATTCCTCAAAAGGTCCGTGGCCCTGATGGACAGCGCGACACGCTCGATGACTTTTCCTTTACGGATAAAGACATCGCGCTTGAGAGTTTAGGCATTCATGCCGATAGTCGTCCCGATCTTGCCCAGCGGTTTACGGTGAATGACGCCACCATGCGCATCGAGAGCATAGGCATCGCGGAGGGATCCAAACGCAAAATTACTGTTATTGTCCGCAACCGCACCGGGAAACCGGCCCTCCTCGAACGCACTGAAGAAATCATCCCGTGAGCAAAACTAACGAAAACGTGCTTCTTGTCCCCGGCGAATCCGGCTGGGAAATCTGGACCGGCCAGGGCCCCACCGAATTTATCCTCCATCGCGCCACCACCACCGAGCGGGCCGGCGACCTAACTGACATCCCTAACGGTGATCTGCTTCTGCTTTTCCCAGTGAAAGCCATCACGGCTGTGCCCATGCGCGTGGCCAGCGAGGACGACGCGCTTTTCCCCGATCTTGCCGCCCTTCACGCCGAGCGCCTCGGCCTCCGCCCGGACCCGATGGCGGGCCAGCTCACCGACATTTTCGTGATTGCCCGCGAGGCGGAAAACTCCGCGATCGTCTCGATTCTGCTGCGTGCGCCGGGCGAAGGCGAGATGCCACCGCGCGGACCGAAGGGTTTTGATATCTCACCCCGCGCCTACCCGCTCATCGGAGAAACCATTGCGGTTTGGAAAGAATTCGGGCGCTGGGTGTTCGCCCTCTCCCACCAAGGAAATCTCGTTTATTGTCAGGCGACCTCCGTGGACACCGGCAGCCCTAACGACAACCTCGCTCGGGAAATCCGACTCGCTCTGATGCAGCTTTCCATGCAGGGACTCGATTTATCTCCCACCCGCATCATCCTCTGGACCAGCGCGGATGAAGTGAGCCCCGCCTCCCTTTCTGCTGCGTTTCGATTGCCTGTCGAAATTTCACCGCGACCCGCACCTGCGCTGCCCTCGCCTCTCAGTAAGCTCCTTCCTGCGGACGTTCGTGCCGCCCGCC
Organism: Akkermansiaceae bacterium; assembly: GCA_043758615.1. Taxonomy (GTDB): domain Bacteria; phylum Verrucomicrobiota; class Verrucomicrobiia; order Verrucomicrobiales; family Akkermansiaceae; genus Luteolibacter. Next base: position 27,137 of record JAYVNE010000121.1, read on the forward strand.
GCGAAGCCCTGAAGCGACAGAACATCATGATCGGCATTGCTGCCGTGGCCCTGTTCTACCTCGGGTTGATCTCTTGGTTCGGCTATGGTCTTTGGAAAGATAACAAGGAAACGAACAACCTCCTGAAACAAGCTGCTGCTGCCGCCCCGGATAGTGAGGCTTACGCCACCCACATTTCCAGATGGGATGAGCTCGCTAACGCCATCGATCTGGCCAATTCCCCGGTCGATATCCTTAGCCGCATCGCGTCCTGCATTCCGCCGAACAGCGGGCTGCGCCTTCGCACCGCCGATATCAGTGCGACGGAAATCAAGCTCATGGGCGAGGCACCCCAATTGGAGGCGGTGAACGGTTTCAGCCTGAAACTCTCGAAAAATACCGACCTCTCCCAATTCGATTGGCAAACACCGGAGCCAAACCAATCGACCCGCGGTTGGGAGTTTGTTTTCAGTGCGGATATTCCTGCCGTGGAAGGACAACCTTGATTTTCCCCTGACTCACCGACAAAACCCCTCCGCCACGGCCTTTATTGTTCAACGACACGCTTTTCCTTCCAGTTTCCCGAATTTCTCAATGTCACCCCGCGAAAAAAAACTCCTCCTCTTCTTCGGCATCGCGGGATTTGCCGTGATCAATTTTCTCGGGATTGGCTTCTACAAGACCAAGCGCGTCGAAGTGACGAATCAGCAGAATCAGGCGCGCCAGAAGCTCGAAACCGCCAAAAACTTCAGTGCCAGCCGCGAACAAGTGACTGACCAAATGGACTGGCTCGCCGCCCACGAGCCGCAGCCTAGCGCCAATCAGGACGTCCAAACCAAGCTCCAACAGCTCACCGAGCGCGAGGCCAGATCCACCGGACTCACCATCAAGACCCAAAAGCCACTTCCTACCGACGCTACCGCTGGCCACTACTATCACCGCGCAAAAATCCAGATCACCGTCACCGGCACCGAAGAAGCGCTCTACCGCTGGTTTGATCACCTCAACATGCCCGATAGCTTCCGGATCGCCTCGCAAATCCGCATTTCTCCTAACGCCCAAGACGACACCAAGATCGACTGCACCGCGACCATCGAACAATGGTTCGTGCCGCCACCTTCTGCCTGAAGCCACTGAAATCTCAAATCTCAAATCTCAAATCTCAAATTTGAAATCCTCCTTCACCATCCTCTCCTGCATTGCCCTCCTGACTCCTTGGGCGTCGGCAGATTTGCCGAAAAAAATGCCCATCTCCCGCTACTCCGGGCTGTGGATGAACTCCCCATTCACCTCAAAACCCCCGCCTCCGACCGGCGTGCTCGAAGTCAATCCACTCGATGATTACGCGTTGGCCGGCGTCTCACCCATCGAGGGCGGTTACCGCGTGACCTTGCTTAATAAGAAAACTCCAGAAGAGCGCATCACCGTGGATTCCGATAACCCGAACGCGAAATTCAAAATCCTCAGCGTCACCCGAAAAGAGGGCGATCCGCTAGGCACCACCGTCCGCCTGACAAGTGGCTCACTGACCGGCACCGTGAGCTACGACCAAAAACTCCTTACTTTGGTCGCGGCGGCGCCGAAAGGTCCTAAACAGGCACCTGGGATGCCGCCCGTTCCCGGCGCACCCCAAGTGCAACCCGTACCCGGTGAAACGATGCGTCAACCCCGCCCCCGCGTCGTCCCCCCGCCCACCCCTCAGCTAGGCCAAGCTGGTGGGCAACCAATGCCGCAAGCTCCTCAAGGACAAGCGATCCCGCACAACAACCAGCGCCCTGAACGCCGTCGCAACTAATTCTCTCATCTGAAATTTCCCATTCTTTCCATGTCCGTTCCACGTTCTATCGCTTTCCTCCTTCTCGGATTCGCTTCCGCTGTGTCAGCCCAAGACCCTGCGCAAGCACCATCGGCTGTTCCCGTTCCGGCAGTTCCCAATTCTGTGCCCACCCTCCCGCCCGGGGTGCCGGTTCCCGGTAATGTCCCGGCACCTGCGGCCGGCGCTCCGGCGCAGATGCCCGCCCCTGCCATTGTTAGGCCTGCGCTTTCGTTAGGGGAAACCAAAATCACCGAGCCGATCGAGGAGCCAAAGCTCAGTGGCTCAGCACTTGCCGGACTCTATCGGAAATACACCGGCCGCCGCGTAATCATCTCCAGCGCCGCGACCACCGCCGAGTTCTCTTTCATCCAAGACGCCAGCCCTAAAGACCCGCTCACCTACGCGCTGGCTGCTGAATTGCTCAAAAAGGCCGCCACCATCGAAAACTTCGTTTTCGTGCCCGACGAACAAGACCCGAACCTCGATATCCTCACCCTTTCCACCGGTGGCATTCGCCCGACCGGTCGTGGCGTCGCCGTTTACAATGAAAATGACGCCATCCCCGAGGGCGATGCCGTCATCTCCTACGTCATGAACCTCAGCTACATCAAGCCCGCTGAGGCCGTGAACACCTTTACTCAGATCATCGGCCAGTTCGGTGCTTACGGCTCCATCGCCCCCGTGCCAAATGCCTCGGCCGTCGTCATTACGGAAAACACCTCGCTCATCCGTAAACTCATCGACTTAAAAAAGGAAATCGACAAGCCCTCCTCCCAAGTCGGCACCCGCTTCATTAAAGTCCAGTTCGCCGATGTCACCGAAATCGCATCCACTCTCACCGAGCTACTCACCGCCCAACAATCCGCCCAAACCACCGCCGGAATTCAGCGTGCTGACAATGCAGCCGCACCGATCCCCGGTGCCCCGCCTGTTGCGGGTAGCGGTCAGAATGGAGCCAGCAGCAGCGGCGAGGCGACTCCAGTGCAAATCATCCCAGACCCTCGCACCAACCGCATTTTCGCCATGGGTCGTCCTGTCGATCTGCTATTCGTCGAGGGCCTCGTCCGCGAGTTCGATGTGGAAACGAGTGAGAAAAATTTCCTCCGTCGGAAACTCCGTTTCCTCACCGTCTCTGAGTTCCTACCCATCGCCGGAGACGCCCTCACCCGCGCCTTCAGTGGCACCGGGGACAGCGGCGGTGGTGGCGGGTCTGCAAGCGGTGGGGCGACCCCACCCGGCGCGAGCCGAAATGCAGGCGCACAAAACGGAGCCGGTAATCGGCAAAACGGAAGCTCCAGCCGCAGCGGATCCAGTAGTCGTGGTTCAGGCCGCAGTGGCAGCAGCGGAAGCAGTGGCTTCGGCGGGGGGGGTGGAAGCAGTGGCTTTGGTGGTGGCGGAGGTTCCGGCGGCAGTGGTGGTGGCAGTGGCCTCGACTCCCCCTCAGTCAGCTCCGCTCCTGAGTCCAAACTTGTCGGCCGCACCCTGCTTGTCGCCGATAACATTACCAATTCCATCGTCGTCCAAGGCCCACCCTCCGGCCTTGAAATCATCGAGCGCCTGCTCGATCAAATCGACGTGAAGCCCGATCAAGTCATGATCTCTACGGTCATTGGTACACTTTCTCTCGGTAATTCATCGGACACCGGCGTAGATTACCTCTATCAAGGCAGTAACGGCTCCGGTCGCGCGGGTGGCGGCTTTGGTGCCATCCTGCCTATTCTTAAGTTTCTTCCTGAGATAGCAGCGATTCCAGCGATTCCCGAGGATCTATCTACTCCAGGTGATCAATCAAAGCCCGCAATCCCCGCGGTCCCTGCAAAGAACACGTTTTTCGATCCTGGCTCACTTGGACAAGGTGGTGGCCTGCGCGCTTATGGAACCATTGGGAATTTAGGCGTTTACCTCAAAGCCCTGCAATCAAAGTCGAATTTTACCGTGCTTTCCAGACCTAGCATCTTCACTTCGAATAATCAAAAAGGAACCATCTCCAGCGGTCAACGGATCGCCATTCCCACGGGCACCAACAACAGCGGTAATTTTTCTTCAACCCAAGTCGAATATCAGGATGTCGTCTTAAAACTCGAGGTCATCCCGCTGGTGAACTCTGACAATGAGATCACCATGCAGATTTCTCTTCTCAACGATCAACAGGACGGAACGACTCCCATTGCGGGAGTCGGCGACGTGCCTAAGATTTCAACCCGGGAAATCCTCACCACAGCCACCGTTCCTAACAATGAAACCATCGTGCTCGGCGGTTTGATTATCTCTAACAATAGCGATTCCAAGTCCGGTATCCCTATTCTCAGTGACATTCCGTTTCTCGGCAGACTTTTCTCCTCTAATACTAAAAGCAAGGACCGCAGCGAGCTCATGGTCTTCATCCAGCCTTCGATTGTGAATAGCGAGCGTTCCCTCAACAACGTACAGGCGGATATGGACAATCGTTACAAGGTTTCCAGTAAGGCCCGTGAGTTCGCCGATGGCCCGGGTGTCCTTCCGCCCGTGAATGCGATCACCCCTGTCGCCGACAAGTCCGGAAATGCGCCTAAAACAAGGCCCGTCAGCGAGTCTCAAGCCCCGTCCGTTAAGAAGAAACTTTCCTTCGGCGCACCCCACCGTAACTGAGGTAAAATTTAAGGAGTTGTCGCAGCCGATGTCATCGGCTTGCTAATTCAGTTTTCTGTTAGTAAATGAGATTTAACCGCCAAGAAGCACACCAAGCGAGGTCTTACAGGCCTCGGCGGTCTCCAAATAATAATTGTTTAACAGAGTGAATGAAATGTAGTGCCAGAAGAAACTCTAAAACTTCTGAACATCTAATAATGAGTGGCTTGCGGATCAATTAGTTAAAGATCGGGTAAAAGCGCCATTCGCCAGAAGCGACGTGTCACTCCGGCAGTTACAGGCACGTTGATCTGAGTGGCGCCGTCCTTTCCAGGGATCCTATCTCCGCTTGGTCTCCACGGGAGGCTAGGATCCGCGAAGTTATCGGTCACCTGCAGCTGATAGAAGCGGCCTGCGATGCTGACAAAGGTGATTTGCACCCCACCGCCACTAGGGACGATGCTAAGAATTCCCCATTTTGAGGTGAAGGTATAATAGATTGGAGCTTGCCAGGTACCGCCGATTTGGGTGTAGAGTTTCACATAAACGGTACTACCATTAATGGGCAAACCAGAGACTGTCTTCGAGGTTTTGCTAGTGACGCCTTGTGAGAGAGAGTTTCCATCAAGGGTGGTTCCAACATCCAGCCAGTAGTTACTTGCGCCTGCGCCTGCATCCCAAGAAAACATGATAGTAGATCCGCTGAGCGTCGCGCCAAGCCCGGGAATGGTAAGCTTGGCCCGGGGATCGGCAGCAGTATATGTATAGTCAAGCGGCGTTTGCCAAACTCCACCAATCCGTGTCCAAAGGCTAACATAAACTACCGTGCCATTGATTGGCAAATTGGAGACAGTCATTGAGGTGCCTGTGACAATTCCTTGCGAGATATTGAACCCACCCACCGTGGTTCCAACATCCAGCGCGTAATCATTGGCACTTGTGCCTGTGCTCCAAGAAAACGTCACTGTGGAGCCGCTGAATGTCGTGGTGGGTGCGGGTGTGGTAAGCGTGGCCCGGTGATCGGCAGCAGTATATGTATAGTCAAGCGGTGTCTGCCAAACCCCTCCGACGCGGGTCCAGAGTCTGACATAAACAGTGCTACCATTTAAGGGCAACGTGGAGATGGACTTTGAAGTGGTAACGATAATACCTTGCCAGATATCAAACCCACCCACCATGGTGCCAACATCCAGCGCATACTTTTCCGCTCCCGGAATAGCACTCCAAGTAAAGCTTACCGTGCTACCAGAAAGAGTGCTAGTAGGAGTTGGGCTGGTAATGGCCGCATCTACTTGAGACGCTACGAAGATGGAAAGCACCCCAAGGAAAATTGTTACGACATAATAATTCATCCGTTAAGAAGAATCACCGCAAACAATAGCAAGTGTCAAGGTTCTGAAAGGGCTTAGAAAAGCGCGCACCTTCGCCGATGGCCCGGGTGTTCTTCCTCCCGTAAACGCCATCCCCATTCCGGATAAAGCAAGCCAGACGAAGACCACGACAAAAAGCACCACGGATCACCAGCCCGCTGCATTTAGTACGATGAAGCCGTCGATCCGCCCGATCCACCGTCAATAAGGGACCCGGCCCAACAAATAAACGCGCCATCTGAGGTGCGCAGCCCCTCCTTGGACTGTCGGTAGCCTGCTGCCGCTTTGAGGCCATGCAACCTGCTGCCGCCTCGGGGTGCGGCGGAAACTAGCAGACTCACAGGGACAATCCCCGGCAGATCGGCCTGACAGCAGGCTGTCCCGGCCAAAGCGGCAGCAGGCTGCAACGCAGTCCACGGACTGCGTCACTCAATTGGTTTAAAAAATATTTTTAACCATTTTTGAACACCGCATGCACGTAGGAGTCTAAAGCCACTGAAGACCGTCCGAAAGTTCGCGTTTTCATGTAAGGGTGAACAGCAGTTGTCAGCCTCATACGGTTCGCGGGTCATACTGCGGGTGTGTTGAAGTTGTTCAGCTTGGCCGTCGGGGTGGGTGCCCCGGCGGCCTTTTTTTTGTTAAAGCGGCAGGGTTCCCCACATTTCAGCCGCGCGTCATGATTTGTAAAAACGTGGCTGGGGCGTCTCGCACTAGTCCGTTGTTCGGGCGTCTCGCCCAATCCTGTCAGTTTAAGCCTTAAGACCCAAAAAATTCAGAGAAATTAAACCGCAGATGGACGGGGATGAACGCAGATTAAGAAGGATGATTTTCGATTTACATCCCCGTCCATCTGCGTCCATCTGCGGTTAAAAATTTCTTAATCTGACAGTATTGGGCGTCTCGCCCGGAGTTAGAATTCGCGAGGCGAGACGCCTCCGCGACGGCCTGGAGCGAGACGCTCCAGCCACTTTCTCGCCATGGGCATTTCTACAAATCCTCATGCGCGGCAGTGTCCTTAAACGTGGCTTAAGAATTGATCAGGCCACGCCAAATGAATCCGCGTTTCGCTTCGGAACTGACTTTTGGCAAAAAGAACTAACTCTCGAAATAGGTGTATCCTGAGAGTCCTTCGCGGAAGAGATCGAGAATCTCGCGCCGTTCTTTTGGCGAGATACGGCCTTCGGTGACGGCTTTTTCGGCAAAGGTCCGGAAGCGGGTGACGAGCTCCTTTGGGTCGAACTCGACGTAGGTGAGCACGTCCGCCACGGTGTCACCTTCGACTTCGTGGGTGTAAACGGGCTTACCATTTTCAAGGTGAACACCGACGACATTGGTATCACCTAACAAATTATGCAAGTCACCAAGTGTTTCCTGATAGGCTCCGACAAGAAAGACGGCGAGGTAGTAAGGCTCGCCCTGTTTGAAGTTGTGTAGCGGGAGGATTTTGGCGACGTCTTCCTTGTCGATGAAGCGGTCGATTTTCCCGTCGCAATCGCAGGTAATGTCGGCGAGCACGGCGCGGTGACGGGGTTTTTCATCGAGCCGGTGAATCGGCATCACAGGAAAGACCTGATCGATGGCCCAGGAATCCGGCAGGGATTGGAAGAGGCTGAAATTTCCGTAATAGAAATCCACGAGGGTGGATGACAGCTCGCGGAGATCTTCTGGAACTTCATCCAGCTCGGCGATAAGGTTAGAAATACGTGTTAGAATATGCCAGGACCAAGCTTCTGCTAGACCGCGCTCGCGCAGAGTGGCCGCGCCGTAGAAGAACTGGGCGCGCATCTGGTCCCGGTAATACATGGCATCGTTGAAGCACTCTTGCAGGTTCTTCTTATTGATGACCTTGTTGACCTCGATGATATTCATGAGGTTTTGCGGAGCGTTTTCCGGGATCGGTGGAGCTTCCTCGCTGGTCTGGGCGCTGGTGACATCGAGGATGTTAAAAACGAGCACCGAGTAATAGGCCACGACGGCGCGACCGGACTCGGAGATGAGGTTCGGGTGTTGCACGCCTGCCTTGTCACAAATCTGCGAGACCACCTCGACGATGTCGGTGCAGTATTCGGACACAGAGTAGTTGCAGGAGGAGTGGAAATTCGTGTGCGAGCCATCGTAATCGACTGCCATGCCACCACCGATGTCGAGCACGCCCATGGGTGCGCCTTCTTTCACGAGATCGCAATACATGCGAACGGCCTCAGTCGCTCCCTCGCGGATTGCTGCGATGTTAGGAATCTGCGAGCCCTGATGATAGTGCAACATTTTTAAGCAGCCGATGTAACCGGTATCCTTTAGATGATCGACAACCGCGATCACTTGGGATGCGTTGAGGCCAAAGACGGACTTGTCCCCAGCACTGTCCTGCCAGTGGCCGGAGCCCTTGGTAGAGAGGCGGACGCGGACACCGAGGTTCGGAAGGATACCGAGCTTGCGCGAGCGCTCTAGGATCAAATCGAGCTCGCTAGGCATTTCTAACACCAGCATGATACGCAGGCCCATTTTCTGAGACTGGAGGGCGAGGTCGATGAATTCCTCGTCCTTGTAGCCATTGCAAATTAGATAGGCCTCGGGATCGTGCATGTGGGCGAGGGCGGCGATCAGCTCGGGCTTGGAGCCCGCTTCGAGTCCGTAGTGGTATTTTTTACCGAACTCGGAAATTTCTTCGATGACCTGCCGCTGCTGGTTGACCTTGATCGGATAGACTCCGCGATATTCGCCGCGGTATTTGGAATCTTTGATCGCCTTGCGGAAAGACTCGTTGATTTCTGTGATGCGGGAATGCAGGAGATCTCGGAAACGCAGCAGCACAGGAAGGTGAGTGCCACGGTCGCGAAGGCCGTCGATCACTTCGTAGAGGGACACTTCTGCCTGCGCTTCCTCGTCTTCGAGGCGCACCGTGACGTGGCCTTTTTTGTTTACGCCGAAGAAGCCATGGCCCCAAGTTTCGACACCGTAGAGTTCGGAAGATTTCTCAGGAGACCACGCGCTTTCAGATTTGCGCTTGGCGGGTTTGGCAGGAAGGGCGGCGGACGGCGGAACCATGGGGCGGAAACTGAACCCCAAACGGAAAATTTTCAACAGCGAACATCGCGAAGTGAGCGAATGAATTCGGCCCGTGCTCAGGGAGCTTTCCAATCTGGAAACTCGGTTTTAAGCTGATTTTTGTATTTATCCGCTTCTGCCGCATTCGATTGTTGTTCGTAAATTCCGATGAGTTTCGAAAGCGCGAGCGGCTTGAGATCCTTATCTTCGTGGAACTGAACCACGTAAAGATAAGCTGCGGCAGCTTTACCGAGATCCTTGGCATCGGCTTCGAGGTCACCCAGGAGGATACGGAGGCCGGCACTGGTGCGACCTTGAGGGCGTAAAGCAAGCGCTTCATCAGCAGCCTTGCGGGCCTCGGTCGGGCGCTTGAGAATCAACAAGGAACGTCCGAGATCTAGCAGGCCATCCGCTTTCCAACCGGGATTATCCTCCACGGCAAGCACGTTGTTAGCCGCGCTGAGTGCGCCTTCTCCATCACCGGTTTCCAGACGGGCTTTGGCGAGATAGCGCCAGATTTCCTTCGCGGTTTCCCGAGGCTCCTTGGGGTTAGAGACGAGGGCGAGTGAGTTTGCTGCGGATTTGAAATCACCGGCATTGTAGGACTGCATGCCGGACCACTGGATGGCTTGATCGGGGATGTCGGCATCGTAAGCGCCTTGGATGGCGAGGTGAATTTCATCGGCGAGTTTCTGCGGGTCTTGGGAGGCGAAATAACCGAGCGCAAGGAGGATGCCCGCGTGCTTTTTATAAGTTTCTGGTTGGAGTGTGCGTGCCTTCTCTAAATAGGAAACGGCGTCCTTCGCGGCGTTAGTCTTCACCATTCCCCAGCCGATCCAGTAGTTTGCCTCGGCCACGACGCCATCACTGAGGGCTTTGACATTTTTCAACAAGCCCTGATAGCGGGTGATCATATCCGGGATATTACTGGTGCTACGGCGCAAGCGGGCGGACTCGAGCCAAGCGTAAGAAACGAGATCTTCGGGCGAACCGGAGGCCGTTAGGTAGTCATAGTCCGCGATGGCTTTTTCCGGTTCCGAAATTTCTGAGTAGGCTTTGGCGCGTTTTGCGTAGGCGGATGGAATGCGGGTGTCGGCCTTATATTTGGTGATAAATTCACCAAGGGAGCGAATCGCGCCCTGGGCGTCACCTGCTTCGGATAGACACCAGCCACGCTGATAGAGCAGACCGGGTCGATTGCTTTCACTAATCATTGCCGCGTTGACCTCACTGTAAACCTTGGCGGCCTCCACGGGCTTTTTGTCGGAAAACAAAGTTTCCGCCTTCATCATCAGCGCGGTGTGAATGCGAATATCATCCGGCCGCGCTTTCCGATAGAGCTGCAGGAACGCGTCCACTTGATCCGGCACGTGATGTCCTTCGATTTGAAAAAAACATAACAGCCGATAGTAAGATGCCTCAAACGCGGTGTCTTTCTCCGGCTTTACTAACTTCTCGACGTCGCGAAAAAGCAGCAGCGCCTCACTAGGCTGCTTCAGCCGCATGTAGGCCCGCGCGGCGATCATGAGCCGATCCGCCTCTTTATCACCAGAGCTTTTGATCTGGCTACGCCGGAAGATGTCGATGACCTCGCGGTATTCCTTTTTCTCGAAAAAATTCTCCATCAGCGCGGTTTGCGCATCTGGACCGAAATCATCCATGCCATTCGTGGTCAGGATGAGGCGGAGGTATTTCTCGGAGAGATCCGTCTGCCCGAGCTTCGTTGCTGTGAGCGCAGCGTGCAGCGCGGCCTCGGCCCGGACTTTCGCGTTGAACGGACCGTTAATGACCTCCTCAA
>JAYVNE010000122.1:0-4766 GCA_043758615.1 Akkermansiaceae bacterium
CCATTTTCTTCAATCACACACACATCGCCCGATAACGCCAATTCATGGCAGAGTCGGGTGAAGCGGCGCTGAGCCTCATCAACGGCAAGCGTTATCATGAGGTAAATGAACGGGGTAAGGGAACGTTTGTCAACGGGAGCGTCTGTTTCTCAATCAGGCTCAGTATCCATCACCCGCAACCCCCGCTTCGCCAGCATCTTCTGCGCGTGTTGGGAGAGGATGAAGTTCATGAGGCGCGGTCAGAGGAAGGGTATTTGGTTGTCTGGATCAGCCTTGTCCGCCTTTTCCTTCCATGCAGCGATGCGGGCGGTGTTGATATCCTTACATATCTTCCATTCCAGCCGAGCCACCGCACCGGGGAAGTCTTTGTTCCGGCCAAAGATCGCGGTGCTATGAGCCAAAGGCTTGTGTTCATAGCCCTTGATCGTCGCCTGCCCGTAACTCGCGATCCCGTTCCGGTCATGCATCAGCGTCGCTGTCGAATCCTTCATCCGCTTGGAGTCGGCAGACAAGTTCACCGAAACATCAAACCCCTTCCCAAACTGCGCAATCTCTCGCTTGTTTCCCTTGGCCTTTGTTCGCCATTGCTGATCCGCACCATCCTTCGATGTGACTTTCTCAATCCGCACCCGTGGATGAGCATGGAAACAGTGAGTCCCGGCAACAGCGCGCAATCCAATGTTCACGGCGGCGTTTATGTCCGCCTGTCTCAGCTTGGGCAACGTCGTAGGGTCATTAGCTTTCGTGTTCAACTTGGCTTCTAGAAAGAACTCACCGCCTGATTGCGGGATGAGCAGGCGAGCATTCGTCACTCCAGAACGCGCTAGCGAGTCTAGCTGCTCAAAGACCTCTTTCATGTCAGCGTTCTTCTCTATGATCTTCTTCCAGTAATCTCGATCCCTTGCCCCGACCTCAGCCACACGGAAACCTGCCCCACCCGTGCGAGCATCGAAGCGTGAAGTATAGGACGCAAGCACCTCCACCACTGGAAGGCCAAACGGCTCCGCCAACAGCTTCACTTTCTCGTTGATCGCCCGATGGCACCACTTCATCAAACGCGAGTTCTCTGAGCGCCCCCGGCTCTTGTCCGTCGTGTAACGAGACAAGTCTTCCAGCACAATGAAGTCCACCGGCTTTCGACCGGGGATGGCTTCATACTCTCCGTGGATGTCGTGCTCATCTCGATGCACCTTGTCATTGCTCGGAGCCTTCAACCGCACGCCAAGTGCAAGTGCCAGAATCATGTGCGCCGTTTGATTCACTCGCTCTTCCTTCATTCGCACGATCTTATCAGTGAGGACCGAACAGGGATCAGGCAAACGATCTCCAAGAGTCGCCGCACCGAAATCAGGCTTCATACCAATGGCGTGCTGGGAGAGCCGGTTGAGCGACAGAATCCCGCGGCGGAAGTCCTCTAGCTGCTCAAGGCGGACAAGTGACAACCCTCGTTGCCCTCGAATCTTCGGCTTCTTTTCCGGCTTGTCACCATCGGCGACCAATTGATGGAGTGGCTTTTTAGTTTCACCACACGTCAAATTCACCCACCTCCAATGGTTATCCCGCAAAGGTGCCACGCGATTGGCAATCTTAATCAGCGCCTCCTCCAAAAACGCACGCAGTTTCACTGCCTCCGCCGCAACAAGCATTTGCAACGCACAGGCGTTCGCGGGAGTCACGGCCAGTGCCGCCATTTCTTCCCACTCCTTAAAATAAGAGAGCTTGGTGACCTCCTTCTTGAACACCCGTTCCCAGCGCTCTTTGTGCTCCGGTGTGAGTTGCCATGACCAGCGGAACCACGTCCGATACCGGCTCAGAGCACCGAGGAACAACTTCACCAACTTGTCACTCTGCTCAGGCACCGAGTAGCTCTCCTTCGTTGTCCCGAGCCAGTTCTCCACCTTGTCACCTGAATGCAGCAATCGCCCAGCAAGCTTGATCGCCTCGTCATAGTCTTCCTGATCCGACAGACGCCCCTTTCTGCCAAAGGCCTCCTGCTTGAGCACACCGTCAATAAACACCTCCGCATCCTCGCCCGGAAGCTTGAGACTTCCCACACCTGACACTTTCACCCGCGGATCATCGGGTGACGTGTAGTTCCAGATTCGCGTATGCCATTTGTGTCCTCCCTGCTCGCCGATCATCACAAATGAATCCGGCGTCTCGCATGGCAGCGAATGAAGCAATGCGTAATCCGCAGCGCGACGCTGCCCCATGTCTATAGACAGGCTGACGATACCTTCTCGGAGGATGTCCTTGTTCTCCCACCACGGAACCGTTGGTTTCTTCTCCATATCATCCCAGAGCAGATGGAAACGCTGCTTGATCTTACCATTCTCCCATCCGGCATTCATCTGCTTTTCCCAAAGCGCAGCTTTGCCGATCTTCTCCACCATCGCGTCCGTGTCGAGGTCCACCGGGAAGTTCAACAGAAAATGACGGTCCCGCCTGCGACCCACCCAGTCCGGCATCAGCGCCACCGCAGGCATCTTTGCTTTGCCCTTCTTGTCCCGCGTGAAGTGCGCTAGTTCGTCAGGCTGCAAGCCCATCGCCTTCATCATCGGCTGCAACCAGCGAGATCCATCACCATTGGCAATCTCATCGCGCACCATGCGCGGAGCCTCATAACAAAGCCGCACCCGCAGTGATGCCAGCTTGCCTTCAGCATTCTTCACGGAAAGGCAGACATCCACCAAGCCCGGGCCAGCGTGATTCGTTGCTTCCTTGTTTTGGATGTCCGAGAACATGAACAAACGTCGCGAGTGTTCCGGCTCCGCTGGGGTGTAGCGAATAGGGTCCTCCAAATGCTTTAATGTATCCGCCAACTCCTGCGCATCAGCCGCAGCATACACCACACTTTTCGCCCAACGTCGCTCCCGCTGCGTCTCAAGTTCATCTGGCGTCGCCTCGCGCCAAATCTCCCAGTTCGTTTCTTCACATAGCTTGAGGAAGAAATCCGTGTGCCCCATGTCCAACTTATGTTCCCTCTGGAGATCAGTCACCTTCTCCTGCAAGGCTGCTTCAGTGGGAGCACCTTTCTTCTCACGATACAAATCCATCCACTCCGCCCTCAGTTTTCCAAACCCACGAAGCGCCGCTTCCGTCGGCCCCACGATCTCCTCCTTCGACCGCTCAGCGCGATCATCATCCATAACTTTCAACAGCTTGAGCAGCTTTTCGTAACGCGGATCGTCAGCGAGAATGAAAACCTGACGTTCTTCCTGTTCGTCCGTCGTCTTGGGTTTCCATGAAAGGTCTTCCCCTTGAATGAACCTGAGTTCTGATTTGACCTCTTCCTTCTTCTTTTCTCGCTCTTCTGACTTCGCGTAAAACTGATTAATCGTCTTTATGCATTCCTTAAACGCAGCAATATCAAACTCCCGCCAACAAGCATCCCCAGCAGACTTGGTCGCCCATCCTTCCAAGGAAGTAAATGCGGGGAATACAAAGCCACGTGGCCCACGGGCGATCTCGATCGGATCCTTCCCATCGACTAAGAACTGGGCATCGATCTCGATGGCCTCATCCATGTCCTTCTTCGCCTTTGCCCTCCGCTTCACTTCCTTAGCCGGATCAGTCTGAGCTGGAAAATAATGCTTCAGGATCGCCAGCGACTCAACTCCCGGGAACTGTTTGAACAGAGCAAGCGCCGCCTTCGGTTCACCTCCTTTGTTTGTGACAGGAATCGGCTGAATGACGATCTTTTGGGCCTTGTGATCATTAGCGGCAGCCTTGCACCCAGCCAGAAACTCCGCCCCTGTCGTTGCTCCAAGCTGTAGCGCAGCCACATCTTTATCTTTTTCCAATTTAGCAATAGCCTCAAGGAGAGCAATCAACGGCTCTTTGTTCTTCCCTCCCTTGTCTGGATTGGCTGTCCAATAACACGAAGCGTCATTCGCAAATGAATGGATGGCAGCGTTGCCGTGCAATTCATGCAACTCAGTTTGAAGGCGAAAATATCCAACTCGCCGGTCAAGCATGGCGGCTTCACGAGGGAAGGTGGATTCACATTTCTTGATGGCAAACATCGGCAGGTATTCCCGCCCTTTTTGCTGCACCACACCATCCGATCCGTTTGACAGAGCTTCCAGCAGTTCACCCAATGCTTTCTGCCTAACCACTTGGGGCACGGTCAGCCCACTCAAGACCTTTTTGATCGCCTCCTCAAACACCGCATCCTTCACCAGCCCCAGCCAAGACCTAACAGATTGCCCAAGCGAAAGCGCACTCGCCACTTCTCGAGGGAACGCATCCCACGCCAACGCCATCCGTCCTCGCAGCTTGGTCATAGGGTGCTCTGCTGGCAACCCCTCTCCAAGTGCCACCAGCGCGAGCGTGTAGTAGTTCACCGCGTCTTGAAACAACTGATGATGGTCCCACAATGCGTCCTCCCACGGTCCCTTCACCTGCTTCCGCAATTCATGCACCTGCTCGCCAAGCGCATCGATCTGTCCGCCGATTTCCGTCACCAAATTCTGGTCATTATTCTTCTTGGCCTCGTTGCGACGGGTCACACATTCCTGAATCGCCGCATTCTTCTGCGCGATCTCCGGCAGCACTTCATCTCTAAGTTGAATGGCTTTTTGTGAATCAGGGTGAAATGGCAGCCACTCGATCTCTTTCTTCTTGCCTTTGGGCAAACTACCGCCCAACGGCATTTCGACCTTCGAGACTCTGCCCTGATAAATTCTGTTCATAGGATGCCGGGTGAAGAACTGGCAGCAAAGATGTTTTGCTACATAGAATCAAGATTAATTTTCTGCCAACAT
>JAYVNE010000123.1:0-14116 GCA_043758615.1 Akkermansiaceae bacterium
CAAGTATTGGTTCATGAGCACCCCGTTCTGGTATGGTCGTGTGGCATTTTATGGTATTGTTTTTAGCGCCGTTATCATCGGTCTGCGGAAGCTTTCCACGGCTCAGGACACCGATCCGAATCCCGGGACTAAACGTTTGCTCCAAGCGCGCTTTCACTCGACTTACACGCTCATCATCTTCGCTCTAACGATTACTTTCACAGGTTTTGATTTCCTGATGGGCCAAGACTACACTTGGTTTTCGACCATGTGGGGCGTCTATCTCTTTGCTGGGACCGCACTGAACTCAATGGCGGTAATCGTCATCGTCTGCACTTGGTTGAAAAGCCAAGGTCACCTTAAACATGTTACCGGACCTGAGCATTTCCATATCATGGGCAAGCTGATGTTCGCTTTCACCACCTTCTGGGCTTATATCACTTTCTCGCAATACTTCCTCATCTGGTATGCGGGCATCACTGAGGAAACTTCGTATTTCCTCATCCGTAACACGGGCAACTGGAACATCGGGATGATCGCTTTGGTGTTCGGTCACTTCGTGGTCCCCTTCGTGGTCCTTCTCCAGGCATGGTTGAAGAAAAATCCGAAAATGCTCTCAATCGTGGCGGTTTACACGCTCTGCATGCACGTGCTTGACCACTATCTCATCACCATTCCTCAGCGCGGTGTTTCGCTCGGAAATATCAAGCCGGATGTCTTCGGGCCGATCCAAGTGAGTATCCCCGGTGCATTCTGGGGCGACATCCTCGCTTTCATCACTATCGGTGCCGCCTTCGTGTTTTTCCTTATCCGCGCCATTGGTCAGCACTCGCTCTATCCGAACCGCGATCCCCGCATCCTCGAGTCCGCTAATCTTTCTAACTGATCTTCTTCTTTCACATGGACCCATCCCGCGACAATCCGATCCTACGCTTCACCTCCTTCTGGTGGGGTATCGGCACCTTCTTGATCTTTGCGCTGCTGCTCGCAGTCGTTTGGGTTTTTAATAGGTCCGAGCCTACTACACTCGAAGATGCTGCGGCCAAACCACGCTACGAAACGAAGGCGAAGATCGATGCGGCGCAGCTTGCTAACATTTCTGCTGAGAATATCGAGGCGGCAGTAGTGACGGTGAGTAAACAACTTGCCGCTTCCAAGCCGGTCGCTGTTGAGAAGCCCGAACAGATCGTTCCGGGATCTCCGACTGCCGTGAAAATGGCGGCGGCTCCTGCCGTGAATACCGCCGCAGTCGATGCGCCAGTTGCGGATGCCCCGATTGATCCTGCGGTGATAGAACTCGGTAAAGCCAGCTTCATGCTCTGCGCTGCTTGCCACGGACAGAATGGCGAGGGCGGCCCGATCGCTCCCCCGCTTGCTGGCTCCGATTGGGTGAAAGGGCCGGTTTCAAATCTAATTCGTATCCAGCTTCGTGGTCTGATAGGCCCGATCACCGTGAGCGGGAAGGAATATAACATGCCCGGCGGAATGGCCCCCTTGTCGTATCAAGCGGATGATCAAATCGCCGGTGTTCTCACTTATGTCCGCAACAGTTTCGGCAACAAAGCGCCTGCAGTGAAGCCTGAGCAAGTCGCCGCGCTCCGCAGCGAAGTGGGCAAGCCGCAGATTACGGTGCCAGAGCTGACCAAGCCTTAATTCCTACCTTCTCATTATTTTAAAGCCGATGTCATCTGCCACCCCTACCACCCCTGAACAAGACGCCTTGCTTCGCGCTGGGATCGATCGTTCGTTGCGCCATCCGGTGATGTTTTTCCTAACAAGCGGTGCCGCGTGGCTCGCGGTTTCGATCGTCCTTGGAATCATTGCATCTGCGAAAGTACACAGCCCAGAGTTCATGGCGGGTTGTTCTTTGCTAACATACGGGCGAGTGTTTCCAGCTCACATCAACACGCTGATCTACGGTTGGGGATTCCAAGCGGCGTTTGCAGTGATCATCTGGTTGATGGCTCGCTTGTCTCGTAAAGAATGCACTGCAGCAGGAATCATTCTAGCAGCAGGTCACGTTTGGAACCTTGGCGTAGCGATGGGAGTGGTTGGGATTCTCACAGGCTTTAGCACAGGAATGCCATGGATGGAGTTTCCCGCGTTTGCATGGCCAGTGCTTTTGATCAGTTACTTTGCGATTGTGATTTGGTCGTTTATTCAATTCCGCGTTCAGCCTGAGGGCCACGTGTATATCTCCCAGTGGTATATCCTTGCGGCGATGATCTGGTTTCCATGGATTTTTATCACAGCGAATACTCTGCTGCATTGCTTGCCGGGGCATCCCGTAATGGCGTCTGGCATTAATGCTTGGTATAAGTCGGCGCTGATGTTCTTGTTCTTTACCCCGGTTGCTTTGGGATCTGCTTATTACCTCGCGCCGAAAGTGACGGGTCGCCCGGTTTATAGCTACTCGCTGGCGAAGCTCGGGTTTTGGTCGCTCGCGATCATTGCGCCATGGGCGGGAATGCAAAAGCTAACCGGTGCTCCGATTCCTTATTTCATGCCTTACCTCGGCGCTGCGGCGACCGTTTTACTTTTCATTCCAGCGATTGCATCCGCGATTAACATTCTGCGCACGATGATGTCATCGCCTGAGACGCTGGCTGCCAGTCCGGCACTCCGTTTCACCGCTGCCGGAATTGGCGGTCTCGCACTCTTGGGCTTCTCGGGAGTCCTTTTAAATCTACCAGATTCGACGCTTCCTCTCACGCAGTTTTCACTCTCCGGCTATGGATTTGAAATTCTCGCTTTGTATGGATTTTTCAGCTTCGTGATGTTTGGAGCGGTGTATTTCATCGTGCCACGGGTGACTCGGCGCGAGTGGCTTTCCCGCCGCCTAATTAAAATTCATTTCCTGTTTTCCGTCTATGGAATTATCTCAATCGTTCTGTTTGCGATTTTGGGTGGTTTCGAACAGGGAATCGGCCAAGAGGATTGGAAACAACCATGGCAAAGCGCCGCAGATCGTGCCTTCCCGTATGCCGTGGGAACGACTCTCGCATGGTGCGTCATTTTGTTTGCTAACGTTTTCTTTTTCATTCACCTCGCGTTGATGTGGTTGCGTCTGGGTCGGCGCAGTTCCCACCCGACCCTCCTTGCGGTTCATCACAGCACTGTTAGCCCACATGGCGAAGAGGGAGACATCGACAATGCCGGACCGGGTAGCATGCCTGCCCACTAACATGGAATTTCAGATTTCAGATTTTAAATTTCAGCAAATTTCCTAATGAGCCTCCGCAATTTCATTCTCGGTCTATCCGCCAGCTTCGGCATCGCTTGGCTTGCGATGGTCGTCGTGCCCTTCATCAAGATGCGCAATCTTGAACCTATCCATCTCACTGAGGCCGTCGATGGAGCCACTGGGATCTTTTTTCCCAAGCGCACCGGACGGATAGCTAACGGCGCTGAGGTATATGCGCAAAACGGTTGTTATCTTTGCCACACGCAACTGGTTCGTCCGACCTATGCGGGCAATGATCTTTATCGCCCGGATTGGGGTGGCTTGAAATCTGATGGAGATCGTGGCGATACCCGCCGCGAGACCAATGCGTATGATTTTTTCGGTGAGAAGTATGCCCAAATCGGAGTCGTCCGGATGGGGCCGGATCTATCAAATCTTGGGCGTCGCGTGGAGTCGATCTATGCAGCCGGCAAAAACCCTAACGATTGGCTGTATGCCCACCTTTACAATCCACGGATGAGCCCGGAACGCTGGAAGTCCACTTGTCCCTCCTTTCGTTTTCTTTTTACTGAGCAAAAAATTAAAGGCAGCCGCTCACTTGATGCTCTTCCCTTCGGTGGTGGTGAAGACTTCGAGCTGGTGCCTGACTCCGATGCAAAAGCTTTGGTCTCTTACCTGATGTCCCTTAAAAAAGATCAACCTGTTCCTGTCGCCCTCAATTTTTCTCCCGTGAAAAAAGTTAAGTGACCATTGAATTAAAAGCGATCCTACCTACTTTCATCCATGTCACAGCCTAACCAAAAGCCAGACCTTGAGGAGTCGATCAATGTGACCGAGGCCCACGGGCGTGTGGTCCGCGAAGCCGCCGCTTGCGCCCGCGAAAATCGAATTGCAGACAACGGCATCGCGCCAGTCTCAATGTGGGCGTTCGTCGCTTGCGGCGTGGTTCTTCTCATCGCCGGAGGAATTCTCGGAAGTGGTGGTGAATTGTTTGGCTACACGGCGACTTTCCGTCCCGGCTACCTCCGCGCTCCTGCGCCGGGTGCTGCTGAGACAGGACCGATGCCAAAGCCTGCGCTCGCGGCTTACGGGGCAAAAGGGGCGAAGATTTTCGCAGCGAAGTGCAGTGGTTGCCACGGCTCGGATGCCCGGGGCAATGGTTCGACCTATCCATCATTGGCGGGTTCGGCTTGGGTCAACGGCGAAACCGAGCGTTTTGCGATGATCATTCTTAACGGCCTTCAAGGACCGGTGAGCGATGGCAAAACCTATGGAGTGATGCCGCCTCAGGGAATCGGAATGGCTCCCGAAGATATAGCGGGCATCATGACTTATATGCGTAACAACTTTGGCAATACCAAGGGAGATGTCGTCACCGCCGATATGGCAAAAGCGGCCATCGAAATTTCCGCCGCTCGTAAAAAAGCTGGAAACTCCGTCACCTCTGAGGAGCTCACCGCAGATCACGTCAAGGCACTTCCTGGAGCAGTCCTTGATCCTACGATCCTGCTAGACCCTGTCACTCTCGCGCCTGCCAAGGCTCCCTGAGCTTAAGCCTCTCTGTAGTTTCATTCATCCCTTTATTTTCCACCCTGATCCAATTATATAAAAAGCTGCATTCCCCGAGATTCACTTTTTTCTAATGGACTAACTAACGCCGCAAGACGGAACCATGAGCTCTCACGACACCACACACGCCGGGCACGATGCCCACCATGACGAACACCATGACGAACACCATCACGCCCCGGGGTTCATCTGGAAATATGTTTTC
This sequence comes from Akkermansiaceae bacterium, assembly GCA_043758615.1. Lineage (GTDB taxonomy): Bacteria > Verrucomicrobiota > Verrucomicrobiia > Verrucomicrobiales > Akkermansiaceae > Luteolibacter. Next base: position 4,938 of record JAYVNE010000123.1, read on the forward strand.
TCATCCGACCACAAGATGATCGGCATGCAGTATGGAATCACTGCGATGTGTTTCCTCGCGTTTGGATTCTATCTGATGATGGTGATGCGCTGGAGCATTGCTTATCCCCATCAGCCGCTTCCTGAATGGATGAGCTGGATTTTCACCGACGGCTGGAAAGCCCGCTGGTTGCAGGACGGCAAGGTGACGGGTGAAACTTATAATATGTTCGGCGCGATGCACGGAACGATCATGGTGTTCCTTGGGATCGTCCCGCTTGGTTTCGGTGCATTTGGTAACTATGTCACTCCTCTTCAAATCGGCGCGGTCGATATGGCATTCCCGAGGTTGAACATGGCGAGCTACTGGGTCTATCTCATCGGTGGCCTCATCATGTGTTCTTCGTTTTTCATGGAATCAGGCGCGGCAAAGTCCGGCTGGACGAACTACTCGCCGTTGGCAGGATTTGCTGATGGACAAGTGGTCAATCAATTTCTAGCAGGTCAAACTCAATGGCTCATCGGACTGGTTTGCCTGATCACCTCATCGCTTCTCGGCTCGGTGAATTTCATCACTACCATTATCAATCTCCGTGTGCGCGGCATGACATGGATGCGCATGCCGTTCTTTGTTTGGTCGATGCTTGTGACAGGGTTCCTGCTGCTGCTTGCCTTCCCGCCGCTTGAAGCTGCGGGTATCATGCAGTTGATGGACCGTGTGGGTCATTCCTCATTCTTCATGCCCACTGGCTTGTTCACGAAAAGCGAAGGACTAGCAGATCTGTCTGGCGGTGGTTCGCCATTGCTGTTCCAACATTTGTTTTGGTTCCTCGGGCATCCAGAAGTTTACGTCCTGCTGCTGCCTGCCTTTGCTTGCGTGGCTGAAATCATTCCCGTCAACACTCGCAAGCCGCTTTGGGGTTACAAGTCGATGGTCTATTCGGTGCTCGTGCTCGGCTTCCTTTCATTCGTCGTGTGGGCTCACCACATGTATATGACTGGCATGGGTGCTGCGGTTTCCACTTTCTTCCAAACCACCACCGTTCTGATCTCAGTTCCATCCGTGGTAATCATCACCGCCATGCTGATCTCACTGTGGGGCGGTTCGATTCGTTTCACTCCTCCGATGATGTGGGCCTGCGCTTTCATTCCGATGTTCGGGATTGGGGGTCTTACCGGACTTCCGTTAGCTTTCAACCTAGCCGACCTTCATTTACATGACACCTATTATGTGATTGGGCACTTCCACTATGTCGTGGCACCTGGGATTCTATTCGGTTTCTTCGCTGGAGTGCTTCACTGGTATCCTAAAATTACTGGACGCTTCATGAGCAGGACGCTCAATCATTTACACTTCTGGCCGAGCTTGATTTGTATGAACTTGATTTTCTTCCCGATGTTAGTGCAAGGCATGGCAGGTTTCCATCGCCGTTGGTATAACGGAGGAGATGCTTACCTTGCAAAGGCGCAGGACAGCGTGAATATCTTTGGAAACAGTGTGGCACAAAATATTGACATGAACATCATGATGTCGATGGGTGCATGGACGATGGCAGCATTCCAAATCTTCTTCGTGATCAACTTGCTTACCTCATGGAAGTTCGGGAGAAAAGCGAACAGCGACAACCCATGGGATGCTACTACACTTGAGTGGGCGACTCCAACGCCTCCGGGCCATGGCAATTTCCTCGTTGAACCCGTGACCTATCGTGGTCCTTACGAATACAGCCGTCCGGATTGCGAAGAGGATTTCCTCCCCCAGTGGATCGCTCCGAAAAACGCGGCACCTGCCGAAAAGCCTGCGGATAAGCACTAATTTCTAATCAAGCCTTCCCGTTCTCAAATGGAAATTCCTTACATTGTCACTCCCCGAAAGGACACCGGCCTCTTCAACTCGAAGATCGCAATTTGGTTGTTCCTCGCATCCGAAGTTATGCTCTTCGGCGGTTTTTTCTCGGCCTATGTATTCCTTCGCCTCGGTGCGGACTATCCATGGCCTGAGCGGACGCTGCCGGTGCTTCCCGGTTTGATTAACACTTTCGTGCTCATCGGTTCATCGGTGACAGTGGTTTTTGCATGGGCTTCCTTAAAAATGCACCAGTGGCGGAAGTTTCAAATTTTCATGGGCATCACGGTATTCTGCGCCCTGATCTTTATGGTGCTTAAAGCCATTGAGTATAACGTGAAGTTCCATCACCAAGCGGTCCGTCTCAGTGATTATAGTATCATGGAAGGCCACTTGGGCTTTGAAATGGATGGCAATAATAAGCCAGTGCTCGATCACAAGGGAAACAAGATCGAAGAAAATCTAATCTACGTCGAAACCTCGAAGCTTACTTTTAACACCGTGCGCTTCCATAAGCCTTGGGTGGAGGAATTTCTAACCGAGGCTGAACACAAGAACTCGAAGATCGTTCTCGCGGCTGATCTCACCGCAATTACCAAGGAAGGCCAGGCACCAGAAACCGTTGCTAAAGCAGGCGAGCCATTGTCCATCGAGTTTCTCAATCGTCTTCAAAAAATCCACCTCGCGGCACGCAGTCACAATGGTGCCTATCGCACGGCCGCCTTGCGTGAAGAATGGGTGAAAGCCCACGCCGCCAACCCTGGTAAAAGGGACTGGCAGATCGCTTCCGGTGTGGACATCGATGCGAAGGCTCTCGCACCCAAACTGTTGGATGAAATTTCAACGGTTGCTTTCAAAGTCGATCCTCCGACATCCTTTGATTTCCACCCGCGCGATATCAAAGAAGCGGATGGTCAATCCACTCTTCGTGATAGCACTGTGGTGGATGGTAAGCTCGAAGCAAGTCCGATGGTTTTCCATCATGTCGATGCGATCGACTTCCAATATCTTGTCATGAAAGCGGCGGCCAAAGGGATCGATCCTGAGGTCGCTATTCAGAATTCATGGCTCATGAAGAACAGCCCCTTCGTCCAACAGGCATGGAAATGGCATCTCGCGGAGATGGATAAGCTCACGAAGGAGCTCGCCATTCATCACCGTGAGCCGACCCACAAAGAGCTTTATCGCCTTGGCTGGAAAGACCTTGCCAGGATGGCAGAAGAAGAGGGCGGAGCTAAAATCTCTGGTGCCGATCAATTTAAAGAAGAATTTTTCGGCCCTAACTACGAAGCCCGTGGCGCTGAGACATTCCCCGAGTTTTCATTACCTCGTGAGCAAGTTGGATTTGCCGCTAAGTTTTCGCCGGCTTGGAATACTTACTACGCGATTTACTTCACCATCACTGGCTTGCACGGACTGCACGTCATCGGCGGTGCGCTGGTTCTTTCCTACTATCTGTTTTTCGGAAAGAAAATGTATCTCACCAATCCCGAGTGGCTCGCCAACCGCGTGGAAATCGGTGGTCTTTTTTGGCACTTTGTTGACTTGGTGTGGATCTTCGTTTTCCCGATCCTATATTTGATGTAAGCCTTCGCGAAAATTCAAAATTCAAAATCATAGATTCCTAATCAAATGGCCGACTCCCCAGAAGAAATTAAAAAAGCCGTTCGCACCTACTTGTTTGTGGGTGGCATCCTTTTCCTTGGTACGATCCTCACCGTTCTCGTTGCGACCTATCCGCCATTCGATGTCGGTGCTCACGGTTTTGATAAATGGGACTGCATCCTCGGACTTACGATCGCCACGATCAAAGCCACTCTCGTCGCCTCGATCTTCATGCACTTAAACCACGAGAAAAAAGCGATCTACTGGCTTTTCGGCTCGGGGATCTGCGCTGTTATCAGTCTTGCCGGTCTCACCGCCCTTGCCCTAGGCGACCCGATTTTCGATAAGTTCTTCTACTCCGGGCATTGATTTTCCCGTTCGCCGTCCGAACATACCAACATGTCCCTTAAATCTTTCCACATCGTTTTCGTGAGTGTCAGCACTTTGTTGTGTGTGTTTCTCGCGTTGTGGTCGTTTCTGCTGTCTTTCGAGTCATCGCCCATGATCACGGCGGTGGGAATTGTAGGAGCTGTCGGCGCGGTGTTGATGCCCGTCTATGGAGTTTGCTTCTATCGTAAGGCCGCTCGCATTCACATTTGAAATTACGTTTTTACCTCTCGTCATGAACACCATCCCTACCATTTTTGCCTGCTCTACTTGCCGCATCACCATGATCGAAGGCGGTGGAGATGCTGCCGGGTGGTCAATTTTTTTCCTGTTAGCGGTCGTGCTAGCAATGCTGGGTGGCATCGGCTTTTTCATGTTCCGCATCGCTCGTCGCGAAAAAGAGCATTTCGATCCTTCTCTCTCCGACAATTACGTTGCTCCCGAGACCTCTATTTGATTTCTAACTTTAATTCAATTCTCTTTCGTTTCCTATGAGTCCATCCAAGTTCCTCGGTATTCCAGAAAACTTCTCCGCACACGGCGGTCAGGTGGATCACATGATTGATGTGGTTCATTGGTTCATGATCGCCCTGTTCGTCGGTTGGACGATCTTCTTCTTTTATTGCATCTTTCGGTTTTGGCATAAGAACAATCCGAAGGCATCCTATGAGGGAGTGAAAAGCCATCTCTCCAGCCATTTGGAAGTGGGCGTGATTATCGTGGAGGCAGTGCTGCTTCTCGGATTTGCTTTCCCTCTCTGGGCAGAGCGCGTGGATAGCTGGAAAGCCGTGCAAAACCTTAACCCTAACCGCGTGCGTGTCGTCGGTTGGCAGTTCGGTTGGACTTATCACTACCCAGGTGCTGATAACAAATTCGGCCGGCGGGATCCCAACTTGATCTCCGGCACCAATGACCTCGGTATCGATTACACCGATCCAAATGCGCTCGATGATTTCACCAGTCCAATCCTTAAGCTACCAGTTGATCAACCGGCGGTGCTGAACATTGGCACCAAGGATGTGATCCACAACTACTGCATCGTCCCGATGCGTGTGCAACAGGATGCGATTCCCGGACGTGAAATTCCCATGTGGTTCACGCCGATCAAGACTCTCGAAACCTACGTCGTCTGCGCCCAGCTTTGCGGCGAAGGCCATGGCAACATGGTGGGCTCCATGGAAATCATTCCTAAAGCCGAGTATGATACTTGGTTCAAGGGTCAGACGGAGGGCGCCTTGAAATTGAATCAAGGCAAAGCTGCTGCGCATACTCCTCAAGCCTCTAACTAGGGATGACGTTTACCGATATCGATCATGATGATTTTCGCAATCTCCTGATTGAAATTGGCAAGACGCATATCCCGTTCGGTAAATTCGGGATCAAGGCATACCCTCCTGCGGGTGTTCCTATCATCGACCTTCCACCCGAATACCTTAGTTGGTTTAAAGAGCACGGTTTTCCTAAAGGGCGACTGGGTGAGTTGATGGCGCAAGTTGAGGCAATCAAGGCAGTGGGAATGGACTCGGTTTTCGACCCGATTCGCCAGCTCAACGGTGGTCGCTACCGTCTCAAGCCTACCCGTAGGAAAACGTTCGACTTCGAGTGAGTTCCATTGGTGCCTTGCATCTTGGAACGGAAACGGCAGTGTATGGGTTATGAATGAATTCATGCCTTCACGGCGTCAGTTTCTAGCAGGATCGGGAGCGTGGTTGGGAGCCACGGCATTGGGCTTCGGGGCTGACCCCGGAAGGGTCAAAACTATTTCCATTTTTCATACCACTGACCTGCACGGCCACATCCTTCCGACTCAGACCTACGGCGGGGTGAAGGATGTGGGCGGATTCGCCCGCTGCGTTTCGTGCATCCGGCAGTGGCGTAAGGAAGCCCCGGATTCGCTCCTTGTGGACATCGGCGATATCTATCAGGGGACTGCTGAAAGTTTAAGCAACGGCGGTGCGCTGATAATCGGACTCTTCAATCGCCTCGGTTATGATGCTTGGGCGCTTGGGAATCACGACTTCGACTGGGGGCCAGAAGCGCTTGAGAAAAATCTAACCCTATCTAAATCTCCGGTTCTAACTGGAAACCTCGAACTCCGCGGAAAAGTCCCCGGCGCACTCGAAGGTGCGTGGCAAGTGGTGAAGCCATGGATGATGAAAGAAGTAGGCGGATTCAAGATCGCCTTGATTGGTCTTGTCACTCCGGGGCTGCCTTATTGGCTGGCACCTGAGACGCTTGGCGGCATTTCGCCCACAAGTCCCACTGATTCTCTCAAACGCTCCATCGCCGAAGCCAAATCAGAAGAGGCGGACGTTATTGTCGTCATGGGTCACATGGGCTGGCGCAAGGATGACGACTTCGCGAATCCCATGCGTGAGATTCTCAAAGAAAACAGCGATGTGGATGTTTTTCTAGCAGGGCATACTCATCAGGACCAGCCCTCCTTTGAGCTCAACGGAGTCTTGTGTTCGCAGGCTGACTATTACGGCATCCACTGCGGGCGGATCGACCTGACTTTGGATTTGGAATCCCGGAAAATTGTCGGACGCAAGGCTCTTACGATGCTGATGGATAAGCGTTACGATCTTGATCCCGTGGTGATAGAAACCGCGCAACCTGAGTTAAAAAAGGCGGAAGAGCAAATGGCACGAAAACTAGGAAGTGTTAGGTCACCCATCGATGGAAAGGGCAGGGGAAACCGGCTGTCCCTGCTTTTCTGCGAGTTCTTCAGCGAGGCGCTCCAACGCAACCAGACTCCCGTGGACGGAGTTTTCCATGGCACATTTGGCACTGGCGATCTCGCTACGGGAGACCTCACCGTAGCCGATTGTTGGAAAATGCTGCCTTATGAAAATCTCCTAACAGTCGCAGAAGTCACGGCTGAGGAGCTCATCGAAATCGTTCGCGAGGATCGCAAGGATTACCAATCAGATCGAACCTTGTGGCCATTTGAATTAGAGCTGGCCCGTGATGGCGGAGTCACTCGCTTCGTTTACAAAGGTGAGGCCGTCGCGGCGGGCCGCCGTTTCACCATTGGTTTCAACAGTTATGATGCGCAGTCCGGTGGCAGGAAGCTCATGCGTCTCAGGGAAATCGTCTCAAATCCATCTGCGAATCGCACCTCCACCCATATCGACACCCGCAGTGCGCTGATCGATGGCATTCTCAACCGCAAGGCATTATCGTGAAATTTTACGCTTTCTTCATTGGCATTTCACGGGGAGGGGTTGAAATCCATTCATGCCCCGCGTCCTACTGGTAGAAGATGAACCGGCCATCGCCGATACCCTCGTCTATGCGCTCGGTACTGAGTGCTTCGAAGTCACGCACACCCTCACCGGTGCGGACGCGCTTGCCGCTGCCGCGCGTGAGCCGTTCGATTTTGCCATTCTCGATATCGGTTTGCCCGACATGACAGGTCTCGATGTCTGCCGCCGCCTGCGCGAAATTTCGCCCATCCCGGTGCTATTTCTAACGGCCCGCGACGGCGAGGTGGACCGCATCCTCGGGCTCGAACTCGGTGGCGACGACTATGTGACCAAGCCGTTTTCCCCTCGGGAAATTGTCGCTCGGGTGCGTGCCATCCTCCGTCGTTCTCAGAACACGGCTTCACCGCAGCAGCAGATCGCTTGCGCTGGAAAATCGTTGCATCACGAGCAAGAAACGATGCGAATTCACTGCCATGGAGAGCAACTCGATCTCACGGCTCATGAATACAAACTTCTGCTCGTTCTGTTGGAAAAGCCGGGCCGAGTTTTCACCAGGGATCAATTGCTCGATCATGCCTGGCAGGATCCGGGTGCCGTGACGGATCGCACCATCGATGCTCACATTAAATCTATCCGAGCCAAGCTCCGTGCCGTCCGCGTGGGGGCAGAGGACTTGATTCAGACCCGTCGCGGCCTGGGCTATTTGGTGATGCTTTGAAATTCTCGGATCATCATGCGCTTCACCCGGGTCACCCTTTTTTTCATCGCATTCATTATCACGTTGGGTTTCTATCAGCTTGCGAGACATTTCGTTTCGGAGGTAGAGCCACAAACGTTCCAAGCGACCGAGGAGGTGCTCGTCGATGTGGCAAATCTGCTGGCCGAAGTTGTCACGAAGGGCGTTCGGGAAAATCAGCTCGACTCAGCTCAGCTCCATCAGGCCTTCGAAGGTGCCCACGGCCGCATTATCCAAGCGCGGATTTTCGATCACCTTAAAAGTGGCATCGGCATTCATGCCTATCTCACCGACTCCAAGGGCATTGTCATTTTTGATTCCGATAGAGGAAGGCGTGAGGGCCAGGATTATTCTGCGAAACGGGATGTATCGCTGACGCTCGCAGGTCGTTATGGTGCACGCAGCACCCGTGACAATCTCGAGGACTCGACAAGTTCTGTTTTCTATGTGGGGGCTCCCATTGGTGACGCGAAAAAACCAATCGGTGTGCTCACCGTCTATAAACCCCAAGCGGACGTGCTGCCGCTTGTTCGGGAGAGGCGTCGCATCATTTACGTCGCCTGCGGTTTGATCGGTGGCGGTATTTTATTCCTGATAGGCGCAGTTTTCCTCTGGCTGTTCCACCCCATCGGGAAAATCACTGAATACGCCCGTGCCATCGAGCGCGGCGAGCGACCAGCGAAGCCTAACATTGGCATAGGCCGCGAGGTGAATACCCTCGCTCACGCCCTAGACTCGATGCGCGATGCCTTGGAAGGTCGTCGCTATGCTGAACGATACATTCAAACGCTCACCCACGAGATGAAGAGCCCGCTCGCCGCCATCCGAGGTGCGGCGGAGTTGCTAGATGAGGAGATGCCGATTCTCGATCGCAAGCGCTTTCTCGAAAATATCCGTGCGGAAACCGCTCGCAGCGAGCGCCTCATCAATCGCTTGTTAGAGCTCTCCGCCATCGAAGGACGTGCCAGTTTAGAAATTGTCGATGAACTCGACTTCCACGCCATCGTTGCCCGCGCCATCGACCAAGCCCGCCCTCTAGCGGAAATCGCCGGTGTTGAGTTAGAACCAGTGATGGTGGAGGCAGCCATTCCGATGCGTGGTGATGCCTTCATCCTGCGGGCGGCAGTCACAAATCTGTTGGAGAACGCTATCGATTTTTCCCCGCGTGGGGGCACCATCGAAATCGAGGTAAAAACGAGCGAACGCAACGTCACCTTATCGATCCGCGACCACGGCCCCGGCGTGCCGGAATACGCGCGGGAAAAGATCTTTGAGCGCTTCTTCTCGCTGCGCCATCACACTTCGAAACGCAAAGGCACCGGCCTAGCAGTTTGTCGGACTTAGAATTTCACCTAAAATCAACATATGGACTTTCCAGCCCACTTCTACACTGTATTCGGTAGTTGATTTTCACAGGT